>CAMBUL010000120.1 GCA_945871065.1 Chthoniobacter flavus | reverse complement strand
ACCATCCGAGGTGAGGAAATACGCGTGGAGAAAGGCAAAACATTCACTTTCGGCCCCGAGGGCTCTTCGTACAAACTGATTGACGTCGACAGTGTAGCAGCGGTATTAGAGCAGGTCGGATCTGAAGGCAGCTCTCTGAAGGTCCCCCCTCTCACCACCTCTGCAGAAACTCCCGCCACGGATGCCTCCATCGAAAACACCAGCAATCTTTAGTCTGCCTCTTCTGCCAGCTTTCTTGGTCCTGTCGGCTTTAGCCCATGGCCTCTATGCCGGCCCGGATAGCGGGAACCCCTCCTTTTCCGGTGTCGAGGCACAGTCGGAACTCGAGATTGCCAAGCGCATGCAGTTGGCTGACGACTACGCGCCGCAGGCCATGCAGCGGGGATCCGTCGCCCTCATGGAGCGCGACTACGAGACCGCTTACACCCAATACAAAGCCGCGGTCGACGCCCTGCCCGACGCACCCAACGTCCGCGAATTGCGTGCCGTGGCCATGGACGGATTTTCCAAGTCTGTCATGGGCCTGGCCGAGTCGCGGATCGAGGAAGGTCGCTGGCAGGATGCGCAGGAAACGGTCAGCGTCCTCCTGCAGCCGCAATACAATCCGAACTACAAACCGGCTCAGCGTCTGCTTGCGCGACTGGAATCTCCCGACTACTTCAACAAGACCGTCACTCCCGGCTTCGTCGCGAAGGTCGAAGAGGTCAAAACTCTTCTCAACGAAGCCCAAGGACTTTACGACTCGGCTCGCTTCGACGAAGCAACCGCCAAATACGAGGCAGTGCTCCGCCTTGATCGCTACAACGTCGCCGCCCGCCGCGGTATGGAGCAGGTCAACGTGGCGAAATCGCGGGTGCGCGACGACGCGTACAACGACATTCGTGCTTCCATGATCACACAGGTCGACAAAGCCTGGGAGACCCCCGTCCGGCGCGCGGACCTCGGCCCCGCTGCGGTGATCGAGCAACCCGTTCTTGTTTCGCGCGGAACGCAATCCATCAATCGCAAACTGGATGAAATCATCGTTCCCCGGATCAACTTCACCGATGCCACGGTGCGCGAGGCCATCGAGTATTTGCGGCAGCGTTCCGATGTGCTCGACACCGAGGCGATCAACCCGGCGGACCGCGGGGTCAACATTGTCCTGAAGCTCGACCAGGCGGCGGCCTCCCAAACCGTGACCATCGACCTGGCCAATCTCCCGCTGCGCGAGGCGCTGACCTACATTACCAATTTGGCCAACCTGAAATTCAAGGTTGAGCCCTTCGCTGTCCTTATCGTTCCGATCAACGAAGCGACCGACACCCTGATTACCAAAGAATACCGCGTGCCCCCCGGCTTTATTACCGCGACGCCGACCGGTGGCGGGGGGGGTGGTGCGGGAGCCGAGTTCGAAAGCACCGCCGGTCAAAGCACAGCCAAAAATTTCCTCGAGTCACAAGGCGTGCAGTTCCCCTCGGGGGCTAGCGCGAATTTCCTGGCCAGCAGCAGCCGCCTCATCGTGCGCAATTCGCAGGAGAACCTGGATCTGGTCGACGCACTGGTTGAAAGCTCAACCGGCGCGGTCCCTTCACAGGTCGAGATCGAATCGAAATTTGTGGAAATCTCGCAAAACAACCTCAAGGAGCTCGGGTTCGACTGGCTGCTCGGCCAATTCGGTTTTGGCGACACGGGCATCTTTGGCAGCGGCGGCACCAGCGGCAATCAATTCAATTCCACCGCCACAGCGCCGGGTGGCACTGCCAACTACCCATTTCTCTACCCCGGGTCGACTGTCCCGGTCGGGGTCAATCCCATCACCGCCGGCAACCGCAGCGGTCAGACGGCAATCACGGGCAACGCCCTTGACGGGCTCCTCTTCGGTAGCCCCGTGGGACCGGCCGCCGGTGTCCTCGCCCTCGCCGGCATTTTCACCAATCCGCAATTCCAAGTCGTGCTCCGCGCGCTCAACCAGAAAAAAGGCATTGATGTTCTCTC
This sequence comes from Chthoniobacter flavus, assembly GCA_945871065.1. Taxonomy (GTDB): domain Bacteria; phylum Verrucomicrobiota; class Verrucomicrobiia; order Chthoniobacterales; family JACTMZ01; genus JACTMZ01. The sequence goes on along the minus strand of CAMBUL010000120.1, from coordinate 1,076 downwards.
CGCGCCCAAGGTGACGACCAAAAGCGGTTCCTCGGCCACCGTGGAGGTGATCCGTGAGTTTCGTTACCCCGCAGAATACGAGCCGCCGCAGGTCCCCCAGACTACGGGAAGCGGCACCCAGCCGGTCACACCAGCCACCCCCACTTCTTTTGAGATGCGACCGGTCGGCGTGCGCCTCGAGGTCGAACCCACGGTTGGCTCCGACAACTACACGATCGATCTCCGGCTTGTCCCCGAGGTCACGGAGTTCGAAGGATTCATCAACTACGGTTCCCCCATCCTCAACCGGGGAATCGTGGTCACCGAGAATGTGATCAACTATCCGGTCTTCAGCGAACGGAAGGTCGAAACCTCGGTCAGCATCTACGATGGACAGACCGTTGTCCTCGGCGGCCTGATGCGCGAAGACGTCCAAAAAGTGAATGACAAAACCCCGCTGCTCGGCGACATCCCGATGGCTGGCGCCCTCTTCCGCTCCCAGTCCGACCAGCATATCAAGCGCAACTTGGTCATCTTCGTCACCGCCACACTGATTGATCCCGCTGGCCAGGCCCTGGCGACAGAGCAATTTGCGGCCGAAGATCTGGACCTCGAGGAAGTGCCCATGCCCATTGACACCGTCTCGGCTTCACTTGAGCCCCCTCTTCCAAAATGAAGCGCCCTCTTAACCTCATCCTCGTTGGCGCTTCGTTGACCTCGGCGTTCTTCGCGCCGCTTTCTGTCCAAGCGGGATCCGGCGGACAGGATTCGTTCCACTCGATCGAGAACGAAGCCGATCGGGAAATCATCCGGCGCCAGCAGGATACGGTCGAAGCCGAAGATGCCATGCGTCGCGGCGACGCGGCCCTCCAATCCGGTGATCTCGAGGCGGCCTACCTGGCCTACAAGCAAGCCGTCGACCTCACGCCCGACGGCCCCGCCCAGAAGTCCTTGCGGGCACGCGCTCTTTCCCGTTACTCCTCCACCGCCATCCGCTATGCCGAGTACTTGGTCAGCGAGGGCCAGTACGCCAAGGCGGAAGCCGTAGCCCGCGAAGTTCTCGAGCCGCGCTACAACCCGGACTACCGGCCGGCTGC
>CAMBUL010000119.1 GCA_945871065.1 Chthoniobacter flavus | reverse complement strand
TTGGGTCATCGGCATCCGCGCCACCCAAAAAGCCCTCCTTCTCGCCTTGCTCGAACCCTCCAAGCAACTCCGCGAAGTCGAAGCCAACGGCAACCTGACCGCACGTCTGGCCCTGCTCGAAGAAGCCAAGTCCCTCCCGTGGGGCGCGGTCTGGGACGAGTTCTGCCGCCGCCACAACGTGCCGGCCGGCGCCGCATGGCTGCCCGAAGCGGAGTCTTACATGCAAACAACCGTGCGCGCCCGAGGTTAAGGCCAAGCACACTGGGAGATCGCCCGGAACGCTCCGCGGGGGTTTAGACTGCGGGCGCTCGTGACGACTTTGGAAAAGGGCCCGAAAATAGACCGCGCAACCTGAAGGGCTGGAGAAGCGCCAAGTGTGCGTTCAGTAGAGCGGAATGGTGATTTCCGCGAACAATGCCCACAACCTGTTGATCGCACAAAACTTGCGCGCGTTTGTCACCATTTTGTCACCACCATGAAAAAGGCCCGGAAATTCCGGGCCGCGAAATGCTCTTAAGATGTTGGTGGAGAGTTGGTTGCGGGGGCGGGATTTGAACCCGCGACCTTCAGGTTATGAGTGTTTCTATCTTGTTGCCGATCAGCAACTTGTGTTCCTTATGATGTTGATTTGTGCCGATTTATTCCGCTCATCGACGGGCGACCGTTTTGCCTGACCGGCACGAAATGGAACAACTCGGAACGCAAGTTGTCACCATTTGTCACCATACGGGAGAAGATTCCGACATATGAACCACTCTGTTTCTTGCTGAAGTCCTCAATCCCGAGAAGCAGCGTTGATACGCTTCTCAAGATCCGCCAACACATCAAGCACTTCGCTCCACGCCAGCGGCTGGCGGAAAAACATCTCCTGCATCGAAGAATAATCGCGCGCGAGTTCAGAAACCCTTTCCTTGGGCGGCAAAAGACGAAACGTTCCTGGAGCGGCTGTTTCGTATTTCGCCCAAGCTGCAGGGAAAAATACCGACTTGTGGGCAACAACTCGGGCGCGCAAATCATCGCGTTCCAAAGCTCCTGACGCGCTCTCGCTCTTGGCCAAGGCCGCCACGTCGGCATAATGCCGCGAGTAGCGCTCGGGAACAGGCTTGTCCTGCGGACGATGCGCCTCGGCATGAAGAATCAATGCCTTCTCCCAGAAGGTTCGCTCGATATCCAAGACGGGGACATCGACGCCGACGTCCGGAAGCGTATCGGGAAACGCCTCCCCAACATAGGCCACCACGCGGCCTTCGCTCACAGGCCAGCGGTCTGAGCGTGCTCCGCATTCGATTTTCACGAGCTGGCGGACGTAAGAGCGGCCAGTAATCTCCGGGAACACGCTCGGATAATTAAAAAGGAGCGTTTGCTCATCCTTCGGGTCAACTTCAAGACTCCAGTCCTTCCTGCCCAGCGCTGCGGAAAACGACTGATGCAATGCGGGGCCTAACTCCTCTTGTACCTTTTTGGCGCACACCGCGGAGAGAGCCGTGAGCAGCTTGGTGCGCTGTGCGCGAGTCTGGGCCGCCTCGGGGTCACGGTCTCCGGTGAACCCCAGCCACTCGCGGCTCATCGAAATATCGATATCCTCGGAAAAACGGTGAATAGCGCGCCAAACTTTGGCCAGCGAAGTTCCGCCCTTGAAAATGAAATGATCGCGCGCGCCGGGCAGCGCGAAGAGGTGTTGCAACGCAAAGCACACCCAGAAGTCCTTTTCGATCATGAAGTCCGGCAGAGGCTGCAACTGCTGCGAGGCACTGCTCCAAAGCTCGCGCCGTTCTTCGCGAGAAAGATTGACAATTTTATTCACGCGCTTTCATTCCGACGATTTGCTGCACGGCAGGCTCCATCCAGCGAGGCATCAATGGACACAAATCCGCGAGTTCCTTTTTGGCCTTTTTATCAAGCCTTCCACGCAGATGCGAAATACGCGCTGGAGTAACACCTCGGGCGCCAAGATAACGCAGGGCTTGGAAAACCAACCCGGCCGGGCGTCCTCCCCCGAGGAGATTGCGAGGTGCCGCATGCCGAAACTCCACCCCGGTCTTGCCAATGCGCACTTTGCGCGGATTGCCACTGGTCACCACGACCCAACGGGAAGGCACTTGTTCGGAAAGACCCAGCAAGTTCGCCGCCGCGGCTCCGCTGAACTGCCACTCCGCGGCACTGCGCTCCATCAACTTCCGGATAGCCGCCAAGGTATCGGGACCCGTGGTTCCAACAATGGGGTGTGCGCGCGGCTTGAAATAAAGACCTCTCCGCGCGCGAGCCAACTCTCCCCGGGCCACCAAACGCCTCAAGGCCTGTCTCACGGCTTCTGGTTTTCCAAGCCCAGCGAAGTCAAAAGCCGTGAAGCTGGCAGAACGTGCACTGCCAGCCACGCGCCGTATTACTTGCCTGTCTATCGGGATGGAGATTTGCCGCATAGGTTTGTCACAAATACTACATAGTTTTTGTGACACAGCAAGCCTCGTATTCAGCGCCTTTCCGGTCCCTTGACCGCACTGAAGAGCGCCATTTGACACCCGGCGGCAGGCATGGACACACTACCGCCTGAACCGGAACAAACCAGCACTCAAACTACGGACGAACGCCTTTGGACCGCCAATGACTTGGCCCGCTACATCGGCTGCAGCGTGCGGGAGATCCGCAACCTGCGCTACGCCGGTTTGCCCACGATCAAGTTCCGGCACTTGATCCGATTTGAGCCCGAAGCGGTGAAGGTGTGGCTGCGCGCGCAGCAGTAGGTGCTCCGGCGTTTCAGGATTCGGCGGGCGGCACGATTGCAAACCACGCATCGGCCTGCTCCTCGGTGGCCAGCTCGCGGTAGTGCCGGAAGATAATGTCGGGTGAATTCCCCGCCTCGAGCGCCACTTCGTTGGCATTCTTGATCTTGGCAATGCGGTAGCTGATGAACGAGTGGCGCAGCACGTTGTGAGGCCACTCGATACCGAGGCGTCGCGAGAGATTGGTCGCCTTGCGGTAGGTTTCCGCGCTGGGCACGATTAGGCCCCGGCCAACGTGGGGCAAGAGCCACTGGCGAAGGTTGTCGCTGATCGGCACGATACGCCG
>CAMBUL010000118.1 GCA_945871065.1 Chthoniobacter flavus | reverse complement strand
CCGGTGGGCGGGGTGCGCAAGTTGCCCGGTTGCAGGACAAACCCCAACGAAACTTTTCCGCGGGCCGGAATATTGCGGTTCCAAGTGGTGTTGGCGCCGTCAAAGACGACGGATGAAGTGGTCCGGTTGACCACGCGAGCGCTCCAGATACTGGAGACGGTGCGATCAAGGCCGTTGAGCGTGAGACGCCAGTCGTTGATCGCGGTTCCGGTGCGGTTCTCGATGTCCACCTGTGCCTGCAGGCCGGTGCGCCAATCCGAGGTCACTTTGAATGTCACTCTGACCTGCGCGTTGGTGAAGACCGCGTCCGGCGAACCCGGCGCGGGCGCCGGTGTCGGCACGGGGGTGGGTATCGGGGCTGGGACTGGCGTGGCGATCGGAGTCGGCGCGGGTGTCGGTGCTGGCGTCGGCACGGGGGTGGGGTTCGATGGCACGGTGCCGCCTAGGTGGGTGAAGGTCGCTTTGGCCGGTTGAAGTCTGAGGGCTCCGGGTGACCCGATGAACCCGAACTTCACGGTGCTGCGGGGCGCAACCGCGCTGTTCCAGCTGAAGGGTGCGCCGTCGAGCGTGTAGCGTTTGCCGGTGCGCGAAGCCAAGCGGGCGCTGTAAACCGAGGTAATTTCTTGGTCGAGGTCGAAGGTGAGAGTCCACGCGGGCAGCGTGCGGACGGTCTTGTTCACGATGGTCACGTCGCCTTGGAAACCCGTGCCCCAATCATTGGTCAGGCAGAAGCGGACGATGACCTCGTCGGTTTCAAGAATGGTGTTCTGCGCGCCGGGGATGGGTGCGCCGTTGGTCGTGCCGCAGTGGCAGGTTTCCCCGGTCTTGGAGCAATCCGGCACGGGGTTAGGCGTCGGCACCGGGCTCGGGGGCGGATTCGGCGTCGGCACCGGGCCGGGAGTGGGTGCTGGGTTGGGGGTGGGCGTGGGAGGGATGTTCGAGCCGCCAAAGTCGAGGTCGCTGGTCGAAAAAAACACCTCCGCCGCCGGGTCGATACGCTGCCAGACCACGTAGAGAATGTGGCGTCCGGTGCGCTGGGGGAAATTGACGCTGAAAACGAAGTTCGAACCGACGAGGCGAGCGTTTTCGGCGCCCGCCAAAGGTTCTAGATCGGCCCACTTGAGCGGTTGGGTCGGGTCGTAGCCCGAGCGTGTGAGGTAGGCACGGAAGAAGCTCGGTTCGTGCGGGGTGGCGGCGTAAAAGACGCAATTGAATGTTCCCGGGCTGACGCGCGTAGTGGGCCAGTCGGTGCGAGCAAGGTTGAGGCCACGGTATTTGTCGCGACCTCCCCCGGGGAGTTGGCCATCCGGCACGGCAGCTTGCCAGTTGTAGTCGGGGATATTTCGCGCGACCTCGTGCCAGTCATAAAACGGTTGCGTGCCGCCAAGCGCGATGGCGGCCCGCACGCCGCCGGATTGGGGGGTCTGCGGATTTTCCAGAAATCCCGCATACGACCGGCTGATCGGGTTGGCCATGGATCCGTGGCCCAAGGCGGTTGGCTGGCCGAGGGTAAGCCAGCCGAGGGCGAGGGCTATGACGAGGGGGAATGGGGAGGTTTTCATCATGCGGCAAGGTTGACCCAGACCAACCGGGTTTCCTCGGCCACTCGGCGAAGGGGGACATAAACTCGGCGAATCGACCATTTCGCGACTTGAACCTTCACCGGTCATCAACCGCCGCCGAGTCAAATGTACCGAGCCGTCCAGCGTGCACGGTTCGAAGTTTTGATAGCAACGTCCTTTTCTTTTCGACTATGGATCGAGCGGTAGGGCTGGGCCTCGGGACCGGCCGTGTCGAAGCCCAGAGAAGGTTCGCGGTCGGCCCGGAGGTCCGACCCTACCCCGGGGCCGAAGGGCAAAGTGCAAATGCGATGGGCCCTTGATATGACTCGAAGGTTGGTCCGATCTGCTCGGTTGCACGGCGCTTCCACGGCTTGCTTTTTAGCACTCCGTGGTTGGAAATATAGACATGGAAAGACCTGCAGACCTCGGGTTTCGCATGCCGGCTGAATGGGAGCCGCACGATGCAGTGTGGTTCTCCTGGCCGCATCCCGACACGGAAAGTTTTCCCGGGGCTTACGAACGCATTCCGCAGGCCTTCGGAGCGCTCGTTCGCGCGGCGGCCGAATTCGAACCGGTGAGGGTCAACGTGCGGAATGCCGCGGAAGAGACGGAGGCGCGCCGCCAAATCGGCAAGTGCGACAATGTGCAATTTTTCCCGATCGACTCCGACGAGCCGTGGTGCCGGGACCATGGGCCGATCTTTCTGGTCAACGACCGGACCGGCGAGGTGGCGGTTGCCGATTTTGAATTCAACTCGTGGGGCCGGAAGCTGCCGCGGTGGGAACTCGACCGGCGCGTGCCTGAAGCCATGGCCAGGCAGCTTGGCCTGCGTCATCTGGTCTGCCCGGTCATTCTGGAGGGAGGTTCGATCGAGGTGAATGGCACCGGTTCGGTGCTGACGACCCGCAGTTGTCTGTTGAACCCGAATCGCAATCCTGCAATGACCGAGGAACAAATCGTCCGGAATTTGGAGCAGTGGCTCGGGGTGCGGAATGTGCTTTGGCTGGGTGACGGAATCGAGGGGGATGATACCGACGGCCACATCGACGATTTGACGCGATTTGTCGGAAAGTCGCGGGTGTTGACCGTGCGGGAAGAGAACCCCGAGGACCCTAACCACGTGGTGTTGGAAGAGAATTGGCAAGCCTTGCGCGCTATGCGTGATGAGGATGGCGCCCCGCTCGATATCGTGACGCTGCCCATGCCGGAGAAGCGCCGTGATTGGCAAGGTCACCGACTCCCCTGCAGCTACGCCAATTTTCTCGTGGTCAACGGAGGCGTTCTCGTGCCGGCTTTCGACGACCCGCGCGATAGTGAAGCAGCGAGCATTATCGGATCGGTTTTTCCCGGAAAAAAAGTCGTGCCTGTCGATTGCGCGGACCTCATCATTGGTCTTGGTTCTATCCATTGCCTCAGCCAGCAACAGCCGGCCCCGCCCCGAACTTGACTCGTTATGCCCCGAAAATCATCCTCCCCAACGCGCAAACAAAAAAAGGAGACCAACGTGGACTTAAAAGACATCAAAGCACTCATCGATCTGATGCAGAAAAACGGTCTGACCGCTTTCGAGATGGAGAAAGATGGTTTCCGTATTTCACTGGCCAAGGAAACGGCCCTCCCGCCTGCCTTGAGCTACGCGCCCATTCCTCAGGTCGCCGCGCCTCCCGCCGCGGCAACGGCCGCCCCGATTCCGGAGGCAAAGCCGGTCGTTTTGGGCAAAGAGATCATTTCGCCGATGGTCGGCACCTTGTACACCGCGGCCTC
>CAMBUL010000117.1 GCA_945871065.1 Chthoniobacter flavus | reverse complement strand
GGCGGCAAAGAGGGGCACAACGGGAACAGCTTTGGCCGCTTCATTTACATCCACGGCACACCCGAGGAGCGCAATATCGGCATCCCCGTCAGCTACGGCTGCATCCGCATGCGCTCGGCGGATGTCATTGCCTTGTTCGACCGCGTGGGCGTCGGCGCACGGGTCGATATTTTCCAACAACCGATGGCCGAACGGCTGCCCAAGCTGGTGCCGTCTGTAACGCCAGCCGCATCTGAAGCTCCCGCGCCGCCACCAGAAAGGTTCGCGGGTACACCTTCCGCTTCTCCGCGCGGACTTTAAGGGCACTCAGGCTCCCGGGGGTGGAGTAGTGTGGCGAATGTCTTCGGCAGATGCGGCGAAGACGGCGTCTTCGGCGATGTTTGTGGCGTGGTCACCAACGCGTTCGAGATTACGCGCCATGAGCACGAGATCGAGATAATCGCGAATGCGACCGGTGTCCTCAGCCATCCGCGCGGTCAACTGATCGATGTAGGCGTGGTGCATGGCATCGAGCTCGCGGTCGCGCTCCTTTAGTCCGCGCGCCAACCCCTCGTCGCGGTCGGCGTAGCTCCGGATGCTGTCGCGAAAAATATCCGCCGCGACGCGGCACATTTTGACCAAGCGGTCTGTCTCGGGCAGGGCGAGGGATTCGTTGAGACGGCGGGCGCGGCGGGCGATCCCCACGGCCTGATCACCGACCCGTTCGAGGTTGGTGCTGACTTTCATCGCGGCAACCACCTCACGCAAATCGTTGGCCAGCGGTTGGAACCGGACCAAAATAGCAACACCGGCCTCGTCGACCGACTTCTCCAACATGTCAATTTCCGCATCGTCCGCAATGACCCTCTCGCAAGCTTCGAAGCTGCGGGCGGAAAGACTTTCATTGGCGGAGGCCAGCAGGCGCTCGGTCAGTGAAGCCATCATCAACACGGTGTCACGCATCGTGCGGAGGGCATCGTCAAAATCGCCTAAAATATGTTTGGCCGTGGTAAGATCCATCGCAATATACACTACGCTTGCGGGGGGCCGGCCGCAAGCAGTGCAACGAACTTCGTAAAGCCTCGGAAAAACCCGGCTCCAAATGTGACAAATCCGCCATGGCCATGCTTTTCGCTTCTTTCGCGCCCGCCGAGCGGCGAGACTTTAGGTCTATCCCTTCGCTCATGAAGAAGTCATTGTTTCATTTTGCCATCTTAGCGGCCGGCTTCACCGCGCCACTCCATGCCCAGCAACTTTCTGGTGCGGGCGCCACCTTCCCCGCGCCGCTCTACCAGCGCTGGGCGGTCGAATACAACAAGCAGGTTCCGGCCATCGAGGTGAACTACCAGTCGGTCGGCAGCGGGGCCGGGGTGAAAAACTTCCTCCAAGGGGTGGTCGATTTCGGGGCAAGCGATGCAGCCATAACCGATGCCGAAATTGCCAAATCGCCCCGCGGGGCGGTGATGGTTCCGGTCACCGCAGGCAGCGTGGTGTTGGCCTACAATCTTGAAGGCGTGACCGGACTCAAGCTGTCCCGCGCCGCGCTGGCCGGTATTTTTTTGGGCACAATCACCAAGTGGAACGATCCGGCCATTGTCGCGACCAACCCCGACCTGCCGCTCCCCGCGCGACCCATCACGGTGGCCTACCGCTCGGACGGAAGCGGTACCACGTATGTCTTCACCCAACACCTGGCCGCGATCAGCCCCGAATTCGATGAAGAGGTGGGTTATGACAAATCTGTCACTTTCCCGGTCGGGGTGGGCGGCAAAGGCAACGAGGGGGTCACCGCACTGGTCAAACAGACTCCCGGCTCCATCGGTTATGTCGAATACGGCTACGCCGAACAGAATAAATTGCCGGTCGCTTCGGTCGAAAACAAGTCGGGCAACTTCATTGCCCCCACACCACTCAGCGGCGCCGCCGCGCTGGCCTCGGTTGAGTTGCCGGAAAACCTCCGCGCCTGGCCGGTCGACACCGCGGCACCTGACGGCTATCCTATTGCTTCGTTCACCTGGCTCTTGCTTTACAAAAAGTATGACAATGCCGGGAAGCTCAAAGCGCTCAAGGACTTCGTCACCTACGGACTGACCGAGGGCCAGTCCTTCGCGGTGGATCTCGGCTACATCCCGCTGCCCGAGTCCGTCGTGGCCAAGGCCAACGCGGCGCTTTCCACCATCGATTAAGCCGATCCGTCTCCCCATGACGACCGACAAGACCGACTCGGGCGGCATCCATGGCAGCGTGGCGCGCAGGCTTCCGGATTTTTTCCGCTGGTTCACTGCGCTCGCCGCGGTCTCCTCGGTCTTCGTGCTCGGCTGGATTTTCTGGGAGGTTTTCCAGGAGGCCAAACCGGCCCTGGAGGAATACGGCCTTGGTTTTCTGACCGGCGCGCAGTGGCAGCCCAACCGCGACCGCTACGGTGTGCTGCCCTTCCTTGTCGGAACCGTGGCCACCGCGATCATCGCCTTGCTGCTGGCTTTCCCGCCGGGTTTGGCCATTGCCATCTTTTTGAGCGAAGATTTCCTTCCCCGGCACGCTCGTGACTTTGTCCGTTTTGTCGTCGAGCTTCTCGCCGCCATCCCCAGCGTGGTCTACGGACTGTGGGGCATCTTTGTGGTGGTTCCCCTCATCCAATCCCTCGGCACTTGGGTCACGGAGCGCTTCGGCCACCTTCCTTTCCTGACCGGTCCCGCTTACGGCAATTCCCTGCTCACCGCCGGAGTGGTCCTCGCCCTCATGGTGCTGCCCACCATCACCGCGATCTCACGAGCATCGCTTGTCGCCGTGCCGCGGACTTTGCGCGAGGGTGCTTACGCCCTCGGCGCCACCCGCTGGGAGACCATCCTCGGGGTAATCCTGCCCACCGCCGCACCGGGGGTGGTCGCGGCAACCATCCTTGCGCTGGGACGGGCCATGGGTGAAACCATGGCCGTGGCCATGCTCATCGGGAACAGTTCGCGCCTTTCCTGGTCGCTTTTTGCCCCTTCCGGCACCTTGGCCAGCCTGCTGGCCAACCAGTTCGGCGAGGCCGAGGGCATGCAGGTGGCCGCCTTGATGTATGCCGCGCTGGTACTCGTCGCCCTGACCCTCGCCGTCAATTTCGCCGGTGAAGCCGTGCTGCGTTACACCGAACGAAGAACGGCGGGTATCCGCTGACGCGTATGGATCATCCTCTTACCCACGCCGAGGACTTTTTCAAGGAAGACGGCATCGAGTCGACCAAACTGATCGGTCGCTCTTTGGGCAACCGTCTCCTCACCGGCCTGTGCATCGCGCTATCCTTCGCGGCGCTCGTTCCCCTCGCTTCCATCCTGTATCTGGTGATGAAGAACGGCCTGACTTTGCTTGACTGGTCGATTTTCACCCAGTTGCCGCCCGCGGCCGGAATGACCGGAGGCGGCTTCGGCAACGCGGTGGTCGGCACTTTCCTCATGGTCGGGATCGGACTTGCCCTGTCCGGGCCGCCCGGCATCCTCGCCGCAATTTACATCTGCGAATACGATCCGGCCGGGCGCCTTGCCACCGTCACCCGCTTCACGGCCAA
>CAMBUL010000116.1 GCA_945871065.1 Chthoniobacter flavus | reverse complement strand
CCCTACAGCTATTCGGGGATCGGCAGCGGCAACCGTCCGATTGCCTACGCGAGTTGGTTTAGCGCGGCGCGTTTCGCCAACTGGATGAACAATGGCGCGACCAACGGGGCGAGCACCGAGACCGGGGCTTACAGCCTCAACGGGGCGACCAACGGTATCATCCTGAAAAACCCGGGAGCTACATGGTTTATTCCCAGCGGGGACCAGTGGTATAAGGCCGCCTTCTATAAGGGCGGCGGGACCAATGCCGGCTACTGGGATTATCCCACGCAGAGCGACACCACCCCCGGCAACGTGGTCGGCGGGGCAAGCAACCAAGCCAACTTCACCAACAACCTCGGGGAGTTTTCCGTCACCCAGTCGACCAATTATTCCACCAATCAAAATTATCTGACCGAGGCTGGTGCCTTCATGAACAGCGCCGGATTTTATGGCACCTTCGACCAAGGTGGTAACGTCATGGAGTGGACCGATGCGGTGGTCGATACGAACCAGCGCGGCGTCCGTGGAGGCGCCTATCCCTATGGCTCCGACCATCTGCAGTCCGACTTCACTGGCGGCGTCTCGCTCAACCCGGTGCAAAAGTTCGGCAGCGTGGGGTTCCGCGTTGCCACCGTCCCCGAGCCGTCGACCTACGCTTTGCTCTTGCTCGCCGGAGCAGGCTGGCTGTTTTGCCAGCGCCGGAAGATTAAGCTGTAGATTTTATCTCTTTTTCCCTTTCGCCTGTCCGGCAGCGTCCTTTGCTTGGCTGAATTCTGACCGACCCAAGACCGCGCAGCGATCGGGAAGCAGGGCCTAGGGTTTGGCTGGCGGGGCGGCGTTCGCTTGCAGGGCGACGAAATCCGTCGAGGAGCGTTTATCCGGAGAGAGCGAGCCTTGCGTCGTGATGAGAAGAGTGCCGGGCACGATGAGCTTTTTCAGTTCGGAGTCAATGGCCGGCGGCAGTTGAAGCTGCGACAGGATTTGTGGCGCGTCCGCTTTTTGTCCCGTGGCGATGACCACGGCGCTCCAGTCGGGCGATGGTTTTCCGGGGACCGGTGCGAGTTTCAAGTAAATCGCCTCGGGCAGTAGCGAATTAGGATCCGTAAAAGAGGCCGGCGCTTGGCCGATGAGGATCCCGGCCCGGAGAATTTCGATTCGGTTGTCGGCGCCGCTGACAACAATGGCCACGCTTCCATCCTTGCTCTTGTCCGGTTCCCAAACAATGCCATCACCAGGTTGCTCGCGGGAAACTTCGGCCTGCGCGATGCCGAGCATCTGTTCGACCGGCGCGGTGGAGTCGCTCGGCTGGCCCGTCGATTGCGTAATAAGGACGGTCGTATCGTGTGCGGATGTGATCTGGTACAGGTTCTTGGCGAAGGCCAGCGGCAGATGCACACATCCATGGGAAGACGGATAGCCCGGGAGGGAGCCCGCGTGGAGAAAGACTCCGGACCACGTGAGCCGCTCGGCGTAGGGCATCGAGGCGTTGTGGTACTTATTCGAGTGATGGTCTGCATCCTTGCCCAGAATGCTGAACACCCCGGTTGGGGTGGTAAATCCGTGCCGCCCCGTGCTGACCGGAGTTTGTCCGATCTGAATACCGTTCCGGTAGACGAAAGCCAGCTGATCGTCGAGGTTGACGATGACTAGAATCGGCCCGGACTTTGAGCGCTCCGGCTGCCATTGGAAGGCTGGTTTCGGGTCCTTGGCCGAGACATTCAGGCAGGCCAAGGCGGCGAGGGTGGCAAAGGTGCTTAGTGCAAGGTGGGAAAAATGCATCTCTGGATTGTAGGCGACCGGCCCCTCTATGTCATGGCTGCAATTCGCCTCTTCGGTACGAACTTCTGCCATGCGAGCCGGGGGATGGACGCGGAGGCCATGGTGACATCCCTCCGCGAGCGGTTCGGCCGGCTGAGCCATCCATCCCCACGGATCGAGGGGAAAAGCCGAAATACTTTTCGGCTTTGGTCCTTAGTCTGCGGGTCCAGACTGCCGCTCCGCTCTGATTTCACCGTCTGGAGTGGTGAGGACAAGTTTGTCGCCGTCGAGCGACCAGGTGGCGGCCGCGCCGAGCAGGGCGAGGAATTTGTACTCCTGCTCCATGACGTCCGGCTCGCAGGCGCGGCGCGTGCTGCGGAGGCGGCCAACTTGGATTTTGTCGCCCTCGATTTGGCACGATCCTCCGAAGCGGTTGCATGAGGCGTCGCCGGCGATATTACCCTCGGTGTCGAATTCGAAGGTGATCGGATGTTCGGTCAGGGGGGACTGTCCGGCAAAGGTGGCCACCTGCCACGCGCTGCCGGGGAGGGAGAAGGAGGTTGAGTTGGTTTCCATGGCGTAGGAAGTGGTGATGGTAAGGAGGAGGATGAGGGGGAGGAGGAATTTCATAGGATAGTGTTGGCTATGGCCCGTCTCGCAGACTCGGCTCAGTGTTCAGTGAAAGGCATCACGCCAGTGCTTGTTGGGTGGTTTTGAAGTGGAGTTTGGCCGTGGCGCGGAGGGCGTCGGGGCCGTGTTGGTGGACGAGGGTGCGGGCGGCTTCGAGCACGGCGGCGGAGGCGCCTTTGGGGAACTTGAGGCCCCATTTTTTTTCCGCGTCGGCCAGCCAATCGATGAATTTTTCACGGGCCAAGATGGAGGCGGCGGCCACGGCGTAATCGCTTTCGGCTTTGGTTTGCTGGCGGAGTTCGATTTTTCGTCCCTTTTCCATCAGGGCGCGTTGCAGCACGATGGGATTGGCGAATTGATCGCTCAAGGCGGACGGACACTCGGGCTTCCGCTCGCAGAGGTTTTCGATGATGCGCGCGTGGCCCCAGGCGAGGAGGCGGTTGAGGTTGCCGATTTTTTCGTAAAGCGGATTGTATTTCTCCGGCGAGACAACGATGACCTCGCTGACTAGGCCCGGGGTGGCACGGATGACATCCGCCATTTTGCGGATTTGGGCATCGGAGCCGATCGATTTGCTGTCGCGGATGCCGGCTTCGAGGAGTTGCCGGGCGATGATGTCGTCCGTGTAGGCGCCGGCGATGACGAGCGGACCGAAAAAATCGCCCTTGCCGCTTTCATCGATGCCGAAATGCGGGGTGAAGCGTTCGGGGTGGTGGAGGTCCTCGTAGCCGAGGCGGGCTTCGCCGAGGATTTCGGGTTCCAAGGTGAACTGGATGAAGTCTGCGGTCTCCTTGCCTTGGATCACCGCTTTGGGGCCTTTTTCGTAGACGGCCACGGTCAGGCCAGGTTTTTGTCCGAAATAAAGGGTGTAGGGCCGCGGCTCGAATTTGAATCCCTGCCGTTCGACGATGCCGCGCAGCTTGTCCGCCTGCTCGGCAGTCAGGGCCACGGTGTGGGAGCGGAGCGGCGGCATGGAACTGCTCAAAGGTGTAAACGTTCGTTCCTCCATCGTCGAGAAGGTTGGGCTTCGTCCGGGCCGCCTGCTTTGCTGTGATGGCCCCGTGAACAAGACGGATTTTGGCCGGCGCTTGCGCGTTTGGTTCCGACGGCACGGCCGGGATTTGCCCTGGCGGCGGACGCGGGATCCTTACGCCATC
>CAMBUL010000115.1 GCA_945871065.1 Chthoniobacter flavus | reverse complement strand
GACCTGACCGCCGTCGCCCCCATTACCTCCTATTGCCAATCCGGGGTGAACGAGGAAAACGCAGGCAAGGCCGGCGGCCAGGACAGAAATCCATGCGCTCCGCGAGTTTTCTAGCTTATTCATTTTGATCTGGGAACGAGTGGGGGGAGCTGAGCATGGTGAAAGAGGGGGGAATTCGAGGTAAAATTATTCTGTTTCGAGGCTGAGAAAAGCGAGGCGCTCCCGAGAGGCCACCGCAGGCTGCCAAAACCAACCGGATTTGTCCCAGCACTGGGCATATGGGTAAGCTTCCACCACCTTTTGGTAAGACGTCATGGCCTCGTCCTTTTTCCCCTCCGCCTCGGCAACCTTGCCCAGGACAAAGGTGCAGGTGCCCACGTCATTAAGGGCCCAGGCCTGATGACCGTTTTTGGTGTCCGGAAGCGCGGTCAACTTGCCTTGCATCTCCACGGCTTGCGCACCGTACAGGGACTGGCAGCGCTCAATGGCCACCCGCGCCGCGGGATAATCTTTCCGCTCCAAGGCGGACCACGCCTGCATGGTCAGGGCGGAAGAACTCTCCCCCGAAGGAGCCGGTTCTTGCCCCTCGGCAAAACCGTTTAAACAAAAAAGCGTGGCGATGGCCCATAATGTCTGAAATGCCCGCTTAGGAATGGACAGGCAGGGGGCCAGCATGATTAGGTAATGTATGTGTAACCTAGGTCGGGTCAAGTGGAACTTCGCTCTTCTGCTGGTCGGCGCCGGATTGACCAGCCAGAGCATGGGCGGTGGATCACAGGTCGAAGTGAGACAAACCGCGGATAAAGGCTGGGAATTGCGCCGCAACGGGGAACCCTACTTCATCCTCGGGGTCGGCGGTTCCGGATCCCTCGCCTTGGCCAAAGAAATGGGGGCCAATTCGGTGCGTTATTGGGGCATTCAGGAGCTGGAGCAAACCGATGCCTCGGGAAAGTCGAATTTGGCCCAGATTGAGGAACTCGGTCTCACCTTCTGCGCCGGCCTTTGGGTCGTGCACGAGCGCCACGGATTTTCTTACCTTGACCCGGAGATGGTGCAAAAGCAGCGCCAGAAGGTCCGCGAGGCGGTGCGCCGCTACAAAGACCATCCGAATCTGCTCGTCTGGGGACTCGGCAACGAAGCGGAAATTTTTCCCGGCCTCCCGGAGGCGGCGCGCGTCTGGAAAGAACTCGAGGAGCTGGCCAAGATCGTCAAGGAGGAGGACCCGAATCATCCGGTTATGACAGTCATCGCCGGGGCCGACGAGAACAAGGTGCGCGAAATCATGGAGCACTATCCCTCGATCGATATTCTCGGCATCAACGCCTACAGCGGGGCGGGCGGCACGGGCATGAAGCTCGAGGGACTCGGCTGGAAAAAACCCTATGTCATCACCGAGTATGGTCCCTCGGGGCACTGGGAAGTGGCCAAGACAACGTGGGGCGCCCCCCTCGAGCCCACCGCCGACGAAAAGGCGGCGCAGTATTTCGCCACGCTGCAGAGCGTGATGAAAAACAAAGAAGGACTGTGCCTCGGTTCCTATGCTTTTCTTTGGGGCCAAAAGCAGGAAACCACCCCCACCTGGTATGGGATGCTCCTGCCCGGCGGGGAAAAACTTCCCGCAGTGGATGCGGTCGTCCGGCAATGGACCGGAAAGTGGCCGGCCAACCGCAGCCCGAAAATCGAATCATTGCGTTTTGAAAATGAGGCGGACCGCGCCAAGGCGGGCGCACGCCTTAAAGCCATCGCCGTGGTCTCCGACCGCGAGCCAGACAATTTGACCTACGAGTGGACGGTCATGGCGGAGAGCACAGACCTCAAACACGGCGGGGATGCCGAGAACGCGCCATCGACCTTCCGGCAAGCGGTCGAATCCGGTCGCGGTCCGGAGTGCTCCGTCATCTTCCCCCCACCCGGCGCCTACCGACTTTTTCTGGTCGTGCGGGACGGGAAAGGCGGGGCGAGCACGGCCAATTTGCCTTTTCTCTCCGAGTGACCATCGGCACTGCGGAGTTGCCTCCTTCCGACTGCTGAGTTCTATTGCGGTCGCATGCTTTCATCGTCACCGCAACTCCACCGCGGCAAGAGCCGCCACCAATACCTCTACCGTCAGATTTCCGAGAGTATCCGAGGCAAGATCGAGAACGGGGAGCTGGCCCCCCTCGCCCGCCTGCCGTCCATGGATGAGCTGGCCAAGCAGCTCAACGTGAACAAAATCACGGTGCGCAAGGCCCTGGGGGAATTGCGGGCCGAAGGGCTCATTTACAGCGTGCCCGCGCAGGGAACCTTCGTGGCCGACCCGCTCGCCCCGCAGCAAAGTCGCAAGCAGAGTTCGATGATCAGCGTTGGTCTGGTCGGCCACGTGCTGCGCAGCAAGTCGATGGGACCTTACCACTTGGAAATCGTCGGCGGAATTCAGACCGAACTGAGCCGCCAACACGCGGCCCTGGTTATCCTCCCGGCCGGCGATCTGCGCAAAGAAGACGACTATTTCCGGCTGGTCTCCAAAGCGCACGTCGATGCGGTGATTTATCTCGGCCCGATCCCCCCGCCGATCCTCGGGCACCTCATCCGCCAAGGTCCGCCCGCGGTGGTGGCCGATGCGCCCGAAGGCAGCGGGCATGCCGATGTGATCTGCTTCGACAATGCGGCCGGAGCCAAAGCGGCGGCCGAGCACCTCTACGAAATGGGCCACCGCGAATTCGCCTTGATCACGGGCGGCGATCAGCTCGCGAGCATGGAGCGCGAAGCCGCCGCGATCGCTTATTGGACCGGTCGGGGAGTGCCCGCGACCTCCATCCGGCGCATCGCGGGCGATTTCAGCCGCGAATCCGGCATGGAGGCAGGCGAAAAATTGCTCCGCGAGCCATCGATGCCGACCGGAATTTTCTGCCTCAACGACGAAATGGCGGTGGGCCTGCTCGCCGCGCTCCAAAATGGCGGTCGCTACCGCGTGCCCCAGGATGTTTCTGTCATCGGATTCGATGACATCTTTTGGGCCGGTGGCTCGGTGCCCGCCCTCACCACGGTGCGGCTCGACAAGAGCCTGCTCGGGCGGCTCACCGCGCAGCGCGTCTTGGAGCGCCTGCAGGAACCTTCGCTGGCGGCCACCTACATCCGGGTCGAAACACAAATCGTCTTACGCAACTCAACGGGGCCCGGCCCGGCCAAGATCGGGCCCGACGTGCTTCGCCCTTGAGTTCCGTCGCCCAGCATCGTCCCTTTCCTGCGGACTTTCTCTGGGGTGCCGCCACTGCGGCCTACCAAATCGAGGGGGCCGCGGACCAGCACGGCCGCGGGCCGTCGGTCTGGGACCGCTTTTGCCGCACGCCCGACAAGGTGTGGGAGGGCCACGACGGCCGGACCGCCTGCGACCACTACCACCGCCACGGCGACGATGTCCGGTTGATGAAGGATCTGGGGCTGCAAGCCTACCGCTTCTCCCTTTCCTGGACGCGCCTGCTCCCGCGGGGGCGAGGCAAGGTCAATGCACGCGGATTGGATTTCTACGACCGACTGGTCGACAGCTTGCTCGAGGCTGGCATCCGGCCGTTCTGCACTTTATTCCATTGGGATTACCCCACGGTTCTTTTCGACGAGGGTGGATGGGGTCATCGTGACTCGCCGGCTTGGTTTGCCGATTATACCGCGCTGGT
>CAMBUL010000114.1 GCA_945871065.1 Chthoniobacter flavus | reverse complement strand
GAAATACATCAAGTATGACGCCCGCTACGAGCGCCCGGCGGAGGTCGACCTGCTCATCGGGGATCCGGCCAAAGCCAAGCGCCAACTCGGCTGGGAACCCAAGGTCCGCTTCAAGGAATTGGTCCAGATCATGGTGGACGCCGATCTGGAAATGCTTGAAGGCAAGGGCCTCGTCCACCAACATCAAGCCTAACCAAGAGAAGAAACCGAAACTTTATGTCCAGAGTTTGTACCGTTACCGGAGCCAAGCCCAAGCGTGGATCGACCATCCATCGCCGCGGTATGGCCAAAAAGAAGGGCGGCGTCGGCCGTCACGTCACGGCGAATACGCCGCGCTATTTCACCCCGAATCTTCAGGAGAAACGTATTTGGGTTCCCGAGCTTAAACGGTTCGTGAAGGTCAAACTGACCGCCCGTGCCCTGAAGACAATCAACAAGAACGGGGCTTACGCCACTCTCAAGAAGGCCGGGATCATCTGACCCTCTTGGTTCCCACCAAAAAAGAAAGGAAACACACCACCATGGCATTCAGCACAGTCAGCAAAAAAAGCGGTAAAACCTACTTCCTCCACGCACGTCTCCAGAAGTTGCGCGGCGGACAAGAAGTGACCCTCTATTACTTCGCGGGCGAGGCCAAGGAAGGCGCGATCGACGCACTTCCCGCCGGCTACGAAGTCTCCGAAAACGAGCGCACCGGACTGCCGCTCTTGAAGAAGATCCGCTAAGTCAGAGACATCTCCTCATCAAGGCGGCCCGGCAACATACGCAGGGTCGCCTTTTTCTTTTCCGCCCTCCTCGGGGCTCCTTTCCCTTGCCGAAGAATCCCTTGATCATTGGAGGCGGACTGGTCGGCTTGGCTACGGCTTGGCAATTGTTGCGGTCAGGGCGCGTCCGAGCCCTCACTTTGCTCGAGAAGGAATCCTCCGTCGGGGCGCATCAGAGCACCCACAACAGCGGGGTGCTCCACGCCGGGCTTTATTACCGGCCGGGCTCACTCAAGGCGCGTTTGGCCGTCGAGGGCATCCGGGCCATGACCGCCTACTGCCGCGAAAAAAACATTCCCCACGAAATCTGCGGCAAAGTGGTTGTGGCTGTCGACGACGGCGAAGTCCCGCGCCTGCACGAACTCGAAACCCGCGGGAAAGCTAACGGTTTGACCGGTCTGCGCCGGCTCGATCGCGAAGGGTTGCGGGAAATGGAACCTCACGCGGCCGGTGTGGCTGCCTTGCACGTGCCAGAAGAAGGCATTGTCGACTACGCCGCCGTCTGCCTATCCCTGCGTGATGACCTTTTGGCCATGGGCGGCCGCGTGGCGACCGGTGCGGAAGTTACTGGCCTGAGCCGGACTCCGGACGGTTGGACGGCCGAAACCGGAGTTGGTGATTTCGCCGGCGACTTCCTCATCAATTGCGCCGGCCTGCAGAGCGACCGCGTCTGCCGCCTCGCCGGGCTCGATCCGACCGATCGCATTGTTCCCTTCCGTGGAGAGTATTACCGGCTCCGCCCCGAGGCGTCGCGACTCGTGCGCCATCTTATTTATCCGGTGCCCGATCCCAAATTTCCTTTTCTTGGTGTGCACTTCACACGGCTGATCTCCGGCGGCATCGAAGCCGGCCCCAATGCCGTTTTCGCCTTGGCGCGCGAGGCCTACCGCAAAACACAGTGGAACGCGCGTGACTTGGGCGAAGCGCTCACTTTTCCCGGACTTTGGAAATTCCTCGCCCGTCATCCGCGTATGGCGTGGGACGAATGCCTGCGGTCGCTGAGCAAGAAACTCTTTTGTCAGTCACTCCAGCGTCTGGTGCCCGATCTGCGCGAGGAGGACCTTTTGCCCGGCGGCGCCGGCGTTCGTGCCCAGGCGATTTCTCCCGCCGGGGAACTGGTGCAGGACTTCCGCCTCGTTTCCGGCCCGCGCGCCCTCCACGTGGTCAATGCCCCTAGCCCGGCCGCCACGGCCAGCCTTGCCATCGGCCGCGAGCTGATGGAACGCATTGCGGCGTGACGAAATGCTCCCCAATCGCTACTTTTCCCTAGTGAAAAAGCTGCTGTTTTTGAGCCTGTTGGTTCTCCCTTTGGCCTCGCTGTGGGCCGATTCGATCGAATTGCGGGACGGAACCAAAGTTGACGGGAAAATCCTCTCGGTCACGGCGGAGACCCTGCTCATGGAAGTCCAGACTAGCCCGACGATTCGCGAGGAGAAATCCTACCCGCGCTCCGAAGTGACCAAGATGCAGCGCGCCACCCAAGATGATGTTGCTTATGCTGAGGTGACGGCCCTGACCGTTCCGTCCACCGCGAATCATCCTGCTGTCTATGACGCACCACTGGAGAGAGTGCGCGCGTTCATGACCAATTACGCTTACAGCAAGCATATTCCCGAGGCGCGCAAGTTGGCTGCGGTGCTTGAGTCCGAGCGCGCGCGCGTGGCCGCAGGCGAGGTCAAGCTTGATGGCGCGTGGGTTGCCGCGGATGCGTCGCCGGCCGAAAGCACCGAACTCGGCGGCCGCGTGCAGCTGGCGAAAATGAAGGAATCTTCCGACCCGATCGCGGCGCTGACTTCTTTCGAGATTATCGAGAAGAACCACATTACTTCGTCGGCTTATCCCGAGTCGGTCAAAGTCGCCCGTGACTCCCTGGTGAAACTTCGCACCAATCTGCTGCGCGCCCAGGCGGACCTCGATCGTCGAAACCGTGAGCAGGAGCAAGGTTTGCAACTGGCCAGCGTGGACCGCCGCCTCCAGATGGAACAGGGCATGGCTCAGGAAAAAGCTGCGGTGCAAGCCCAAGTCGAGCGGGCCAAACAAAGCGGCAGCAAGTGGACGCCTGTCCTTCTTGACGCCAAGCTGTTCGCGGATTTATCCACTCGTGTGGAAAGCGAGGAGGCCAGGCTGTCCAAGATCGACATCGAGACCCTTGCGGCCGGAGCAACTGCAGTCAATGAAGCCCAGCGACAACTGGCTGTGGGCGATCTCACTGCGGCGAAAGCCAGCCTTGAGCAGGCCCGGGAAGCTTGGCCGCAACACGTTCTGCTTGCCTCCTTGCAGGAATCGCTCAAAAAAGCCGAAACCGAAGCGACCCAAAACGCGGCGAATACGAAGAAAGAACCAACCCGACCATGATCCGTTCCGCCAGCGTCAAAAGAAAAACAAAGGAAACCGACATCGAACTGCGCTTCGTGGTCGACGGCACCGGCCAGGCGGAGATTTCGACCGGTGTCGGCTTCTTCGACCATATGCTCGAGCTTTTCACCAAGCACGGGCTCTTCGATCTTGAACTCAAAGCGAAAGGAGATCTCAACGTTGACGCACATCACACGGTTGAAGATGTCGGCCTCGCCCTGGGCCAGGCGTTGCGCGAGGCGCTGGGTGACAAAAAAGGTCTTTGCCGTTACGGATGGTGTCTCTTGCCGATGGACGACGCGCTGGCCCGCATCGCGCTCGACTGTAGCGGGCGTCCGTATCTGGCCTACGAAGCACCCGACGAAGCGGGCTCGATCGGGGACTTTCCCTTCCAGTTGTTGGAAGAATTTTTCCGCGCCTTCTCCGTGCAGGGCGGGCTCAATTTGCACATCGCCCTGCTTGATGGACGCGACACGCACCACATGGCGGAAGCGGTGTTCAAGGGGGTGGCCCGAGCCTTGGACCAAGCCACGCGGATCGACCCGCGGGTCGAAGGTGTGCCCAGCACCAAAGGACAGCTCTGATCCATGGTCTCTCCGCCACTGGTGGCCATGAT
>CAMBUL010000113.1 GCA_945871065.1 Chthoniobacter flavus | reverse complement strand
CGGCTCAAGGCCCTCACCGAGGCCCGCGTGCTGGCCACCCGTCAGCACCTGGCCGGCATCGTCGCCGAGCGTGCCGCCGACGTGCTCCGCGCCCGGCATGGTGTGACCGCCCTGCAATTTCCCGCGCTGGCGGCCGAATCCGGGCGTCTGGCCGCCCTGCTCGACGACGCCTCCCTGCTGCGCATCCTTGACGGCGCGGCGCGATTGCGTCTTTTTCTGGAGCGCAACGTGAAGGAAGATATCGCCCTGGAGGCCGGATGCCTCGCCCTCGCCCGCTCATGAAAAAACACATTGTCCTCAAATTCGGGTCCGGTGTCCTGACCACCGATGCCAGCGGGCTGAAGCTCGACGCTGCGCAATTCACGCGGCTGGCCGGAGAAATTGCCGGACTCGTCGAGGCTGGTCATTCCGTCGTCGTGATCTCCAGTGCGGCCGTGGCCGCCGGGGTCGCCGCCCTCGGATTAGCCGCGCGGCCCGAAGCGCTGCCGGCCAAACAGGCCTGCGCCGCCGTGGGCCAAGCACAGCTCATGCGCACCTACGAGGAGGCATTTGCCCGCCACGGACTCACCGCCGCCCAACTCCTCCTCACCCACGGTGACATCGACAGCCTGCAGCGCCGCAGCAATGCCGAAAACACCCTCAGAGAGCTGCGGACCTTCCCGCGCGTCATTCCCGTGATCAACGAAAACGACTCCGTGGCCGTCGAGGACCTCCGCTTCGGCGACAATGACCGCCTCGGCGCCGAGGTCGCCCAGCTTTGCGGCGCGGCCCTCTTTCTCATTCTCACCAGCAGCGATGGTCTGCAGGCCGAGGGTCAACGTCTACCCGTCGTGACCGAACTGACCGAGGCCCGCCGCCATATCACCGGGCAAAAAGGACCGCACGGCACCGGCGGTATGGCGAGCAAACTTGATGCCGTCGAAACCGCCACCGCCGCCGGAATCGAAACATGGATCCTCGACGGGCGGCGCCCCGGCCAGTTGGCCGCCGCAACTTCGGGAGCCGACGTTGGAACACGTTTCCCCGCCAAGCCATGATCCGCCGCACCGCCACCATCGCCGCCGTCACCTGGACCGAGCTGGTCAGGCTCAAGGTTTTCTATTTCCTCATCATCTTTGCCCTTCTGGTCATCGGAAATTCCTTCTTCCTCGCCCGTTTCAGCTTCGAGGAGGAATTCCAGATGCTGAAGGACATCGCGCTGGGAGCGATGAGTGTTTTCAGTTCCCTCCTCGCCATCCTCGCCACGGCCACCCTCCTGCCCAAAGACATCGAGGACCGGACAATCTACACCGTCCTGGCCAAGCCCGTCTCCCGCACGGAATACCTTCTCGGGAAACTCTCCGGAGTTTTTCTCCTCCTCACTCTGGCCGTCTTGCTCATGGGAGCCGTTTTCGCCGCCGTGCTTCTCCTCCGCACCCAGACCCTCTTGCACTCGGCCCAAATCGAAATGGCCGCGTTGCCGCCGGCCGAGTTGCAGGCCGCCCTGGAGAGAATCCGCGCCACCGGGTACGACCCCAACCTTTTTGCCGGCGGGGTCGTCATTCTGGTCAAAGCCTGGCTTCTCGCCGCCTTGACCATGTTCATCTCCACCTTCGCCACCTCGACTATTTTCACCACCATCACCGCTTTCGCCGCTTACTTCATCGGACATCTCCAAGCGACCGCCCGTGAATATTGGCTCGCCGCGGACACCTCCGGCTTCTTGACCAAATCCGTTCTGGCCATTGTCTCCCTGGTCTTTCCCGACCTGCAGGCTTTCAATCTGGTCGACGATATCGTGACGGGCGTCGCCATCCCCGCGGCCATTTTCTGGAAAACCCTCGCCCTCGGTGCCGGCTACATTGCCGTCTACACCGCCTTGGCCGCCGCTGTCTTCCACCACAAGGAACTTTGAACCATGCGGCCCACCGTCCTCTGGACCTTAGTCGTCGCCAGCCTCCTTCTCTTCGGTCTGGCCCGCCTGCCTTTGGAAAAATCCCTCGATACCGCCCACCGCACCGCCGGCCTGCGCACCGCAGCGCTCAACATCGAATTGCGGGAACAAATCGGGCAACTCTCTTACGCGGCCGCCCTCAGCGGATTCCGCTCCTTGGTCGCCGCCTTTCTCTGGATCGAAGCCCACACCGCGTGGGAACAAACCGCATGGGGGCGCATGGCCGGACTCTTCCAGAGCGTGACCTCCCTGCAACCGCGCTCCCTTGTCTACTGGGACCTCGCCAGTTGGCACATGGCTTGGAACGCCGCCATCGCCGCGCGGGAAAACCCAAAGGAGCCCAGCGAATTCCTTCGTCAGCGCGCCGAACGGGAATACCACGAACTCGGCCGCGACTTCCTCCTCCGCGGCATCGCCAACAATCCCGACCCCCACGTCCTCCACGAACGGCTCGGCATCATGCTGCGCGACAAATTCCACGACCGCTGCGGTGCGGCCGACGCCTTCACCGCCGCGGCGGAGAAACCCGGCGCCCCGCCCTACATGAAACGCCTGGCCGCCTACGAATTGGCCGCCTGCCAAGGGCGCGAACGCGAGGCTTACCAAAAATTGCGCGCCATTTACCTTCTGGGTGAAGAAGAACGCATGCCCAGTGTCATCTCCCTGATCAACCAACTCGAGGCGCAACTCGACATCCCCGCGGCCGAACGCCTCGCGCCCCCCGCAGCACCATGAGGCCCCTCAATCGGGATTGCCATGGGGCTTGGGTCATCGGAGTCTGATCGCTCATCCGCATCCCATGCGCATCGCCCTCTTCGGTGACATCCACAGCAATCTCGAGGCCCTGCAGTCTGTCCTAGCCGACGCGCAGCTCCAAGGATGCACCCACTACATCTGCCTGGGCGACCTCGTCGGCTACAGCGCCGACCCGGTGGCCTGCATCGAACTTGTCCGATCGCTCGACTGTCCGGTGATCAAAGGCAACCACGACGAACAGGCTGCCATGTCGGGCTCGCTCGAAGGCTTCACCGACTTGGCCGCCGCGGCCATGGATTGGACCCGTCGCCAAATCGGCGAGCCGGACAAAGCATGGTTGCGCTCGCTCCGCTTGCAGCGCGTCATCCGCGATTTCACCGTCGTCCACGCCACCCTCGATACCCCGCACAAATGGGGCTACATCGCCACCCCGGGCGACGCCGCAGCCAGCTTCACCTACCAGCACACCCCGGTCTGCTTTTTCGGCCACACCCACGAACCATTCTTTTTCTCCACCGGGATTGCTGTGACGAAAAAGACGTTCGACCAAATCAAGCTCAACCCCGGCAAACAATACCTCATCAATAGCGGCAGCGTCGGCCAACCGCGGGACCATGACTGGCGCGCCGCCTACGTCATCTACCAACCCGAGACCCTCGAGGTCGAACTGCGCCGCATTCCTTACGACATCGAAACCACCCAGCGCAAAATCCTCGAGGCCGGTCTGCCCGCTGAACTGGCCGAGCGTCTGGCCCTCGGCAAATGACTGCCCACGTCCCTCACCGCGTCCTCATCCTCAAGCCCAGCTCGCTCGGTGATATCGTCCATACCCTGCCGGCCGCTGCCGCTCTGCGCGCCGCCTTCCCGGCCGCGCACTTCACGTGGATGGTCAACCCGGAATGGGCGCCGCTTCTCGAGGGGAACCCGCATCTTGACGAAACTCTCATTTTTCCCCGGGCCGATTTTTGCGGGCCCGCCGGATGGCTCCGATTTCTCCGCTGGCGGCGCGGTTTGGCTAAGCAAAACCGACCCGACCTCATCCTTGATTTCCAGGGACTCCTCCGCACTGCTTTGGTCGCCCGTGCTTTCCGAGGCGTTCCGGTCATCGGACTCTCCGACGCCCGTGAAGGCGCCCGCTTTGCCCAGACCAGGACCGTCCCCGTCAGCCCTGAGTCCCATGCCGTCGAACGCTACCTCACCCTCGCC
>CAMBUL010000112.1 GCA_945871065.1 Chthoniobacter flavus | reverse complement strand
GCCATAGTCGACGTGGCACTTGATCCCGTGCTCTTGGCAGTGTCCGACCAGGGTTTCGAAGGGTGCGACGAAGTCATTCATACGATGAGAAAAACACAGTGCGTAGACAGGGTCCAGACTGAGGTGTGTCATACCGGCCGGGGGCCGGACTGTTCAGACGTCGGCGCGCAGGAAGCGATCGGACCAAATGCCCATCAAGGGGCGCCAATCGGAAAGATCGGCAGCCTCCAAAGCACGAAAGTATTCGTCACGCGCCAGAGCGTGCTCGGGGGCAAGAACAACACGCGGCAAATCCAAGCGTTGCAAGATCTCCAACAGGAAGAGGCGGATCGTCCGACCGTTGAAATCCTGAAAAGGGTGAATCGACAGAAACCGACCTTCGGCGAAAGCGAGAAACTCCAACGTCAAATCGCCCGTGACATCGGAGGCATGTTGCCATCTGGCAACCAAGTCCCTGCCGTAATCCCGCATGCGGAGCGGAACTTGAGGCGGCAACGGCGGATGGAGATTCCCGACCCTGATCTCGACAGAGCGCCAGCGTCCCGCCCACTCGGGAACAAGTTCAAAGCAAATCGCGCGATGAAAATCGGCGACAAGGTTTTCATCGATCGCGCGATCGGAAAATTCACCGGCGTATATCCGCGCCTCAAGCCGGACGACTTGCTCGGCGAGCAAAGGAGCTACTTGCGAGTAGGAGAGAATACCTCGCGCGGTATCGAGATATCGGGTGGTACGATCTGGGCGAGCAGGCTCTGCAGGCTCGCCAAGTCCACCGGCTCCCGCTCGAAGGACATGCTCTGGGCCACATCCAGCGGGATCGCTTCCCAGCGGCGCAGGAGCTTCTCCTGGGCTGGAAGGCGACGCCACTTTGCCACTCGGTCTGTCCAATTCATCTCCCATTGCTTAGCACTGACTAGTCAAGGCAGCAAGCAGGAGCAAGAACACGCTGGCGATTTTGCCCAGGGTCCGTTTGCCTGAGGGTCGTCTACGGTACGCGTTGGTCGCGTCAAGCGACCCGTCTTCGCTGTGCTTCGGTATCAGTTGATCGCCACGGCGACCTATCTCCACTCCGTTACGGTTCAAAGACTCGGCTCAGGTGGCAGGCGTCAGTATCGGTTGGTCGCAGCGGCGACCTGTTTGCCTTCGGCTATCTCCACTTTGTTACGGTTCGAAGACTCGGCTGGCAGATCAGAGAAAAGCCAGGCCACGGAAGCAAACCAGCCACGGATAGAAGAAGATAAACACGGATAAGGGTCCGGTCGGCGGCGCCGAACGGACTGAGAGAGGTGCTCATGCCCGGCGACCCCGGGCAATCGCGGTTGACCGTCAAAATGCCGGGAAGTTTGCGGAGAGCGCGGGGGGCTTTTTTATTTAGGATTTCCTCCTCCACGAAGTCTCGGAGTGTGATCCACGGCGGTGAGCAATTTCATCTGCTCAATGGCGATTTTGTTCAGGCGCGCGAGGCGCTGGTGCTGGCTCAATCCTTCGCCAATGAAGAGGGCATTGAGATTTTCGAGATTCGACAGGCATACCAGTTGGGCGCCGGTGGCCTGGTCGCGGATGTTGCCTTTGTCTTTCGGGTGCGCGGCGCGCCACTGGGCGGCGGTCTGTCCGAAGAGAGCCATGTTGAGCACGTCGGCTTCGTTGGCATAAACGAGGTTGGTCTGGGCTTTGCTCAACTCGGGCGGAATGAGGTGAGTCTGGATGGCGTCGGTGTGGATGCGGTAGTTGATCCGGGCGAGGTTCCGGCGGATGTCCCAACCGAGCGTCTGACGCTCCTGCTCCTTGAGGCGCTGGAATTCCTTGATGAGGTAGAGTTTGAACTCGACCGAGATCCACGAGGCGAACTCGAGGGCGATGTCGAGGTGCGCATAGGTGCCTCCGTAGCGTCCGGCTTTGGACTGGATGCCGATGGCGCCGGTGCGCTCGATCCATTGCTTGGCGGTGAGAATAAAACTATTGAGGCCCGCCTGCTTTCTAATCCCATCGAATTCGATGGGATTAAAACCGGGGTTGTTGATTTGCTCCCAGATGCCGAGGAACTCGATGGTGTTGCGGTTGCGCAACCAGTTAAAGATGAGGTAGTCAGTGCGCTCCGGATCCTTGTATCGGGCGATATCTGTGAGGCAGACGTAGTCGTGCCCTTCGACGCCGGTGATGCGGACTTCGCGGGAGAGAACTTCGATCTTCTTGCTCATGGTTTGGGCGGAGTTTGAATGAGGCGCTGGGAAGCCGGTGCCAACATGGGAAGGAAAGTATTCCCAGATTGCTGAGTGGTGGCGAGTCGCTTCAGATAACTTTGTGAGTCATAACCGGCCGAAGGCCGGAGTGGGCGGTGTATCAGTTGACTAAGGTCCGTTTGGTCGCCGCGGCGACCTATCTTCGCTGCGCTGCGGTATCAGTTGATCGCCAGGGCGACCTATCTACGCTTCGCTTCGGTTCGCAGACTCGGCTCAGTGTTCAGCCGAAAGACAGAGGGGGGGCATGTCTGGCGTGCTCTATGACGGCTCACGGCAAAGCGAGGGCTTGTCGGAGGCTATCGTGCTCGAAAGCGGTGGCCATTCGGTGAATTTCCGCCGCGGTGGCGCCGACCTGGCGCGCGACGGTGCGCCACGAGGAGGTGGCGGTCGCCACATCCTTGAGAATGGCGCGCGCTTCGGTAAGGGACAGCGCGAAATAGTCCGCCGAGGCCTCGAGGAGGTCGATCGAGCAGGTGCCTTCTTCGAGGTCAATATTCGTCGTGAGCACCCGCGCCTTGAGGTCCGCTGGGACGGGGTTGAGGTCGTAGGCCGGCGAGAGCGTCCAACCGGACTTGTCGATCCGCAGAAATCCGTGGTTGCGCAAATGGTCGTCCACGTTCGAGACCAGCACGTTGAACGCCACACGCCGATACAAGGCATGCGCATCCTTCTTCGCCTGAGCACCATGGCGGGCCAAGGCATCCACCATCTCGGGGTAGCTGCTGCCTTCCCCATCTTTCACCCCGAGCAAGGCCATCGCGGAGAGGAACGGAATGCGGTGACCATCCGCCCGATCAAATCGCCGCGACAGGAGGACGGCCTTGCCTGCGACCTGCAGCAACTCATGGCGTGCGGTCACGATCCCCGCGCGGTCTGCGAGCCGCAGCGCGATTTCTTCCCATGTCTCAATGCTGTATTCGTCGCTGTCCTTGGGAAACTTCGCGATGGAAAGGCGGCCATGCTGGTCAATAACTGAGGCCTTCGGACGCGCCCCACCCAGCGAGGAGCCGGGAGCAAAAATTAGCTGGAGATCCTCATCCGTCTCTTCGTCGCGCAGAAGGCGTTCCGTGCTTTCCAACAAACGCCCCAGATCCACCAGTGCGGGTATCCCGCGATGAGAGTCGGCCAGGAACTCCTCCTGGTCCACCCGGCGGAAGCGCAGCGCGCCGAGACGGGTCTCATCGGATACGCCGAGCAGGTAATCGCTCTCCATAAGCGTCCGCACCGCGCGCCCTTCGCGTTCCGCCTGTCGGCGCTCCGCCCGCTGCATGAGCCTCCGCCCCCACGTGTCCGGGGCGGAATCTCCCAGCGAACCATGGATGGCCTGCCCCGCGGGTGGAGCGAATCCGCCGCGCGTCAAAGGCAAGTCCGGTTCGAGTTCGAAGCAATTTGCATCGCGGAGCCACTCGTCGGCATACTCGAAGAGCACGGTTTCCTTGCCGCGCGTGCGATTGCTCCGCGCGTGGCCGATTTTTCGCGTCACGCCACCGAGCGAAAGATACACCTCGAAGTCTGTCATAGACGATCCTTCACCGGTTTGAGACGAACGCGTTGCGGCAGGTATGCATCGGCCAAAGCCTGACCTACCGGATCCTTTGCGGGATCGGCCGCCGCGCCGAGATGATCCAGCAGCCCGAGGGTGTGCATCACGGCAGCATAGATCCCCATGCTCACGGCGGGGTCACCCGCTTCCACCCTTTGCAAGGTGGCGCGTGA
>CAMBUL010000111.1 GCA_945871065.1 Chthoniobacter flavus | reverse complement strand
GGGGGAAGTCGTCGCGGGCGCCGTTGAAATAAATGGCGGCGAGCAGTTCTTCGCGGCCGCGGACCCGGAAGCGGACATGTTTTTCTTTGAGCACGTCGGGGCCGTGCACGGGGGCGACGGCACGGGCGTAAAAGAGCGGAGCGGGGTTGCCCATGCCGCAGGGCTCGAGGAGGGAGAGTTCTTCAAGGTGGGCGTGCTCCAAATCGGCCACGTCGATGCGGGCGTCGAGTTTGATCCGGGGAACGAGGTCGTGCGGCTGCAGGCGGCGCCCGGCGGCCGAGGTGAATTTTTCGCGGAAGCCGGCAAAGTTTTCCCGCGTGACACTGAGACCGGCGGCCATGTGGTGTCCGCCAAAAGGCCCGAGCAAGTCGGCGCAGTCGCCGAGGGTCTCGACGAGGGAGAGGGCGTCGATGCTGCGTCCGCTGCCGTGACCTTCGCCCTTCTCGTCGAAGCCGACCACGATGGCCGGGCGGTGGTATTTGCGGCAGAGGCGGGAGGCGACGATGCCGACCACGCCGGCGTGCCAGCCGTCGCCGCCGACCACCACGGCGCAATCGCGGCCGGGGTCGAAATCTTTTTCCAAGGCGGCCAGGGCGGCTTCGAGGACGTGTTGCTCGAGGTCCTGGCGCTCGCGGTTGCAGGCGTCGAGTTCGCGGGCGAGGCGCCGCGCTTCGTCCGGGTCTTCGCTGAGGAGCAGTTTGAGCGCGGCCTCCGCGGTGTGGAGGCGACCGGCCGCGTTGAGGCGCGGTCCGAGGCGGAACCCGACTTCGGCCGTGGTGATGACCGGCGGCGTGACGGAAGAAACTTCCATCAAGGCACGGAGTCCTTCCCATTTGGTCTGGCTGAGCCGGGCCAGACCGTGGCGGACGATGACCCGGTTTTCCCCGCGCAGCGGGGCGAGGTCGCAAATTGTGCCCATCGCGGCGAGGTCGAGGAAGTCGCGCAGGTCGGGTTCCCGCCGGCCGCTGACTTTCTGGATGCCGTGGCAGACCTTGAAAACCAGCGCGGCGGTACAGAGATCGGTGTTGCCGCCGAGGGCCTTCGGGTTGACCAGCGCGGCGCAGGGGGCCGCGCCGTGTTTCGGTTCGTGGTGATCGATGATGACGAGGTCAACCCCGCGTGCGGCCAGCCAGGCGGCTTCTTCGTGTGACCCGGTGCCGCAGTCGAGGGCGACCAGAAGGGTGGGCTGGCGGGTGGCAAAGACGCGGTCGAGGCCGTCGCGGCTCAGCCCGTAGCCTTCGGATTCCCGCAGCGGGAGAAACCAACCGGCTTCGAGTCCGTGCGCGGCGAGGAAGCGGTGCATGATGGCCAGAGAGGTCACGCCATCCACGTCATAGTCGCCGTAGAGAACGACGTTCTCCCCGCGTTCCACGGCCAGGGCGATGCGTCGGGCGGCGGCTTCCAACCCGGGAGTGGCCAGCGGGTCGGGAAGCGAGGCGAGGCGGGGGTGGAGGAAGTGGTCCGCCTCGCCGGGGTCGGTGATGTCGCGCGAGGTGAGAAGGGACGCGAGGAGGGCGGAGATGCCGAGTTCGCGGACCAGATTCTGCGCGATGACGGGATCCGCGGGATCCCGGGTTTCCCAGCGGGTGGTCGGCATGGGAGAAAGTTTAGGTCGGAAGCGGCGGTGTGGCAATGCGAAGGGATTTGCCCGCCGGGCGGGTGCTGGTTACGCTCGGATCGGCATGGGCAAAACGAAACCACCGACCAAAAAGAAATCCTCCAAAGGCGGAAGCACGCCGCGGCCGGCGTTCTCCGGCAAGGACCGTTTTCTCGTCACCGGCGGGGCCGGTTTCATCGGAAGTGTGCTCGTCGGGGCGCTGAACCGCTGGCACGGGACGGACCGCGTGGTCGTGGTCGACCAACTCGAGAGCGACGACAAGTGGCGGAATCTTTCGCCTTTGCGCTTCGAGGAATTTGTCGAGGCCGATGAATTTTACGACCGCTTGGCGGACAAGGCGGGCGCGTTCGGTGAATTTACCCACGTGTTCCACCTCGGGGCGTGTTCCTCGACCACGGAGCGGGATGCGGATTATTTGCTGCGCAACAATTTCGGCTGCACGCGTCAATTGGCCGAGTGGGCCCTCGGCCGCGGGGCCCGTTTTGTCTATGCGTCGTCGGCCGCGACCTATGGCGACGGCTCGGCCGGGATGGATGATTTGTCCGACGACTTGTCCGCCTGGCGCCCGCTCAATGCCTACGGGTATTCAAAGCAACTTTTCGACCTTCACGCCCAACGCGAGGGGTATTTGCGGCGGATGGTCGGGCTGAAGTATTTCAACATTTTCGGCCCGAACGAGGAGCACAAGGGCAATATGCGCAGCGTGGTGAGCAAGGCCTGGCGGCAGATCGAAGAGACGGGGCAGGTGAAGCTTTTCAAGAGCTACCATGCAGACTACGCGGACGGCGGGCAGATGCGGGATTTTCTTTATGTCAAAGACGCGGTGGCCATGACCTTGCACCTGGCCGCCACGAAGAAAGCCGGAGGGTTGTTCAATCTCGGATCGGGCGAGGCGCACACTTGGCTCGACTTGGTCCACCCGATTTTCGAGGCGATGGGAAGGGAAGCACGGATCGAATTCATCGAAATGCCCGAAGCGCTGCGCAGCCAGTACCAATATTTCACCCAGGCGGACATCACCAAGCTGAAGTCCACCGGTTATGCGGGGGGAGTTACTCCCTTGCCGGAGGCGGTGAAGGACTATGTGGCGCGCTACCTGATGCCGCGCAGGCACTTCGGAGACGGGGCGGGGGATTGAAAGGCGGTTCCGGCCGTTTGACAGGTGGTCACAGGGGCGGTAAGTTTTCTGTTTACTTGCGATGACTTCCCCCTCTTGGCGCCGGTTGATTTCCGCTTCGTTGGCCCTCTTCCCATTCGCTTCTGCTTGGGCGCTGACCCAGTTGAATGTGGGTGAGGATCAGGCCAACCAAGGCATGTATAGTGGCGGGTGGAATGTCGGGTCGGGTGGTGACAACGGTTTTTTTGCCTGGAAGATGGTGTATAAGACGGATGGCGAGGGGAGTTTTGCCGGGCATTATCTGGGCAAGCTGGCCGAGAAGCCTGAAGTCGCACCGATTACCACGGATCGCGTCTTCGCGCTTTTCGCCAACGGAAAAAGCTACGAGGAGTCGGCGGCCTTCCGCGGGATCGCCATCCCGCTTGAACCGGGCGACAATTTCACCTTTGAGATTCTCCACGGGCCTTTCCAAGATAAAGGTGGTCAGGATGATCCGGCACCGGGCGAGGTCGGAGTGACCTACCGCACGGGCCAGGCTGATGGTTCGGTCGGGGACATCGACCTCGGGGCGCGTCTGAGATTTTTTGCCCGTGAGGGTTCGGCCAATTACCTGATCACGGACCGCGAGCAAGAGTTCGATACGGGGATTCCGATGACCGAGGAGGCGCTGGCTCTGACTCTGACCTTGGTCGATGCCGACACCTACGATTTGGAAGTGATCAATTTGCGCGACAAGTCGGTCAAACTCCTTGTCGGCCGCAAATTCGGCGGCGAAGCGGGCGCGCCGATTCAAAGCCTGGCCTTTTTCAACCGCAATGCCGAGAGGCACGACTTTTTCTTCAACAACTTCCAGTTGAGCCGGAATATCGAATAGCCCGCCCCCCGTCGCCTCCCCCGGCATCATGCGCTTGTCCCCCCGACTCCTCGGCCTTGCCTTCTGCGCCGCGCTTTTTCTCCCTGCCACCGTTCTGGCCAACGGCAACGTCTATGTCTCCCGCTTCTGGCACAACCACCAGCCGCGGCTCTCAGGGTTGGCCACCGTGTTGTAGGTCGGGCACGTGCGGCTGAGTTGGTGGCTGGCCACGATGACCCACTCGAAGCCTTCCTCACGCAGCACCTCGATGAGATGGCGCGAGTAGCCCGTTTCGGTGGGCCTCTTCGACCGCCAAGGCGAGCAGCACGGGCAACATTTTCGAGGGGGTGATCGATTTGGCCGAGGCCTTCGGCCCAACCGTGCCGGCAACCATTTATCTGGCTGTCGCGGCCATCCAAACCGCCGACAACGGGGTGCTCGCGGCGCAAGCT
>CAMBUL010000110.1 GCA_945871065.1 Chthoniobacter flavus | reverse complement strand
CCGCTGAACGAGCCGAGGAAAATCGACGGATACTTCGGCACGTCCGTCCCGATGCCGGAGGCGATGATGCTTTCACGGACCCGCTCAATTCCGGCCACGGCGCCCACGCGGACGCTCATTGTATTGCGCGACAGGATCAATCCGTCCTTGGCCCGCAGCATTCCGCGGTAAGTGTCGTCGCTGTTGGACGGATTGTAGGGACCGAAAGCCTTCGGCAATTCACCAGCCCGCAACCGGTCATCGCTCACCGGCATGTCCGGATCCATGCCCGCGGCAAAGGCCGCAGCGTAGACAAAGGGCTTGACCGAAGATCCGACTTGCCGCTCGGCAAAATAAGCGCGGTTGAATTTGCTTGAGGAATAGTCGCGCCCGCCGACCAGCACGCGGATGCCGCCGCTATGATTGTCGATCGCCATGGCGGAGGCCTGAAGGTAAGGGGTACCCCCGCGGCTCTGCGGATCGACGTAAGCTGTATCGGCTTTCTTTTCATGCGGGTATCCGGCGCGCTCCTCCACCGCAGTCAGTTGCTCGTCGACCGCGGCCACCGCCGCACGCTGCATGGCGCCGTCCAACGCGGTGTAAATTTTCAGGCCCGCGCCATCGATGATGTCTTGCGGCAGGACACGCTCCAACTCGCGCCAGAGAAGTTCCATCGCCCAATCTTCCTGCGGAGGCTGCGGTCTTTCCGCGGCAAGGAGCAAAGGTTCCGCTTGCGCCGACTGGCGCTCGGCGGCGGCAATGTATCCCTGATCCTCCATCTGGCGCAGCACAATGTTGCGCTGGGCGAGGGCGCCGTCCGGATCACGGAAGGGTGAAAGGCGGTTCGGACTGCGGATGAGACCGGCGAGCAGGGCGGATTCGGAAAGGGTCAGGTCGGCGGCCGGCTTGCCGAAGTAAGCCTGGCTTGCAGTTTCGATGCCGAACAAGCCCGCACCGAAGTAAATCCGGTTCATGTAGTGGGTCAGGATTTCATCTTTGCTCAGCACGGCCTCCATGCGCACGGCGAGCGCTGCTTCAAGCACTTTGCGGTGCATGTTCTGGCCGCCGAGCGGAAAGCTGTTGCGGGCCAATTGCTGGGTGAGCGTGCTGCCACCCTGACGGACACCGCCGGCGCTTAAATTGGTCACCGCCGCCCGGGCAATTCCCAGCGGATCGATGCCGAAATGTTGCAGGAAGCGCGAATCTTCGCGCGCGATGACCGCGCGAACGAACCACGGGCTGACCCGATCGAGCGGGACAGTACGGCGGTTCTCGCCGGACAAACGGGTGTAAATCTTCCCCTTGCGGTCGATGACCAGCGAACTCTCTGGAATGCGTCCGACTTCGCGCAGATCGAAGGTCCAGGCCCAGGCAAGGTAGAAACCTGCGACGAGGCCCCAGAGCAGGAGAGCGGCGAGGACCAAACGCCCCAGCTTGCGCGTGCGCAGCCGACGTGTGCGGCGCTTTTTCGCACGCAGCCGCAGCAGGCTGACGCGATAGGCTGCCGGATGGCGGGTGGCGGGTCGTTTTCTCGGCATGGGAGGTCACGAGCTTATCACTTCCCATGCGCTCGTCGCTGGAAAATTCGCTTTCCTCCCGCGCACTGGCCGGACAGGTTGGTTGGTCTATGACTGACGCAACCAACCATAAATCATCAGGCTGGACCATGTTCCAGGGAATCCTCCTCATCGTGTTCGGCGCACTGGCTATTGCCTTCCCGCTCCTCGGCACCATCGTGGTCGAACAATTGTTCGCCGCCCTCTTGCTCATTGCCGGCGGCTACGCGCTGGCCGCCTCGCTCGGGCGCAAGGAGTCCGGCACCGCGTCGCGCGTGGTCTCGGGAATCTGGGCCGTTCTCACCCTTGCGACCGGACTCCTGCTCATGTTCCAAGTCGGGGCAGGTATCCTCACCCTCACCATCCTCCTCGCCGCTTATTTCGCCGCGCAAGGTCTCGTGACAATTGTTGCCGCCTTCAAATTCAGCGGCACGAACACCATGTGGTTCATGCTTTTGAGTGGCATTGTCTCGCTCGTGCTCGCTTGGATGATTTTCAGCGGGTTCCCCGGCTCGGCCACGTGGCTCCTTGGACTCCTCTTCGGGATCAACCTGATCTTCACCGGATTCTTCTTTCTGTCGATGTCCTCAACGCTAAAAGCGCAGAATGCCTGAGCGGAGAAAAAAACCTCAACCAGGGACCCCGCGGAGCAATCTGCGGGGTTTCTTATTTGTGGAGGGGCCAGACCAGCGGGATGATGATCATCGCGCCGATAAAGTAGACGACGTTGAGCGGTAGCCCGATGCGGAGAAAATCAGCGAATCGGTAGCCGCCGGCCGAATAAACATAGGTGTTGGTCTGGTAACCGATCGGCGTGGCGAAGCTGGCGCTGGCCGCAATGGTGATGGCAATGGCGAAGGGGCGGGGGTCGAGGCCGAGTTGCGCGGCCAGACCGAGCGCGATCGGCATCATGAGCACCACCGTCGCATTGTTGGACAGCAACTCGGTGATCGTCGAGGTGAGGATAAAAATGACGGCCAGTAACAAGAGTGCCTTCCAGGCGTGGGGCACAAAGTCGGTTGCCCATGAAGCAAGGTTCACCGCGATGAGTTGCGCGGTTCCAGTGCTTTCCATCGCCACGCCGATCCCCAGCGTGCTGTAGATGAGGAAGAGGAGGCTCCAATCAACCGAGGCATAAGCCTGGCGCGGCTTCATCGTGCCGGTAAGCATGAGAAATACGCAGCCGACAATGGCCGCAACCGCAATGGGGACAATTTCAAGAGAGGCGGATAAAACCACCGCAGCCATGGTGGCCAAAACCAAAGGGGTGCGGGCGCGCTGGGCCGAGGTCGAAGCGCGCGGACGATCAAGGAGCAAAAGTTCGTTCGTTGCTTTGAGTTGGCCGATGGATGCTTCCTCCCCGAGGAGCAGCAGGGTGTCGCCGGGTTGCAAGGCCACATTTTCGAAGCCGCGGCTCAGATTGGTGCCGCGGCGGTGGATGGCCAAAACAACCAACCCGAAGCGCTGGCGGAAGTTCAGGTCGCGCAAGCTGCGACCGGCCAACTCGGAAAGAGGCCCGACGATCGCCTCGGCCAGATGCGCCTCGTGGGAAATCATTTTCTTTCCACTTTCGGTGTGTTCGACGTCGAGCTTGATGTCCTGCCGGGCCAGCACATCCGCCACCGCCCCGGGCGCGGCGGCGATGACCAGACGGTCGCCCGTCCTGAGTTGCAAGGTGTCGAGGGGCTCGAAAAGCGGTTCGTTGTCGCGCAGAACTTCGAGCACGCGCACGCCGGCTCGCGGACCCAGCCCCGCTTCGACCAAAGTCTTTCCCGCCGCGGCAGAACCGGCCGCGACCGCCGCCTCAACCACGTATTCGGAAAAACCCCCGTCGCTCAGGCCCTGCGCGAGTGTTTTGCGGTGGGGCAGAAGTTTGGGAGCGAACAAGACCACGAAGGCCGTGCTGATGAAGAGCAGGGGCAAGCCGACGTAGCCCGTTTCGAACATACCGAAGGGCTCGAAGCCGGCGTCGGCGACCAGGCCACTGGCGAGGATGTTGGTGCTCGTACCCACCAATGTGCAAGTGCCCCCGAAAATGGCGGCATAGGAAAGTGGAATGAGAAAGATCGAAGCCGACACCCCCGCCCGATTGGCCAAGTGGATGGCAATCGGCAATCCCACGACCACAACGGGGGTGTTGTTGATGAAGGCGGATACGAGGGCCGTGGCCAGCATCATGACCAGGAGCAGTCCACGCGGTCCGAGCCTGCCCACATTTTCCATTGCGGTAAGGGCCCGGGTCAGGGCTCCGGTCCGCTCCAAGGCGTTGCTCAGGATGAACATAGCCGCCACCGTGATCGGGGCCGCGTTGGCAAAGACCGCGAGCAACTTCGCCGTCTCGGGAAAGGAGTTCTCGAACGGCAGTTGCGAAAGCAACAACAGGGCCGCGAAGATGGTCAGACCGGTCAAATCGGTCGGCCACCGCTCGCGCACGAATTGGACGAGCGCAAAAGCGACGAGCGCGAGGACGGTGGCTATTTCCCATGTCATGGACGGGCAGAAAATGACCCGCGGCGCGCCTCGTGGCCAGCGCGAAAACCTGCGGTT
>CAMBUL010000109.1 GCA_945871065.1 Chthoniobacter flavus | reverse complement strand
AACTCGCGTTGCGGTGGTTGAAAGTGTCGAAGCCGTAGTCGCAATCGGTCGCCGTGGAGTTGCTGTGGACGACGTTCCACGCGGGGTATTGGTAGTTGAGGCGGATATCCGGAGCCCAGCCGAAGCCGTAGCCGTAGGCCGGTTGACGGCCCGGGATGGTGTTCGTCGCCGAGACGTTTGAGGCCGTGCAGTTGATGAAGGTGATCCCACCGCCCGCCACAGAGAATCCATTCGCGGCGAGGTCACCGGGACTGATGGCGCGGATGTTCTCCACGCGGCAATCGACGATCTTGATCTTGGAATCCGGCACCATCGGGTTCCCGAAGACCTCGATGCCGGTGGCCTTCGATCCGCCCAGACCCAGAGTGTTGGTGCCGTCGAGCACGTGGCGGACCACCACGTTGCTCGCCACCACATTGGTCACCCCGAAAAAGCTGATCCCGTGCGCATCGTCGATCGAGCCGGTGACGTGTTCCACGAGACAATCTGCCACGACGACATTCCCGCCCGTGTTGGTGTTATTGGTGTTATAAAGCACATTGATTGGCGCGAAAGACGGCGTGGAAAGAAAAGGCAAAACGATGGCCGCAGCGTTGCTGCCCCCTCCGCCGGAAAAGGCGATAGAGGGGAAGCTCTGGAAGTTCGATCCGGTCGCGGTGACCCGCACCGACACCACGCTGCCGTTGCTCACCGTGGCCACCGCCTTCGCACCCGAACCCGAGTCGTTGGCCACATTGCTGATCGTGACCGTCGGGGCCGACGTGTAGCCCGAGCCGCCATTGGTCACGGTGATGCCGGTGATACCAAGCGGGTAACCATTGAGCGGCGCAAAGACCATGCCCATCACGGTGTGGCCAATCAGATTGTTGGTCCAATCCTGGCCGGTGAAGAGGTTGGAGATGCGGGTATTCCGCACCGTCATACCGGACACCTGCGTCCCCGAGATGCCTGCAGCCACGGCGCCGTAGTTGGTTATTCCGCTGATCGAATTGCTGGCACCGGGAGAGCCTAGAAGTTGGAAGTCGGTCGCTGCGTAAGTCACCAGCCCGTTGACCGCCGCGGTGTTGCTGTTGCCGACCACGTTCGCGATGGTGACGTTGGAAAACACGACGTTCGGCGAAAAGAGCACCGACATCCCGTTGCAGAGATTTTTCGCGTTTCCGACCGCGACGGAGTTGGACACGCCGGTCACCGTGGTGCCGAAGACCTGCAATCCCGGAGCGAGGAGAGCATCCAGCCCGGCCACCGACATGACGTTCGGGCCGCCGGAGACATTGCTGATGACCACATTGGAAACGGTCACGCCACCCACCCCGGCTTCGACCGAGATCCCGGCGGTGGGGTTAAGCAGGGCCTCCTCAAAGTTCGACGCGTTGGTCGTCGGGTTGTGGATGTCGGCGATGGCTAGATTTCCGAGCCAGATCTGCGTCCCGCTGACCACCGAGATACCGTTGCGGCGGAAGCCGCGGATTGTCCCGTTGGTCACCGCCACGGTCGCGGCGTTGGAAATGATGATCCCCGCGAGATTGCCATCGCTCGTCGCAGAGTTGGTCGCGCGGATGGTGAAGCCGTTGAGGTTGAGGTCGACATCATTCGCCACGATGGCGATCGGCGCGATGGCGTTGCTGTTGGTGCTCGACCAGACAACGTCGTTCGTCAGGACGTAGTCACCCTCGACGAGAATCGGCAGCGTCGCGTTGTCGGCAATGAGCGAATTGAGCGGAACGACCGCCGCGCGTGCAGCAGGCAAAGCGAAGGCGAAAGTCGAAGCAGCGCAGGCCAAGGCGAGAAAAGCGCGCTTGGGTTTCATTGGGGGGGCGAACGGGCGCTGCTTCTACTGATTGCTGAAAATGACGCGGTAGAAGTTGTTGGTGCCGGGGGTGAGCGGGACGGTGAAGCCCATGCCTTGGTAGTAGGAGTAAGCGGGCAGCGGTATGGGGAAGGGCGGTGCGGTGTTGCTCAAGGGAACCGAATAGGTGACCCACGGCCCGGTGGAGAGGTTGGTCGTGTTTTGCACCGTGTAGTTCGACGCGGCGTTGCTCAACGCAATGAAGCTGATGTTCGACGACGCCCCGGTGCAACGCACGGCTAACGCCGCTTGCGCCGCAGCATGTATCCGGCAAGTCCCGCTCCCGCCATGGCCAAGAGCGCGTAGGTCGACGGCTCGGGCACCGTTTCAAGAAGGGTTTGCCCCAAGTAAACGTCCACAGTCTGCGCGTTGGTATAGCTGAGGAGCAGAGCATCATCGCCGATGAATCGGTCGGAGTAAGCATAGCCATAGGAACTGCCGTCGGAATTATCGTAAAAGTAGGCCCCCCAAGGATCATAATTGTTGGTATTGCCTGGTTGCGAAGTGCTGAAAGCCACGGGGTCATACCATCCCCACCAATCGCCGGAATAATTATCTTCAACCGTGCCGTTTCCCGATGGATCGTCGACAGTGCTGCCCGCCAAACCCATCATGATCGCAGCGTAAAAGTCATCGATGTTGAGATATTGCTGCTCGACAATGTTTCCGTCGCTCACGCCATGGATGCTGGAAAAAAAGCTAATGTAATCTCCGAACGCGGAATTGGTGGAGTAGAACGAGCTCAAAAACGAAGCACTGCTGGTGCCTTCCGGGGCCATCCTCATGAGGATGTTGAGATTTGTCGTGCCCGAGCCTTGGGCAAAGTAAGAGGCATTCGCCCAGTTGGCATTCGTCATTACGAAGGGATTTGTGGGGGTATTTGAGGAATTGCCGCCCCAAAAGGCCAGTTTGAGATTCCCGTTGGTCAGAAGCAGTCCGTGGGTGTTGCCCGGGTTGAGCGAAAATCCGGTTCCAGCCAACGCGCTACTGTTGGTCACCACGCGGCCGTCGAATTCGGACCAAACAGCGACCGTGTTGTAGTTCGTCCCGTTGTTCGTGTAGTGGACGCCGTATTGTTTCTGGACTGAAGTGCGGCCGTTCGAAGCTCCCGGAGAGCCGGACGCCTGACCCGCCCTTTCAGTCCAACCGATCTTGACGAGAGTTTGGTTCGCGGCCAGAGAGTCCATGTAACTGTTGAGGGGGGCAAATTGGGTGGGCGTGGTGAGGTTGCCGTTACCCAAAATGGAAACGAGTTGGCCGGAGTTGTTGGTCATGAAATTCGGATAGGTCCCTCCGGAAGGCACGCTCATGTTCTGCAGGGCATTGCGCACAGATTGCGCGTTGAAATTTGACAGGCCGCTGAGCTGACCCGAGACCGTGTTGCTCATCCGGTAGGTAAACGAGTAGGCGTCGATGAAAGTGGAGTCGAAGTTGCCGGTTCCTGCTGTGGCGTTGCCTTCGAAGAATTGGAATGGGTTTGTTCCGGAGAAACGCGACGGAGCACTGAAGTTAGTAAAAGAGGAGTTGGTGAAGGTAATACCTTGGCCGAACTGGCCGTAGGAGATATACATCCTGCTCGCGTTGAGGTTGGTGATGCTGACCGACGACAGTGACGCGAGGCTGAGTTGGTTGGTCGTGAGGTCGGAAAAATTACCGGGTGTATCTGTGTTGAAGGAAAAATTGCCCAGCGTGCTGTCGGTCAAGGTGTAGCCGACATTCAC
Source organism: Chthoniobacter flavus (assembly GCA_945871065.1). Lineage (GTDB taxonomy): Bacteria > Verrucomicrobiota > Verrucomicrobiia > Chthoniobacterales > JACTMZ01 > JACTMZ01. The sequence goes on along the minus strand of CAMBUL010000109.1, from coordinate 602 downwards.
ATCGTTCGGACCGCTGCCTTCTGTCGACCCCTGGAAGTAGACGTAGTAATTCGACAAATCCGCGCCCTCGGTTCCGAAGAAGCGAAATGTCGTTTGCGCCGCAGTAGGAACTGGTCCGAGAATTGCCAGACCAACAAGAAGGCAGATGAAGGCGGCCAAACAGCGCCGCACTTTGGAAGAGTGGGAATTTTTCATGAGAATCACTTGATTACAGCTTATTGAGGTTCGTGTCAAGCGGTTAGTTGTCCATTTGGAAAAGATAGCTACGCACCACCCACGGGAACCGCGGGACACATGCGAGCGCGCAGGCCGTCTCGCGGACGCAAATCGACTCGTCGCGCACATCCCGGGGTTTGACGGGGTTGAGTTCATCGTCCCCGTCGGTGATCCAAATGGAGGTCCAGAACAGCGTTGCTGCCTTGGCAGGCGGTCGGCGGCAGTCTACTCTTCCCGCTTATGAACATGCCCCGCATCATCTTTACCTTCGCAGTCATCTTTGTCCTCTTGGGCATCGGGGCTTATCTGATCACTGGGGCCCAATCTTGGACCGCGCTCATCCCGTCCATCTTTGGTCTTCTCCTCGCCATCGCCGGCGCGGTGTC
>CAMBUL010000108.1 GCA_945871065.1 Chthoniobacter flavus | reverse complement strand
TCTCCTTCGTAATACTCCACCGTTGTCGCCACGTCGCCGCGGCGCAAACCGGCACCCGGCAGATCAACCGCCAGAGCAACTCTGCTGTAGAGAGGAAATTTCATGATTCGTCAGGTATCAGGGTGACAAAGCGGGTTTGTCCGGTCAGTTCTACCATAGCCCATATGGTTTTCACTCGCAAGGTCACACCGGATGGCCCCGTCAATCGGCCGGTGATGCCATACTTGCGACCAAAGGCAAACGGACCCAAGTCAATGGCCTCGAGAGGAAGCAGTTGCTCACGAATATCGGACAGTAGAACCTCGGGATTTTTTTCCGTGTAACCGGCACGAGCGAGGAAGGCTGATTTATCCGAATCCTCCAGCGGTTTGAGCAAGTAATCCGTGATTTTGCGCGGATCGATAAACACGGCGGGCGGCAGCTTCACGCGTGTCTAGATAAGCGGCCAATCCTCGTTCCGAAAGAACTAATGAGCTTCGTGGCACTCACCACTCCCGGATCTCAATGGCGAGATTTTCGTCGAGTTCGTTGAGGCGGTTCTGCAGACAGCAAAAGACAGGCCACAGCCGAGTCTTTGAGCCGAAGCGCAGCGAAGACGGGTCGCTTGACGCGACCAACTGATAACGTAACGGAATGGAGATAGGTCGCCGTGGCGATCAAACGGCCGAGGCCGCAAGGTCGCAGGCAAATTGAAGAAGATAAAGGAGGATAACGACGGGATCATTTTTAGCCGACGGATTGCCTAGGGGCCATCTGCGGCCTCCGGTTTCGGCTAAAAATAGAGATCCACAGAAGAGGCGGGGGCGGGCGTCAGGGGGTGGGAGAAGCGCGCCACGCTTGTGTCACCCATCCGGCTTGCGCTTTTTGCGCGGGAGCCTTTTGCGTTTCGGGGCGGCCGGAGCGAGAGCAAGGTAGTTGTCGCTGGTAACCACTTTGCGGCCGGTCTTCTTCTCAAGTTCTTTTCGGGCGTGGCCGGCGACGGAACCGCCTTGCTGGGCAGCATGTTTATTCTCGGAAAAGCTGCGGGTGTCGCGACTACGGGCGATTTGACTCGCGCGCCGTCTGCGCGTCTCGCCCTGAGGGGTCCCGCGCCCGCGGGATCTACCCCGAGCGCAAGCGTTCCGGTGTTCAGTAGTCGAAGCTTCCCCAAGCATGGAGAAGATGAGTTCGAGGTCGTTCATCTGGTCGCGCAAGTTTTGGCGGTCTAGTTTCTTGTGGCGTGCGTATTCGGCGGGTGTGAGGCCGAGAAAGCGGCTTGTGAAATTTGACTCGCGCGCCACCGGCGCGTCTCGCCCTGGCGGGTCCCGCGGATGCGGGATCTACCCCGAACGCAAGCGTTCCGGTGTTCCGCGGTGAGGATCGCGTATTCGCACTGTTCTTTGACGCCGCGCTAAAAGCCTTGATCGTGGGGTTTGGAGCAAATCACTCCAAAATCTTTTCATCGATCGGATCGCCGATGGCCATGCCGGAGCGGTCGGTCAGACCGGCCTATAGCCGGAGTAACAAGTGACTTGTGACGAGTGACGAGACAGAAGGCTGAACCGGAATCCGCAAGGGCGGACGGAGATGGCCCATAGCCAAACCGGAACCGGAGGCCGAATGGCCGGAGATAGCGTGAGGCGTTAGCCGAGGGCAAATCGGAGGGCGGAGGGCGGTGTCTCATCGTATCCCTCTCCGCGCGAGGGGTTCACTTTGGGCGCCCATGTCCTCGAGAATCTTGCTGGCGAAAAGCTTCAGGCTGATCCCGAACTTCAGAACGGTTTTTTCGAGATCTCGATCGTATTTTTTGCTGATGGCCGAGATTTTTCCCATGACCACAGCCGGGTGCATCTCGTAGAGGGTAAGCAGATACTCCCCGGGGTGAGCCGCTTTCACTCCCCAGGGCCGGAGTGCGTCCTGGGGGAAATCTTTCAAGTTGAAGGTTACAATCAACGGGGCATGCCCCTTGATTGCTGCGGCCAATACATGGCGATCTTTCTTATGGTTCCGCAATTTGGAAACGAGCGGCTCGTATCCGGTGACCGAGGCTTCGGGAAAATTGGCACGGACCTTCTGTTGCCATGAATCGGCGAGTTTCTTTGGCCACTTGAGCTTTCGCAAATGCGTCCCCTTTACCTCGGCCAGGATCTTTTCCGACCAACAAGGCCGATAGAGGCGCGGATGTTCCGCCAGTCTCAGGAAGAGGTCGCACACGCCGAAATTGGCCAGCACGCACGCGTCCAGAACGACCGGGAAATCCGCTGTCACATCACTCTCCGGTATAACTCGTGTCGTAGAGACCGGCCTTGTGGACCTCGTCGAACAGGCTGTCCAAGGCTTGGCGCCTGCCGGTGTCCCGTTTCTTGGCGTAGTTCCGCAAATCCTTGAATGTCACCCGGCGATGACTGCCCACACGGTGGAAAGGGATTTCGCCGGCCTCGAGAAGTTTGACGAGATATTGCCGCGACATCCCCAAGTGGTTGGCTGCCGCCTGCGTCGTGAAAGCTTCGTCCTCGGGCATCAGCGTGATCGCCTTGCCTTGCATCATTCCATCGAGCACGCGCACAAGGAAATCGTTGATCACCTGCGGAAGAAGGATTTCCGTGCCGTCCTTGCTTTTGAGCTTCGGGTGCCGATCGCGCCGGATGAGATCCCGCAGCATGGGCAGGCGCCCCCGCTCCACTTTACTCATCAAAGAAGCATCCAATCGGTTTTCTGTGGTGGTGTTCATAGTGGACTCAACATACGGAAAAATCTGCCCTCGTAAACGCTATAAACGCTACAACCACCACAAATACCACAGCCCGACAGAGTAAACTCATGCTTTGGGCGGAGGTTGGATGAGGCGGAAGAGGCATTCGGTGTTCCAGCATAGGAGGCGTTGGATGCCGCCCGGTGTTTCGAAGGGCAGAGCAAGGGGGGGGACAAATTGTCCCCCCCCTTTGAAAGCGTCTCCCAAAAGCGGATCGCGCCTGCGGAGCTTTTTCAAGTAGTCGGAGGGATTTGCGGAATCCGTTAGCACGGCGACGACGTCGGCGATAACAAACCACCATTCGTTGATATGGATGGTGCGGCGAACTTGCTTGCGCTGGAAAAGGGCGATGCGGCTTTCGGGCGAGTCGGCGGAGGAGCTCATGGAAAGGAAGAGAGTGAAGGGTGTTGGTGAAAAGGCATGTATCCTTGCTTTTAGGGAATCGCGTCCGGAGTGGCCAGACCTTCAGGGAACTTTGTGAGTCATAACCGGCCAATGGCCGGAGGGTTGCCTTTGGGCCATTTGGTCGCCGAGGCGACCTATCTTCGCTTCGCTACGGTATCAGTTGATCGCCACGGCGACCTATCTCGCCAAGCCTCGGTTCGCAGACTCGGTTCAGTGTCCAGCGTTCAGTGGGCAATTGGCAGTCGTCAGCCGGAAAACCGGAGAACGACAGCGACTTGTGCGACTTTTCCACCACGGGCAGAAAGCACTAGTGAGCAAGCCCAAGGCCCTCGCCTCAGGAGGACCGATCCTGTTTGGCCGGGTCGGTCCCCTCGCCCGCGGGCTCATTGCCGGGGACATCCGGAACCGGGGCGTCGGATTTCGGGGGTTGCTTCTTTTTGCGCGGAGCGCGGGCGGGTTTTTTCGCCATGGGCTTGGCTGAGGATTCGGGTTTCTCCGCCTTCCCGGGCCCGTCCTCTTCGGACACGTTCCCGCTGTGCAGCGGAAGCTCCGCGAGGTAGATGGCGTCCTCGGGAGTGTGTCCGCCATACATGACGCGCATGAGCGCGGTGAAGTAACGATTGGTCGTGGCCATGGCCGTTCCGAAGAGCTTGCCGATCACCTCGTCCTCGAGGCCGGCTTCGCCGATGGGACAGGCCAGATGGTAGATGATCTCACCGTCGGCGTGGTCGAGATTGAAGCTGCCGAGAACCAACTTGTGGTTGGCGCGCATCAAGGTCTCAAGGACGAGGGGGCGGATTTTTTCGTCGCGCGCGCGCACGGGAACGGAGACATCCATCTGCAACATCTCGCCGCCGTGCGTGATGGCCCATCTGGCTTTGTAAACGGCCGCCTCACCGCACATGGAGAAGCTGATGAATTTCTTGCCATAGTCGACGTGGCACTTGATCCCGTGCTCTTGGCAGTGTCCGACCAGGGTTTCGAAGGGTGCGACGAAGTCATTCATACGATGAGAAAAACACAGTGCGTAGACAGGGTCCAG
>CAMBUL010000107.1 GCA_945871065.1 Chthoniobacter flavus | reverse complement strand
TCACCTTGGGAGGTCGGGATAGTGGAAACGCGAAGGTCGAGCGGTTTGCCGCGGACCTGACACTGGATGCGACCGTCCTGGGGAACACGCTTCTCGTCGATGCTCATCGTCTCGGTCATGATTTTGAGACGGCTGATGATGGCGCCCTGAAGGGTGTGGGGGAGGAGTTTGTATTGTTCCAGTTCGCCGTCGATGCGGAAACGCACGCGAAAGCCGGCTTCGAGCGGTTCCAAGTGGATATCGCTGGCCCGCATTTCCTGCGCCTTTTCGAGGAAGTCCTGCACCAGTTTGATGATGCCGGCATCATCGTCGCCGGTCGCGCCTCCGGCTTCCTCCTCCGTCCCGGCAGCGACCAGACCGGCTTGCCGCGGGTAGATGTCGGCCAACAGGGTCTCGACGCGCTCCGGATCGGCGTAGAGAAACTCGACCTCGGCTTTGAGCAGGAATGGCACGGTGTCGAACGCCTCGAAGTTCATGGGGTCACCGATGGCTACTTGCAAACCGTGATCGGTTTGCTGGAGCGGCAAGATGCGATGGCGCCGCGCCACTTCCCCGGGGATCAGCCCGTGCAACTCGCGGGCGCGTTGGATGGTATCGGGCTCGTCGAGGTCCGCGAAACTCAGGCCGTGGAAGTGGGCGATCGCCCCGTGGACGTCGCGCGGTTGCACCGCCCCGGTCTCAAGCAGCGCATTAATGACGGGCGCGCCGGGGTGCCTTTCGTGGGCATCACTGACCTGCTCCTGGGTGACCTGGAATTGGTCGAGGAGGACTTCGAGAACTTGTTCGTCGGTGTGCACGGCGGGGGAGGCGGGGAGATTGTTTACGGCTGCAAAGATACAGTGTCAAGAAGCTGGGACTTGCAGTGCTGCGTTGTCATTCCGCGTCCGGGCCTTAGACTACCGACTGTCGTCTCTTCAAATCATGAGCAAATACCAAACCTATCTCATTTTCGGCGCGCCCGGCAGCGGCAAAGGAACCCAGGGCCGCGTGCTGGGCAAAGTGCCCGGTTATTATCATTGCGCCTGCGGCGATGTCTTCCGCGCGCTCGATTTGCGCACCCCGTTGGGGAAGAAGTTTCTCGAGTATTCAAGCCGTGGCGAATTGGTGCCGGACGAAGTAACGGTCAAGCTTTGGAAGATCCGCATCGATCAAAGCGTCGAGTCGCACGCTTTTCATCCCGACCACGATTTTCTGGTGCTCGACGGCATCCCGCGCAACATCCACCAAGCGCAAATGCTGGAGGACATTGTCCGGGTGAGAAAAATTTTTCATCTGACCTGCCCGGACCGGTCCAAGCTGGTCGAGCGGCTCAAGCGGCGTGCCTTGCGGGATAACCGTTTCGATGACGCCAACGAAGAGGTGATCAAACACCGGCTCGAGACCTACGACGAGGAATCTCGGCCTTTGCTGGCTCACTACGGCGATGAGATGATCGTGCATATCGACGCCATGCTCTCTCCGGTCGATGTGCTCGGCAAAATTGTCGAGGTGCTGATGCAGGATCGCCGCAATCATTTCGGCGAAAAAGGGTTCAGCGCAGTGACATGAGCGGCCGGTTCGAGAGCCTGCGGGCCAGCAGCCTCTACTGCCGGCGGTGCGGCCAAGCGATGCCAGTGCGCGAGCGATTGCTGCTTGTTTTGCCGGACAAGGAAATTTACGACTACCTTTGCACCGGGTGCGCCGACTCTCTGGGGCAGCGCGAGGTCACGGCCGGGGACTTGCTTCGCGCGCGGGGACCGGTGCGTCCCCGCAACGGATAGCATGCAGGAGAGGGCAATGAGAACTGTCTTTCTCGGCAGCGGGGACATCGGCCTTCCAGCTCTGCGCCTTCTGCTCGCCATGCCCGGAATCGAGATGGTCGGGGTGGTGACCCAGCCGGACCGGCCGGCCGGGCGCGGTCTGCAACTCACTCCGTGCGCGATCAAGGAGTTGGCGCTGGCCCAAGGCATTGTCCCGCTGCAGCCTGCGCGCGTTCGCTCGGACGAGGCAGTGGAAGAAATCAAGAGCTGGGCACCCGATCTTTTTGTGGTCATGGCCTATGGTCAGATTCTGCCCCAGACGCTTCTCGATGTTCCCTTACTCGGCGCCTTGAATCTCCACGCTTCCCTTCTCCCGCGCCACCGCGGCGCGGCACCGGTGCATGCCGCAGTTCTTGCCGGTGAGAGCAAGAGCGGGGTCACGGTGATGTGGATGGATGCGGGCCTCGATACCGGCGATATTTTGCTGAGTAAAGAATGTGTCCTCGCGTCCGGCGAGACGGCCGGGACGCTGCATGACCGGTTGGCCGACCTCGCTCCTCAGGCCCTCGAGGAGGCGTTGCTCTTGATCCGCGCAGGGGGTGCACCGCGCATCCGGCAGGACGATACCGCCGCGACCTATGCCCCGAAGTTGAGCCGGGCCATCGGCCGTCTCGACTGGAGCAGGAGCGCGGTGGAACTCGAACGGATCGTGCGGGGTTTGCACCCGTGGCCCGGGTGCACTGCCGAGCTGGAAACAGCGCAGGGCCGGCGGGTGGAGATCAAGGTTCACCGGGCGATGGTCGGCCCCGGCCCGGCCGATCCGGCAGAGCTGCACCTGCCTTGCGGCGGCGGGGGCGTATTGGAGTTGCTCGAGGTCCAGCCTTCCAGCGGCAAGCGCATGAGCAAGGCGGAGTTCGCGCGAGGCCACAAGATTTTGCGGACCGTGGCGGGCGAAGTCTGAGCGGGTCAGATTTGCTTCGTGGTCCCAGCCCGCGAGGAGCGGACCAGCCAGGCGAGTAGTGCGGTAAGCCCGAGAAGGAATAGATTGCGCAAGGTGGCGCCGCCCGGCGTGGTCAGTGCAGCGAGTGAGGGATGCCACGCACTCAGATCGAGACAACCGCAGTCGATGGGAAGTTCCCGCCACCAGGCCTGTGCGGTGAGCGCGGTGAAGGCGAGAAGCAGGGCGGCGGTGGCGGAGAGGGTAACTGGCATGAAGACCCCGGAAAGCAGCGCGAGGCCGAGGATGATTTCCACCCACGGAAGGGTATGCGCAATGGCCGAGGCCAGCCCGTCGGGCAACACAATCTGGTAGGAATAGACCGCCGCGAGGGTCTGCATAGGCTGACCAACTTTGGACAGTCCAGCCGCGAGGAAAAACAGTCCAAGCAACCAGCGCAGGGCAAGACCAGAGGCGCGTTTCATTGATGGGAATGGCGGTGAGGGAGGGATTGGCTTCGCCTGTTTGCCGGGGGCTATCTCCGGTCTCGCGACCTCCGGTTCGCTGCGCTCGGCTCAAACCCGAAGGTTCTCATCCCGAGAAAAACGGTGAGGGAGGGATTCGAACCCTCGGTAGCCTTTTGGACTACGGAGCTTTAGCAAAGCTCTGCTTTCGACCACTCAGCCACCTCACCAGTCGACGAAGAAATTGCCATTTGTGTGCGGGCTCGTCAATGCCGCGTCCTGCAGCGGCCAACTTTCTCGAGGTGAAGCGCCGTGGGTGGAAATGGCGGTGAGGGAGGGATTGGCTTCGCCTGTTTGCCGGGGGCTATCTCCGGTCTTGCGACCTTCGGTTCGCTGCGCTCGGCTCGAACCCTCGGTAGCCTTTTGGACTACGGAGCTTTAGCAAAGCTCTGCTTTCGACCACTCAGCCACCTCACCAGATTTGAGATTGAAAATTGCCATCGCGCCCTCCCCGGAGGGCAAGGGCGGGGGGCGCCAGAGGGCAATGGAAGAACACGACGCCGGGTGTCTACTGGCGCTGGGAGGCCTTGAGCACAGCGGCGGGGATTTGTTTGACGCCACCGCGGCGGATGATGTCGCGGTAGGCGAAGGCGGCGGGTTTGAGTTCCCTGGCAAAGGTCCGCGGGTTCATGCGGGCGAGGCCGAAGGTGGCATCGTAGCCATAGTGCCATTCGTAGTTGTCGAGCAGCGACCAGACGAAGTAGCCGCGCACGTCGTGTCCGTCCTCACGCGCCTGCTGCACGGCGGCAACGTGCTCCCCGAGGTAACGTTTGCGTTGGGCCTCGTCTTGCGTGGCAATCCCGTTTTCGGTGACCATCATGGGTTTGCCGTAACGCTTGCCGACGAGACGGATTTGTTTATAGAGGCCGGCAGGATCGATCTTCCAACCCATTTCGGTGAAGTTCGGTCCGCGGTGGGATCCGAGTCCGAGTGCCGCGACGGGACCGGCCTTTTGGCTGTAGTAGTAGTTGAAGCCGATCACGTCGCAGACGTCCCAGATCTTGTCGAGGTGGTCGAAATTCATCCGCATCATGCCATTGTAGGCCGCACGGGTGGGGTCGAGCCATCCCTTGCTCCACCAGGGCAGGG
>CAMBUL010000106.1 GCA_945871065.1 Chthoniobacter flavus | reverse complement strand
TGGGCTACGCGGCGATGGTCGGCGGGCGGAAGTCCGAATTTACTTCGGGTCAGGGTTGCTAGGCGCTGCAAGCGTAGTACCAGCGGTAAATAGGTGATGAGAATGGTTGTGGCGATGACCAGTAGACCGCCGATCGCGAGTATTACGGCAGCCATGCGCAGGATACCGAGGGCCCACCGCGTGGTGTCATCCCACCTGGTTATTCTGACCACTCCGGCCGCCTGCCCATCCGGGCCACGGAAAATCTCCCAAGCCTCTACTTGCGACTGTGGCGCGATATAGCTTGGACTTTTTCTGACGGGGATGTTTTCGAGAGGGAGGATTTCCGCATTGGTTAAGCCGAGTTTGCGGATTTTTTCCAGTGTCTGCTCCGTTCCGACGCCGGCAACTGCGTCTGCTTCCAGCAGATGCTTGGCCAGCCCTGTGTAGAGTTTGATTCGGTTGAGGTCTCTCTCACGCGCCTGCGGAAGAACGATGCCGTGAAAAACCAGAAGCAGGGCGATCAGCACGCATGTGGCGACAGCCAGCGCACCCCAAAAGGCGGGGGCTCCCGACGGATTTGCAGGTTGGCTGCGCGCGCGCACGTGCGAAGTTGTCGAACCTGGTGGTCATTGGCAAGTGCGCGTCATGGTGATGCTGCGGCCAGCCATTGGCATGGGCCTTGGTCCGTGGCAGGTTGGGTCCATGAAGGGGAGCGCAGTTTTGATCACCGGAGCCAGCCGGGGAATCGGCTTGGCGCTGGCCAGCGAGTTGGCGCGGCGCGGTTGGCGTGTCATGGCCGGCGCGCGCGATCCGGCCGGAGCTCATGGTCTCCACGCTGCGGCGCAGAGTGCCGCGCCGGGTTCGATCGAAATCCTTCCTCTCGACGTGTGCAGCGACCACAGCGTCAGGTCGGCGACCGAGGAGGCCGCCAGCAAGTTGCGGGCGATCGATGTTCTGGTCAACAACGCAGGAGTGCTTCCGGAGGAGGGGAACGAAACCCTGGAGGAACTGCCGCTGGAGCGCTTCGCCGAGGCGTTTGCCGTCAACGTGGTCGGCGTGGCCCGGGTCACCCGGGCTTTTCTCCCCCTGCTCACCGCCGCCCCTCATCCCCGCGTGGTCAATATGAGTTCCCGGGCCGGGTCTGTTTCGCGGAAAGAAGATTCGCGGCATTACTGCTACAGCGCGTCGAAGGCCGCGCTGAACATGCTGACACGGGCCATGGCCGCGGAGTTGCATCCGCGCGGTGTCACGGTGGTCGCGGTCACTCCGGGGTGGGTGAAGACTGAAATGGGCGGTCCCCAGGCACCACTCACCGTGGCCGAGTCAGCGGTTAGTCTGGCCGCCACCATCGACCGCGTCACGCCGGGCGATGCTGGTCGCTTCCTCGATCGCAACGGCAGCCGGGAGACCACCGCATGGTAGTTTCGTCTGGTGCGGAAGCGCCGGGAAAAGCATGCTCTGCCGTCCGATGAGTGAAGTAAACAACCTGACCGCGGTGCGTCTGGAAAAGCGCACGGCTTTACTGGGCCGCGGCGTGTCCGCTTACGGGGCTGCTTTCCCCGTGACCGGCGACGTCGGCGACGTGCGGGCCGGGTTTGTCGAGGGGAGCAAAGTCACCTTGGCTGGCCGGGTCACCGCACGGCGGGACATGGGCAAGAGCCATTTTCTCGATTTGAGCGACCACAGCGGGCGCATGCAGGTCTACCTGCAGGACAAGGCGCTCGGCGAAGAGGCGGTGGCGGTCTACGGACTGCTCGACATCGGCGACTTCGTCGGAGTGGAGGGAGAATGCTTCACCACCAAGACCGGCGAGCCCTCGATCAAGGCGGAGAAATTCGTCTTTCTCGGCAAGTCGCTCCATCCGTTGCCGGAGAAGTGGCACGGCCTGCAGGACGTCGAAGCCCGGCACCGGCAACGTTATCTCGACCTTATTTCCAACGAGCACGCGCGGAATATTTTCCGCCAGCGTTTCGCCATTATCCGTGAGATCCGCGCCTTTTTCGAAGAGCGCGGATTCCTCGAGGTGGAGACGCCGATGATGCAGGCTGTGGCCGGAGGGGCGGCGGCCACTCCTTTCGAGACGCACCACAATGCGCTGGGGATGGATCTTTTCCTGCGCATCGCTCCGGAGTTGTATTTGAAGCGGTTGCTCGTCGGCGGGTTCACCAAAGTTTTCGAACTCAACCGCAATTTTCGCAATGAAGGCGTTTCACGGCGGCACAATCCCGAATTTACCATGCTGGAGGCCTATTGGGCCTATGCGGATTTCGACATGATGGCCACGCTGGTCGAGGAGTTGGTCTGCTGCGTGGCCCAGAAGGTGTGCGGCGGTCTCAAGATCGAGCACAAGGACCACGAGGGGATTGTCACGCGGACGATCGACCTTTCACGTCCGTGGCGCCGGGCGAAGTACCGCGACCTCGTCGAGGAAGCGGAACCGGGTTGGTTCGCCCGCGATGTTTCCGGCCGCCGCAACCGTGCGCTCGAACTCGGCTTGGACATTTCGCACTGCGTGGAAGACTACGAGGTCACGCAGCATGTTTTCGAAAAGCTGGTCGAAGAAAAGACGATCGACCCGTGCTTTGTTATCCATTGCCCAAAGGAGCTCATCCCCTTGGCCAAAACAAATGCGGAAGATCCTTCGTCCCTCGATGTGTTCGAATTGGTCATGAACGGCCAAGAAATCGCGCCGGGCTATTCCGAGCTGAACGACCCGGTGGTGCAGCGCGAGCGTCTGGTCGAGCAAAGCGGCGGCGAGCAACACAAGATCGACGAAGAATTTCTCCACGCTTTGGAATACGGCATGCCGCCGGCCGGGGGTATGGGGATGGGCATCGACCGGCTGGTCATGTTGCTGACCGGTGCGGAGTCCATCCGGGAGGTGATCCTCTTCCCGCACCTCAAGCCGCGCGCCGAGGGCTGAGTGACCGGCCATGAAGTCGCGCAGCGCTTATCCGCCCGGCGCACTCAACATCAACGGGTTCAGTTTCTTTAATGCGGTTTCCTTCCAGATCGTGCTGGGGGCTCCGGTCATTCTTTTTGCCAAGTCGCTCGGCGCCTCGTCCTTCCTGCTGGGTACCATCGCGGCGCTCACCCCGCTGCTCAATATCCTCCAACTCCTCGCGGCGCGCTTCCTCCATCGCACGGGCTACAAACGGTTCGTCCTGGCCGGTTGGGGCGCACGCACCTTTTTCACCCTCTGCATCGCGGCCGTTCCGGTTTGGCCCGGGTTGACCATTTCCGGCCGTCTGTCGCTGCTCGCCGGTTCACTCTTCGGTTTCAATTTGTTGCGGGGCTTTTCGGCCGGAGCGTGGTTGCCGTGGCTGACCGCCCTAGTCCCGGAGCAGGTCCGCGGCAGTTTCCTCTCGCGTGACAATGCCTTTATGCATTTGGGCTGCCTGGTGGCCTTGCTGGTCTCCGCGTGGGTTATGTCCGGCTCGGTCGAGGCGGCCGAATACACAGCGGTTTTCGGCATCGGTCTGGTCGCCGCCTTGATCAGCCTGTGGTTCGTCCACCGGATTCCCGATGCGGAGTCTCCGGAGGACCGTCTCCGCTCGGGAGTGTCGGTGCCTTGGGGCGCCATGCTGCGGCACGTGCCCTTCGCCCGCCTGCTGCGTTTCACCACCATTTACATGACGGTGATCGGCAGCTTGGGAGTCTTCACGGTCGAATATCTCGTGGTGCGCGAGAAATTCGGCGAGGCCACCATCCTGCTCCTCGGCAGCTTGTCTTTCGTCGGCGCGTTGGTCGGACTGGCCATCACCGCTCCGCGGCTTGACGTCACGGGCAGCAAGCCGTGGTTGCGCCGCGGGCTCGTCCTTATGGCGCTGGTTATTTTCGGATGGTTTGCCCTGGCTGCTGGCTTGCTGCCCGGATGGCCGGGATTGGTCGGGGGATTGAATTTCCTCGGTGGTCTGGCCGGGGCGGTTTTCGGTGTGGCCAACACGCGCATCGTCATGGTCAGCGTGCCGGCCATGGGCCGAAATCACTTCTTCGCGCTCTTTACCGTGGTCTGCGGGCTCGGCTTGGGCGGCGCGCCAATGGCTTGGGGTGCCGTTCTGGACGCCCTCGGGTCACTGGAGGTGGCGGCGGGGCCGCTTTCGATCAATCGCTACTCGCTCTATTTTGCCGTGCTCGCCTTGCTGGCCTGCTGGGACGTGCGTTTGATCCCCGGTCTGCGGGAAGGTGTGTCCGTCGGGAGTGTTCCCCTCGCGGCGGCGGAGGCGCGTCCCGTGGCACCGGTGGAGTGAGGCCGCCCGAACGCGGCAAAAACTTGATCAGCAGCCCGAGACGCGTAAACTCCTTCTTTCATCGCATCGGCTAGGTAGCTCAGTTGGCAGAGCAGAGGACTGAAAATCCTCGTGTCGGGGGTTCGATTCCCTCCCTAGCCACCTC
>CAMBUL010000105.1 GCA_945871065.1 Chthoniobacter flavus | reverse complement strand
GCCAGAGTGAGGAGGAGAAAAACTCCGGAGAGTTTCCCGAGAAGGTATTCGGTGCGCGAGACGGGCTTGGCCAGGACGGTGTAGATCGTCCGATCCTCGATGTCTTTGGGCAGGAGGGTGGCCGTGGCGAGGATGGCGAGGAGCGAACTGAAAACACTCATCGCTCCCAGCGCAATGTCCTTCAGCATCTGGAATTCTTCTTCGAAGCTGAAACGGGCGAGGAAGAACGAATTTCCGATGACGAGAAGAGCAAAGATAATGAGGAAGTAAAAAACCTTCAGCCTGACTAGTTCGGTCCAGGTGACGGCGGCGATGGCGGTGGTGCGGCGGATCATGGCTTGGCGGGGAAACGTGTTCCGACATCGGCTCCCGAAGTTGCGGCAGCCAACTGGCCGGGGCGCCGCCCGTCGAGGATCCATGTTTCGATCCCGGCGGCGGTGGCGGTTTCAACGGCATCAAGTTTGCTCGCCATACCGCCGGTGCCGTGCGGTCCTTTTTGTCCGGTGATATGGCGGCGGGCCTCGGTCAGTTCGGTCACGACCGGTAAACGTTGGCCCTCGGCCTGCAGCCCATCGCTGCTGGTGAGAATGAGGAAGAGGTCCGCGCCGCAGAACTGGGCGACCTCGGCGCCGAGGCGGTCGTTGTCGCCGAAGCGGAGTTCCTCGACGGCCACGGAGTCATTTTCGTTGATCACGGGAATGACGCGCGGGAAGGCGCGCAGTTCTCTGAGGGTGTTTTCGGCGTTGCTGCGGCGCTGCAGGCTGTCAATGTCACCGTGGGTGAGGAGGAGTTGGGCGGCGATGAGTCCGTGGCGGGCGAACGCCTCCTCGTAGGTCCGCATGAGCTGTGATTGGCCCACGGCGGCGCAGGCCTGTTTGGCCGGCAGCGCTTCGGGCCGAGCGGATAAGCCGAGGGCGGCGACCCCGGCGGCCACGGCCGCACTGGAGATCACGACGACCGAATGACCGGCCTCGACGAGTCCGGCAATTTCCCCGGCCAGCCGCGTGAATTGCGCGCCGTCGAGCATCAGCCCGCTGGCATCGGTGGTCAGGACACCGGACCCAAATTTGACGACAATGTGTTTTTTCATGAGCGGGCGAGGGCGAGGCATCCGGCCTCCAAGGCGATATCTTCCTTCACGTTGCGCTCCAGAAAAAGACGTAATCGCGCCGCGCCGTCAAGGATGCGCAGCAGGGAGGCGTCGTCGAGCAGGGCGGCCAGACGCCCGGATTCGGCCGCCAGCGCGGGAAATTGCAGGGCGGTCACACCATGCCGGGCGCGGAGCACGTCGGCGGCGCGCTCGGCGACGATGCCGGCAAGGTGCTGACGGGTGGCCAGCACGCGGGCCTCGGTGAGGGCCTTGAGCCGACCCTCCTCGGTCTTGATCCAATCCTCCTCGGCCGTGTCGCCGAGGCGCTTTTTCTCCTGCTTGAACGCGGCGGATACTTCTGCTTCGACCGTCTCCCGCGTCTCGCGCAGGAGGGACTGCAAGCGCCGGGCGAGGAGGAGTCCGGCCCCAAGGCGCGACTGGGGCGGCGCGGCGAGAAGTTGTCCGGTGGCCGCGGCGACCACGGCCGCCGCTCCGTCGAGGGCGGGCATGGCCGCCGTGCGCAGGGGGAAATGGGCGCAGCGGGAGACGATGGTGACGGGGAGGAGGCCGGGATTCGAAGTGACCAGAATGAAGAGGGTGTTGGCCGGTGGTTCCTCCAGGGTTTTGAGAAAGGCGTTGGCCGCGTTGAGGTGGAGGCGGTCGGCGTCGAGGACGATGCCGGTTTTGACCGCTCCGGCTTGGAAGCTGGTTGAGAAGAAAGGGAGGCAGAACTCCTTGAACGGTTCAACCAAGATGCGGCGCGACTTGGAACCGGGTTCGAGCCGATGGATATCCGGGTGCATCGCCGCTTTTTCTGCCGTGGTGTCGTTGACCATGGCCGCGATTTGCAGGGCCAGACGGGCCCGTCCGCTCCCCGGGGAGCCGGTGATGAGCATGGCGTGGGGCAAGCGGCCGAGTTCACGGGCGCGGCGCAGGCGCTCGAGGATGTCAGCGGGCAAAAAAGCCATGGAATTTTTCGTTAAGAATATCGCGTATCTGCGCGGCCAGTTGTTCCTCGGGTCGGGCCGCGTCGAGCACGACGAAACGGGCCGGTTCATCGGCCGCAGCGCGCAGATAGCCTTGGCGCACGGCTTGGTAAAAGGCAAGGGGCTCGCTTTCCATGCGGTCGGCGGGTTGGTCACGCTGGGCGATGCGGCGGTGGGCTTCCGCAGCGTCCATATCGAGGAGGAACGTGACGTCGGGCAGGGTATCCCCGATGGCGAATCCATTGACCGTGCGGGCCATCTGGGGCTCGAGTTGTCGGGCCACGCCTTGGTAGACGGTGGTCGAGTCGTGGAAGCGGTCGCTGATCACCACCTCGCCGCGCGCGAGGGCGGGACGGATGACTTCACGCACATGCTGTGCGCGGCTGGCCGCAAAAAGGAAGAGCTCGGCCTCGGGGACGAGTGCGTGTCCCTCCGGGGCATGTTGCAGCAGGTCGCGAATGCGGTCACCCGCAGCAGTTCCGCCGGGTTCGCGCGTGGTCAGGCACGGCTGGGCGGTCTTGTCCAACCAAGCGGAAAGGTGACGAATCTGGGTAGATTTGCCGCAGCCCTCGGAACCCTCGAAAGTAACAAATAGGCCTCGTTTCATGCCGTCTGGGGATTAAAGTCGTTTCGTCTGGCGGGAGCAAAAGCATTTCGCAGCGCACACCGATGAAAATTGTTTTTGTCGAAACCGAGGATGACGAGCAGCCGTTTTTTGCCCGGAGCTTGGCCGGTCATGACGTCGATTTCGTCGACGACATTGCCGACGTGCCGAGGGATGCCGAAATTGTTTCCGTTTTCATCCACTCCCGGGTCGGGACGGAGTTTTTTCGCCGCCATCCCAAGGTGAAGCTGGTTGCCTCACGTTCCTCCGCCAGCGACCACCTCGACCTCAAGGCGGCGGGGCGCCGCGGCGTGGTGCTGGCCCGCGTGCCGGACTACGGCGCGGCGACCGTGGCCGAGCACACCTTCGCGCTGATTCTCGGGGTGACGCGCCGCTTGCGGCACTGCCTCGATACGAGAAACCGCGGCCGCGGCGCGACAGAGCGCCTGCGTGGACTCGAACTGCGGGGCAAAACCCTCGGGGTCGTGGGAACCGGGCGCGTCGGAAGCATGGTCCTTTCCATTGGCCGGGCGTTCGGGATGGAGTGCGTGGCGTTCGACAAAAAACCCGACACCAATCTGGCCGCCACTCTCGGTTTTCGCTACGTGTCCCTCGACAAGTTGCTTCGTTCTTCCGACATCGTCACGTTGCATGTCCCGCTCAATCCGCGGACGCGACACCTGCTCAGCGCAAAGCGGTTGGCCCGCGGCAAACCCGGTTTCATTCTGATCAACACGGCCCGCGGGGCCCTGGTTGACATTGACGCGCTGCTGACTGGGTTGCAAAGCGGGCAGGTGGGAGGCGTGGGTCTGGATGTGCTCGAAGACGACAACGCCTTCCGCAACGACGCTTCGCGGATCATCGGCGACCAAATCGTGCAGAAAATCCACGCGATGTCCACTCCGGGCGGTGACCCGTTGCGCCGCGAGAAACGACTGCGGGAGCTGGAGGGTATTATGCGCAACCGGCAACTGCTGGCCCACGAGAACGTTTTTTTCACTCCACACGTCGGCTTCAACAGCATCGAGGCGATCGAGCGGATCAACCTCGGCACGGTGCAAAATATCCACGATTTTCTGGCCGGACGCCTGCGTCCCGAGGCCGTGGTGGCACCATGAACCACTGGCTGGTCAAGCAGGAGCCCGACGCTTATTCGTGGGACCAATTTGTGCGCGACAAAGGCACGTCTTGGACGGGGGTGCGAAATTTCCAGGCGCGCAACAACCTCCGTGCGATGAAAAAGGGCGACGAGGTTTTTTACTACCACAGTGTGACCGGGAAATCGGTGGTCGGAACCGCGCGGGTGGTCCGCGAAGCCTACGGAGACCCGACGGCAGAGGATGGCGATTGGTCGTGCGTTGACCTCATTCCGCGACAAGCCTTCCCTACGCCAGTCACCCTCGAGGAGATCAAGGCTAATCCGGCACTGCGCGACATCGCCCTGCTGCGTCAATCGCGGCTGAGTGTGATGCCGCTCACCTCTGCCGAAGCGGAGGTGCTGTGCAAGCTCGGGGGACTCGCGTGAGGTGGCTTTGCTGGTTTGTCGCAGGTTACCTCTCTGCCGCGGGTCAGGTGTCCGCTTTGGCCCTGAAGCCGGATCCCAAGGCATGGCAGGACACCGCGGTTTGGTATCAGATTTTCCCCGAACGTTTCCGCAATGGCGATCGTTCCAACGATCCCGTACGCGACAGCCTGGGCAGTAAGGAGTGGGTCCCTCATTCGTGGCAGATCAGTGCCTGGACCTCGAACTGGTATGCGCGTGATGCCTGGGAGCAGGCCAAGTCGGACGACTTTTTTGGGACGGTGACTGACCGGCGGTACGGCGGGGATATCCAGGGAATCATCGACAAGCTCGATTATCTGCGGGACCTCGGGATCAACGCGATTTACCTCAATCCTG
>CAMBUL010000104.1 GCA_945871065.1 Chthoniobacter flavus | reverse complement strand
ACCGGCGATCTTTACGCCGGCCTGCGCGAGACCAGCGAGAAGGCCGACATGGCCAAGCTCCTCGCCCCGCTCGAACCGAGCCAGATCCTGTGCATCGGCCTCAACTACCGCCGCCACGCTGCCGAGTCGGGACTGCAACCGCCCGAGCGTCCGGTCCTCTTCACCAAAGGCATCAACACGCTGCAGAATCCCGGCGATCCCATCGAAATTCCTGTCACCGCCGCGAGCACCGAAGTCGATTACGAATGCGAACTCGCCGTGGTCATCGGCCGTCCGTGCCGCAACGCCAAAGCGGCCGACGCGCTGTCCTACGTCCTCGGCTACACCTGCGGCAACGATGTCTCCGCCCGCGACTGGCAGTTGAAATGGGGCGGCGGCCAATGGTGCCGCGGCAAAACGTTCGACACTTTCTGTCCGCTCGGACCGTGCCTCGTCACCGCCAACGAAATCCCCGACCCGCAAACGCTCGGTATCCGCACCCTCCTCAACGGGACGGCCGTGCAGGATTGGAGCACAAACGACATGATTTTCAGCGTGGCGCAGATCATCGAGTTCCTCAGCGCGAGCAACACCCTGCCGGCCGGCACGGTCATCCTCACGGGCACACCGCACGGCGTGGGCATGGCATCCAAGCCGCCGCGCTGGCTCCAGCCCGGCGACACCGTGACGATCGACATCGAACGCATCGGACAGCTGACCAACCCCGTCGTTCGCGGCTCCTGAGTTCCATTTCGCGTCATGAACCATCCGGAAATCCTCCTAAAACTTTCCTGCCCCGACCGCGTCGGGTTGCTCGCCGAGGTGACCGGATTCTGTGCCGCACGATCGCTCAATCTGCTCGAAGCCCACCAGTTCACCGACAACGAAGCCGGATGGTTCTTCACCCGTTTGCGCCTGCAGCCGGTCGGCGGCTTTGCCGGGATGGAGACTTTGCGTGAAGATCTTGCCTCCTGCGCCTCCAAGCTCGAGGCGGAATGGACCCTGCGCGAGCGGACCACGCGTCCGCGGGCCGCGATCCTCGTCAGCCGCGAAGGCCACTGTCTGGCCGATTTGCTCTGGCGCTGGCGCTCGGGCGATCTCGACATGGACCTCGTCGGGGTCATCGGCAACCACCGCGACCTCGAACCGGTGGCCCGGCGCGAAGGCGTGCCCTTCGTCCACCTTCCGATGGAACCGGGCGACCGCGCCGCCGCGTTCGCCGCCATCAAACGCCAGCTCAACGAGTGGCGCACCGAAGTGGCCGTGCTGGCCCGCTTCATGCAAATCGTCCCACCCGACCTTTGTGCCCGGTGGGCCGGACGTATGATCAACATCCACCACTCGTTCTTGCCCGCCTTCGCCGGCGCGCAGCCCTACCGCCAAGCGCACCAACGCGGGGTCAAATTGATCGGCGCAACTTGTCACTACGTCACAGCGGAACTCGATGCCGGTCCGATCATCGACCAGGAGGTCACGCGCGTGGAGCACTTTCATTCAATGCCCGATCTCGTCCGCCTCGGACAAGACTGCGAACGCCTGGCCCTCTTCCGCGGCCTGCGTTACCATCTCGAAGAGCGCGTCTTCGTCCACGGCGAGCGCACCGTGGTTTTCCGCGACTGATTTTCCATCCCCCAAACCCCAACAGCCAACACCATCCATGAAAACCCCATTCCGCAACACCGTGGTCGGGAGCTATCCCCGGCCGGAATCCGTCGAAGACACCATGAAACGCCCCACGTGGGGACCGAAGGAAGTCGATGACTACATCCGCTGGGCCGCCAAGGACCAGTCCGACCTCGGCCTCGACATGATCACCGACGGCGAAGGCTACCGGGAGAACATGTATTACTTCTACCAGAAGCGCGTCGACGGCGTGACCTTCGACAACATGGTCCCGCAGACCTTCGGCGGCGCTGGCTTCGCCATCGAATGTCCCCGCCTCGTCGGCGAAATCTCCAGCCCGCGCTTCAACCTCGCACATAACTGGAAATTGGCCCGCGAGAACGCGCCGGACGGCGTGGCGGTGAAGCAAACTGTCACCGGCCCGCACGTCATCACCCGTTTCACGGTCAACGAACGTCCCGACCTCTATCCCGACGCCCAAGCCGTCTGCCGCGCGTGGGCCAAGGTGCTCGTGGAGGAATTGAAAGAGGTGGTCGAGGCCGGTTGCCGTTTCATCCAGTTCGACGAGCCGATGTGGACCGAATCGCCGCAGGACAGCGTGTGGTCGGCGGAGATCCTCAACGAAATGATGGACGAACTCGGACACCATGTGCGCTACGGCCTCCATGTCTGCGGCGGCAACCCGCGCCGCAAGCGCGTCTACTTCACCAAATACACCGACCTCGTGCCGGCTTTTTCCACGGTCAAGATCGACGAAGTCTCCCTCGAGCACTGCACGCTGTCCTACGACCTCATGGATCTGTGGAAGGACTGGAAATTCCAAGGCGACCTCGCGCTCGGCGTCATCGACCAACGCAGCGACGCATTGGAATCGGTCGATGAAGTCTGGCGCCGGGTCCAGCCCGCCCTGAAACATTTCCCACCCGAGCGCCTCGTGCTGACCAGCGAGTGCGGCTTCGGCCACGTCCCGCTCGACATCACCCACGCCAAGCTGGGGCGCCTCGTCGAAGCCTCCCACCACTTCCGCAAGAAACACGGGGGCGCCTGAGCGGCGGCCGATGCCACCCATGAGCACACCATCTCCCCACGTTCTCGTCACCGGTGCGACCGGCTTCCTCGGTTCGCGCGTGGTGGCGCGTCTCGCTGCGCACGGCGTTCGCACCACGGCGGCTGATGCCCGTCCGGACCCCGAGGTCGAGGCCCGCTTGCGCACCGAGTGCGGATCGCAGGCCCCGCTGGACTTTGTCCGACTTGATGTCAGCGACGAACCCGCGGTCATGCGCCTGCTCGGCGGTTCGCCGCCAATCACGCACTGTATCCACCTGGCCTACCTGATGAACCCGGAGGTCGAAAAAGACCAGCGGCGCGGGGCCATGGTCAACATCTACGGCATGGCCGTGATGTTCGAAGCCGCCGCGGTGCACGGACTCCACCGGTTGGTCTTCGCCAGCAGCGAGACTTGCTACGGGGCCCGCCAGGATGTCTTCGGTCCGCCCGACCATGCCATCAAGGAAGACGAGGGCTGCGCCCCTGGACATCATCATTTCACCTACGGGGTCATGAAGGTGCTGAATGAATTTGTCGGCCAGCGCTACGTGCGCGACCGGGGGGTGGACATCGCCTGCGTGCGGCCGCCGGTGGTCTTCGGCCACGGGCGCAAGCGCAGCTCGGTTCTCTGGTCCGAGCATTTCGCCTCGCGTCCCGCCGTGGGCGAGCCGGTGATCATGCCTTTCCCCGCCGCGACGCGCGATTGCTGGATCTACAAGGACGATTGCGCCGAGCAGATGGTGCTCTTGGTGCTGAAGGACAAAATTTCGCATTTCGCCTACAACACCGGGGGCGAATCGGTGAGCGGCCGCGCGCTGGCCGGCACCGTGCGGCAGTGGCTGCCGGACGCCCGCATCGAATTCGAGGAAGACAATCCTCCGACGCCTTTGGTCGACAACATTTGCGGCGAGCGCCTGGCCGCCGAAATCGGATTCCGTCCGCGTCCCCTGTCCGAGGGCGTGCGCACCCACATCAACGAAGCCCGGGCCGAGATCGGCCTGCCGCCTGTCTGAAAGGAGACCCATGATTGACACCCACCAACATCTGCTATACCCGGACCGCTTCGGTTATCCGTGGACCGGGGAACTGCCCGCGCTGCAAGGTGCGTTCCGCCTCGACGATTACCGCGCGGCGGCGGCCGGTTGCGGCGTCGAAGGGGCGATCTTCATGGAAGTCGATGTCGACGAAGGCCAGTCCGGCGACGAAGCGCGTTTTTTCTGCGAGTTGGCCGCCGACCCGGCCAGCGGCATTCTCGGGGTGATCGCAGCCGCACGGCCTGGTGCGGCCGGCTTCGCTGAAAACTTAGAGGCGCTTGAGCACCCGAAGCTCAAGGGAATCCGGCGCGTGCTGCATACCCAAGCAGACGCCGTCTCGCAGACAGACGGCTTTCGTGCGGATGTCACGCGGCTTGGCCGCCGTGGCCTGACCTTCGATCTTTGTGTCCTGCAAAGGCAACTGGGCATAGCGCTGGATCTCGTGCGTGCGTGTTCCGGAACAGTTTTTATTCTCGATCACTGCGGAGTGCCGGACATTGCCCACAACGCCGCGCCGCACGGGGAGGGTTTTCTTGCTTGGCGAAGAGCGGTCGTCGCCTTAGCCGCCGAGCCAAACGTGCTCGGGAAAATCTCCGGACTCACGACGTATGCCGCCGAAGGGCAGCGGACAGAGGACGGCCTGCGCTGTTACGTCGACACGATGCTGGAATCTTTCGGGCCGGAGCGTCTGGTCTGGGGCGGGGACTGGCCGGTGGTCAACTTGGGATCGGGCTTGGCACAATGGTGCGCCTTGACTCGGAAGATGCTGGGCGGTCTCTCAGCGGACGAGCAAGCGAACATTTTTTCTGCTAATGCACGCGTATTGTACAAACTCACATGAATAAGAAATTTCGGTTCTTCGCGTAATTTGCTGTGAAAGCTTGCTGGGTTGGGCAGGATAGTGGTTAAGAGGCTGGGTGAAGAACAGTGAATTTTACCAGCAGGTTCTGGGGCTGCAATGGCCTTGGAGAGTAGAGCAAGTGGAACTAGACCAAGCGGCTC
>CAMBUL010000103.1 GCA_945871065.1 Chthoniobacter flavus | reverse complement strand
CAGGGCGCCATCATCAGCCGTCTCAAAATCATGACCGAGACGATGAGCATCGACGAGAAGCGTGTTCCCCAGGACGGTCGCATCCAGTGTCAGGTCCGCGGCAAACCGCTCGACCTTCGCGTTTCCACTATCCCGACCTCCCAAGGTGAATCCATCGTCATGCGTCTGCTCGACCAATCAACGCTTTCGATCACTCTCCCGGATATCGGTTTCATGACCGACGACCAGGAGTATTTCCGCGGCCTGATCAAAATGGCCGATGGCATCATCCTCGTCACCGGTCCCACCGGATCGGGCAAAACCACCACACTTTACGCCTGCCTTTCGGAGATCAACAACGAGAGCCGTAAGATCATCACGGTCGAGGACCCGATCGAATATGTCATGCCCGGGGTCAACCAGGTCCATGTCAAATCCGACATCGGCATGACCTTCGCCCGCGCCCTCCGCTCCATCCTGCGTCAGGCCCCGAACGTCATCATGATCGGTGAGATCCGCGACCTCGAGACCGCGGGCATTGCGATCAATGCGTCCCTCACCGGCCACCTGGTACTTTCCACCCTCCACACCAACGACGCCCCCAGCGCCATCGCCCGTCTCATCGACATCGGGGTCAAACCCTTTCTCGTCTCCAGCGCCGTGCGCGCCGTCATGGCCCAGCGCCTTTGCCGCAAGCTTTGCACCTGCAAGGAACCGGGAACCCTCAGCGAGGACGAAATGGTCGCGCTGCGCCTCGATCCCGCGCAACTTCCCGACGCCACCATTTACCGACCGAAGGGCTGCGAGAGATGCCGCTTTACCGGCTACCGCGGACGACTCGGCATCTTCGAAATTTTCAAGATCGACGACGACATGCGTCAGATGATCAACCGCATGGGTGACGGCGAGGACCGCTCCGAGCAGGTCAGTACGGTGCAACTCCGCAAGCGCGCGCGCGAGCAGGGCATGCGCACCCTGCGGGAAGACGGGTTCCAGAAGGTTTTTGCCGGTCTGACCACCTTCGACGAGGTTCTCGCCGTGACGATGGGAGATTCCGAGTAGCATGGACCCGCACCTCGTCATCACCACGTTGGTTGATCAGGGCATCATTCCGGCAGAACAGTCGGACGCCCTTCTTCAAGCCGTTCTGGAGAGCGGACGCGCGCCCGAAGATTTCCTCATCGAGGAGGGTCATATCGACGAACACACCTTTTACCAGACCATCGCGCAGGCCATCGGTGCCAATTACATTGATCTGACCGACTTTGAAATGGAAAACAGCCTGCGGGACAAGATTCCCGTCGGCTTGGCCCGTCTTCATCAGGCGCTGCCGGTGGCCAACCTGGATGGCACACTCTACGTGGCCATGAGCGACCCGCTCGACGCGCAAAGAATCGAAGAGTTGCGGTTCGCGCTCAACGAAAACATCCAAGTCAGCGTGGCGCCGGTCCGGCGCATTGAGGAACTCATCGCGCAGTATTACGAGACCGTCGACTACGCCACCGAGGGGTTTGCCACCCTGACCCAAAAAGAACTGCGGGAAAAACTGAGCCAAGCTGGCACTGCGGTCTTGGCCGGAAACCTCTCCGAGGAAGATCGCGCCCAATACGTCACTCAGATCATCGACAACTTGATCGATATCGGGATCAAGGCCAAAGCCAGTGACATCCACTTCGAACCGTTTGAAGAGTTCATGGATGTCCGCATGCGGGTGGATGGCACCCTGCGCTCGCTCCTCACCCGTTCCGACCGCAAGGCTTACAGTTCCATCGGTCGCGAATTGATCTCCCGCGTCAAAATCATCTCGAACCTCAACATCGCCGAGAGCCGCCTTCCGCAGGACGGCCGTATCCAGCGCAGCGTCACACGCGACGGAAAACCCTTCTCCATCGATTTGCGGGTCAGCACACTGCCGACCCAGTTCGGCGAAAGCGTCGTGCTCCGTATTCTCGACCGCTCAGCCGTCCAACTTGATCTCGACAAGCTCGGGGTGCCGGACAACGTGAAGAAGACCCTGAGGGACATGATCAAGCTGCCCAACGGCATCATCATTGTCACCGGCCCCACTGGATCGGGCAAAACGACCACGCTTTACGCCTGCTTGCGCGAGATCAACGAACCGAACGCAAAATTGCTCACGGCCGAGGACCCGGTCGAATACGACATCGACGGCATCATCCAGGTTCCGGTCAACGAAGGCATTGGTCTCGACTTCGCCCGTTGCCTCCGCGCCTTCCTCCGTCAGGATCCCGACCGCATCCTCGTTGGCGAGACGCGCGACCTCGAGACGGCGCAGATAGCCATCCAGGCTTCGCTCACCGGCCACCTTGTTTTCACCTCCCTCCACACCAACGACTCGACCGGGGCTATCACCCGCCTCATCGACATGGGGGTCGAACCGTTCCTCATTTCCGCTTCGCTCGAGTTGGTCGTGGCCCAGCGCCTCGTCCGCCGCACCTGTTCGAAATGCATCGTGCCCTACGAACCGTCGGAGGAAGAACTTCTTCTCCTCGGACTTTCCGCGCACGAAGTGGGCGACAAGAAATTCTTCAAGGGAAACGGGTGCGAGGACTGCAACGACACAGGCTACAAGGGCCGTCGTGCCATCTATGAAACCTTGCGTCTCAACGATACCTTGCGCGAGATGATCAACCAGCGGGCCCCCGGTGTGGTGCTCCGCCAGAAAGCGATCGAACTCGGCATGCGCACCCTGCGCGAAGAAGGTCTCCAAGCCATCTTCGACGGTGAGACCACGGTGGAAGAGATCCTCAAATACACCTGAGGCGACTCCATCCTGCCCCCGAAAATCGCACCGGTTTCTGCGTCCGGGAATACAACGAGAAATTGGATAAGGAAATTACCTGACCGGCCCGGAGTTGCCCTCGCCGGTCTTGGATCCTTGTTCCCCCAGCCACCGCGACAAGCCCCCGCGGGTCATGATCCACCGCCAGACAAGCCACCCCGCCAGCACCCCGAGCAAAGCCCCCGCGGCCACATCGGAAACATGGTGCGCATTGAGTTGCACCCGCGACCAGGCAATCGCCGCGGCAAGGAACAGGCCCGTCGCACCCAACCACCGGCGGGAGAGAAAGAGCGGCCAGAAAAAACCGAAAGCGCACGCGGCATGGGAGGAAGGAAAACTCTGGAAATCGTGCCGCAAGGAGACCCACTGGTCCCCGTGCTTCGGACCGTACCAACCGTGCGCGACCTGCTCCACGCGCGGACGCACCCGACCGGTGCCCAACTTCACCACATTCGACGCCAGCCCGGCGATGATTCCAGCCAGAATCATGGCGGTAAGGATGCGCGACCAGGAGGCAGCCCGCAGGCACAAGCTGACCGCCAGCGCGACGACACCGGCCGCCAGCAAGAAAGGAAAATCCCCGTAACGCGATAAGAACCGCGCCACCTCTTGCCATTCCTTTGCCGCACCGGCTCCCACCGCTTCCAACACCGGCTGATCCCAAATCATAAAGCCGGCGGCCATCAGAACAAGGGCGGCGGCGGAGAGCAGAAAAGTCGACGCCATCCCGATGCGATCTTTCATCACGGCGATTCTTGCAGGTCACTCCCCGAACTCACGGCAAAAACACCGCGGCAGACCATGGCCCCATCTCCGCCCATGCTTCGTCCCCGCTGCGCCGTAGTACCGCAGAGCCGCCGTCGGAAACAAAGCGGGCGGAAACCTCCGCCTCCGGCCACCCCTCAGGTGCGGCCAAGCGCACGGTTTGCGGTTGCTCGCTGCGATTGAAAATAACCAGTGCACGCGCCTTTCCACCCACGCGCTCGAAAGCCAGAGTGCCGGCCTCGTCGTCCAGGACCAACCAACGGAACCCACCCGTGCTGAAGACCGGCTCCTCGCGACGCAGCGCAATGGCCGCCCGAAAAAAGGCGTGCAGGTTCCGGTCGAAGCTAACCTCGTGCGGTCCCATGCGCTTGCCGTCCGGCCCGATGAACTCCGGATCGTAAACCAGGTCGTCCCACAGCATGGGCTTGCGGCAGTCCGGATCGTTCGCCCCCCACATCCCCGCCTCCCCGCCATAATAGATGAACGGCGTGCCGACATAAGTCATTTGCAGCAGCACGGCCATCCGCACCAGTTTCCAGGCCCGCTGGTCCGGCTTCTCCCAGCGGTAATCCGGATTGTCCTTGGGCGAAACGCTTCCGCTCACCGCCAGATCGAACTCCTGACGCTTCTTGTATTTCTTGCCCGCGCGTCCGTCGAAGGCAGCCGAGGCCGCGCGCGGCGTATCGTGGGAATCAAGCAGGTTTTGCAGGCGCCGCGCCGTCCGCTCCGGCCACGCAGCCCGAGTGCGGTCAAGCCATGCCGCAAACTGCGTCGGGGTGATCGCGGTGTCGAACAGCCAACCCTTCACCGGCATAGCAAATCCCTCGTAGTTCATCGTCGCGTCGAAACCGCCGGCCAGCGTCACGTCGTCGGCGTCCTTCCAAATTTCCGTGACGGTGTAAGCGGACGGATTGAGCCCGTGAACCAGCGCGTTCCATTCGCGCCAAAAAGCGTTCGGCACCATCCAAGCCACATCCAGACGCCAGCCATCGACTCCGCGTGAGACGTCACCGTCCGGTGCCATCCAGCGGCGCGTCACGGCCAGCAGATAAGCCTTCACGCCCGGAACAAGGTCACCCGTGCCGTCGGACGCCGTTTCCGCAAACTCCGGCAGCTCGGCAATCCCGTGCCACCCACT
>CAMBUL010000102.1 GCA_945871065.1 Chthoniobacter flavus | reverse complement strand
GCGTCGGCGTGTTTGGCCAGGGCCTGCTCGGCCGCACGGACCTCAGGGTCAAGGGCGAGACGGCCCGCTTTGTCGAGTTTGGCGATGGTTTTGGAAACGAGATAAAGGTCGGTGCGCACGTCGCCGCGCTCGCTCGCAGGCAGGGCTTGGAAAGTTTCGGTATCTTTGAGCCGCGCGCTGACCTCGGCCGTTGCTCCAGCCAGCGCGGCAAAGACTTCGGCCGATGGCTGGCCGCTCGGCTTGAGAAAGGCGGTGAGCTTGTCGTTGGCCTCCCGGCCCCCGATGACCGCCCCATCGGCCTCGGCGGCGAAGACGGACGACAATTGCGCGGCTTCGGCCGAGAGGCCGGCCACGGTTTCGTGGTCGGCCGACATTTTCAGGGCGTAGGTGCCGGGCAGGATCCCGACCAGAATAAGGACAATGAGACCCATACCTTTTTGTCCGTCGTTCGACCCGTGGGCGAAACTCACCCCGGTGCAGGTCAACATGAGGATCCCGCGGATCCAGAGCGGTGGCGGGGTCTTACCCACCGGCGCGCGGTAGAGTTCGGGCTTGCGCACGAGAATCTTCAGCGTGATGAGCAACAGGGCGGCGGCCACGAAACCGACGACCGGCGAAATAAGCAGACCGAGGCCGACTTCCTGCGCCTTGGCCCAATTGACGCCGTCGGTCATCGAATGATCCGGACCCATCAGCGCGTTGGCCAAGCCGACGCCGAGGATGGAGCCGATGAGCGTGTGCGAGCTGGAAGCGGGCAATCCGAGATACCAGGTCCCGACATTCCACATGATGGCCGAGACGAGGAGGGAGAAGACCATGGCGAAGCCGGCGGACGACCCGATGTTGATGACCAGTTCAACCGGCAGCAGTGCGACAATGCCGAAGGCCACCGCGCCGGAGGAGGTGAGCACGCCGATGAGGTTCCAGATGCCCGACCAAACCACGGCGGGGGTGGGCTTGAGGGTGTGCGTGTAGATGACGGTGGCCACGGCATTGGCCGTGTCGTGGAAGCCGTTGACAAACTCAAAACCAAGGGCGAGGCCCACGGCGAGGGCGAGCAAAAAATAGGTCAGGAAGGTCGGGTCCGTGACGGCTGTGGCGAGAAAATCCATGGCCTGCAGCAGAGCCGCGAGGCCGGCAGCGCAGCAAGAGGTCACTCGTGACAATTACGTCACAATCAAGAGCCGGCACACCGCCGACGCCGCCAAGCTCAGTATTTCTGCGGGACGACCATGTCCTCCGGCACCGGGTGCCGGTGGTAGTCCTCATGGTGGTGGCGGGGGGGCAGAACAACCGGTTGGTGCGGAGTCTCGGTGTAAGGGAGGAGCGAGATGAGATGGTTGAGGCAGTTGAGGCGCGCTTTCTTTTTGTCCACCGCCGGGACGACCCACCACGGGGCCTCGGGGATGCTGGTGCGCTGCAGCATGATCTCCTTGGCCACGGTGTAGTCCTCCCAGCGCGCCCGCGATTCGAGGTCCATTGGGCTGAGCTTCCACTGCTTGAGCGGATCGTGAATGCGGGCCAGAAAACGCTGTTCCTGCTCGGCGTCGGTGATGGAGAACCAATATTTGACCAGACGGATGCCGGAGCGCACCAGCATGCGCTCGAACTCGGGCACATCCCGGAAAAAACCTTTGTATTCCTCGTCGCTGCAGAAGCCCATGACATGCTCGACACCGGCGCGGTTGTACCAACTGCGGTCGAAAAGGACGATTTCTCCGGCGGCCGGAAGATAGGCCACGTAGCGCTGAAAATACCATTGGGTGCGTTCGCGGCTGCTCGGCGCGGGCAAGGCGGCGACGCGGCAGACCCGCGGGTTAAGACGCTGGGTGAAACGCTTGATCGTGCCGCCTTTGCCCGCGGCATCGCGGCCCTCGAAAAGGATGACGATTTTTTGACCGGTCGCGACCACCCAGTCCTGCAGGGCGACCAACTCGGTTTGCAGCCGGAACAATTCGCGGAAGTATTGGCGGCGGAACCGGCGCGAGTGGTCACCGCCCTCCCGTGAGCCTTCGGAACGGACTTCCTCCATCTCCAACTCCAATTCCTCATCGAGGTCCTCCAGCATCTCGCTGCGGATGGTTTCGGCCAAAAGTCGGGGGTCGGTCGTGGGTTCAAGCATGAGTGGCAGGTTGGGCCGAAGCGGCGCGGTCGCCAAGAACGGGAATGTGACAAAGCCGCAACAAAGAAGCAGGGATGTCTCCCGCCCTCCTGGCATCGACCGGCCTGCACTGCTCCAAGTCCAGCGGCGCCGGAAGCGACGCAGCAACTGAAGTCACTCTGTTTCACCCCGGCCCTGCGGAACCGTTTCGGACAAGACAATGTTGCCGTGTTTCTCCGTGAAATAGCGCAGGGCCCAAGGGCTGTCGAACAAGAGCACCGGGCGGTCCTCGCCGTCGGTCGCCCGCACCACACCAGTCGGGAGCATCAAGAGGGATTTCTCCGTCGGCGTCATCTCAGGCAACCAGCGCACGATACTCCAGGTGGCTGTCTCGAGGCGGCACTCCGCGCCGTACTCGGACAAGAGACGGTGGCGCAGCACATCAAACTGCAGTGGTCCGACCGCCCCGAGGAGAGGCGACGCCGTGACCGCCCCCTCCGGGTGGAAGCGCTGGGCCACACCTTCTTTGAGCAGTTGTTCGAGACCGGCCCGGAAACGCTTTTGCATAGCCGAACTCGAACAGTGCACCGAAGCAAAACATTCCGGCGGAAAGCGCGGGATCTCATGGAAGACAACCGTCGCGTCTTCGCTCAGGGTGTCCCCGATCTGGATGTCATAATTCCCGACCAGACCCACCACATCGCCGGGCCAGGCGTCATCGACCGTCTCCCGTTCACGGGCGAACAACCGCTGCGCATTGGACAAACGGAGATCGCGCCCGGTGCGGGGATTGTGCGCCGTCATGTCGCGCCGGAAGCGCCCCGAGACAATCCGCACAAAAGCCACGCGGTCCCGATGGCGCGGGTTCATATTGGCCTGCACTTTGAAGACAAAACCGGAAAAGGAAGGGGCAGAAGGCGCGACCCGACCGCGGGCCGCCACGCGTCCGGCCGGCGGGGGTGCGAACTCGAGGAAGCGGTCGAGCAGGAGACGCACCCCGAAATTGTTCATTGCACTGCCGAAGAAAACCGCGGTCTGCCGTCCGGCCCGCAGTGCCTCAAGATCGAAGCCCGCCCCGGCTCCATCTAGCAAATCGATCTCCTCGAGGAAACGCGCATGCACATCGGGCGCCAGCACCTTCCGCACCAGATCGTCGCCCGCCCCCGCCACTTTTTCCGGCGCGCGGAAAGCACCTAGCGGGGTTTTCTCGAAAAGGTGAACTTCGCCGGAAATTCTGTCATAGACCCCGCGGAAGTCCGGACCGTCACCGAGCGGCCAATTGCAGGGCGCGGCATGGATGCCGAGCACGGTTTCCAGTTCGTCGAGCAAGGCGAGCGGTGCGCGGGACGGACGGTCGAGCTTGTTGATGAAGGTGAAGATCGGCACCCCGCGGCGACGGCAGACTTCGAAAAGCTTGCGGGTCTGCGGCTCGATGCCTTTGGCCGCGTCGATGACCATGACCGCAGCATCGACCGCGGTGAGTACCCGGTAGGTGTCCTCGGAGAAATCCTGGTGGCCTGGCGTGTCAAGCAGGTTAACCACATAACCGTCATAGTCGAACTGCAGGACGGTGGAGGAGACCGAGATGCCGCGCTGCTTTTCCAGTTCCATCCAATCGCTCGTGGTGGACCGCTGGTTGCGGCGCGCGGTGACACTGCCGGCCAATTGCACCGCCCCGCCGTAAAGGAGGAACTTCTCGGTCAGCGTTGTCTTGCCCGCATCCGGATGGGAAATGATGGCAAAGGTGCGCCGCCGCGTGGTTTCGCGGGTGGCTTCGTCGTTTGCAGTATGCTCGCTCATGATTATGCCGGCAGGGGCAAACTGGACACCGGTTATCCGCCGCCGCTCGGTCTGCTCGTGGCGGCCGGGGCCGTCTTTGCCACAGCCAAGCCATCGTCGCCATGCCAACCGGCAACATAGCGCGAACCACGCCGTGTCGGGCAGAAATTTTTGCGCGGGCGGGAAAAACTCGATGGTTGGGCCCCGAATGGGGATCATGCGCGCACGTCATGGATCTGGAGCAACCCCAACGGCCGTTTTTCGAGGAACTGGATTTCCAACCCACGCTGATCGGCGATCTCGCCTTGCGGCGGCGGCGGGTGGCGGCATTGGATGATGCCGAGGTCTACGAGGTCACGCTCGGCGGGGGTTTTCTCATGTCGAGTCTCTTTCATGCCGTGGAAGTCGCGCTGGCGGATTTGCCCTTGGCCGGGCGCAAGGGTCCGCTCGATGTGGTGGTGGGCGGACTCGGCCTGGGCTACACCGCGCAAGCCGCCTTGCGGTATCCCGCGGTGCGCACCCTCGTGGTGGTCGAGGCGCTCGAACCGGTCATCGGTTGGCACCAGCGCGGGCTCGTGCCGCTTGGAACGGAGTTGACCGCCGATGCGCGCTGCCGGTTTGTCCAGGCCGATTTTTTTGCCTGTGCGGCGGATCCGGCAAGGGGGTTTGACCCGCAGGCACCGGGATCACGCTGGCATGCGGTCTTGCTCGATATCGATCATTCCCCACGCAACCTGCTGGATGAAGGCAATGCGGCGTTCTACCGGACCGAAGGCTTGCAGTCTCTTGCCGCCCAATTGCATCCGGGTGGAATTTTCGCCATGTGGTCGGATGATCCGGCGGATAAAGTTTTTCTCGCCGCGCTGCGCGAAGCCTTTGGCAGCGCGCGGGCCGAAACCGTGCGCTTCCCTAATCCGTTGCTGGAGTGCGAATCATCGAGCACGGTTTATCTCGCGGAGCGTGAGCGTTGAGG
>CAMBUL010000101.1 GCA_945871065.1 Chthoniobacter flavus | reverse complement strand
CCGGCGATCAAAGCTTGGAAAAATAAAAAGTTCCGGTGCACAATCGGTCCGTAGCGAAGTTCCATCTGTTGTTTGCATAACACCAACAACAGTAGCAGGTTAACTGCGGAACTTCGCTACTTTTTTGCTCCCTGCGTGAAATATTCGGGTTGCATCAAATCACGGCCCGTGCAAGGTCTGGATTCACACAACCCCAACCCTAAAAAACAATCCTATGAAACTCCCCCCTACTAGAATTCTCGCCCTCGCGGCGCTTTCCCTCGTCGCCTATTCCGGCACCGCATTTGCGAACCCCAGCGTCCAGGTTACTACTGGCAATTGGTCGAACACCGGCACGTGGTCAACGGGTGCTGTGCCGCTCGGTTCCTCCGGTCCCGGCATCGGCAACAACAGTACGATCACCTTTCAAGAGGGCGACTCCTACACCGGTGGCGGATGGACGCTAGGCTTGCTCATCGGATATGACTCATGGGGAAGTAACTGGAGCCTTGCGAATCCAGGCAGCGGCACACTGAACGTCACCGGCGGCACCATGAGCACCGGATACCTGGGCTTGGGAGCAGGATTGGACGGCGGAACGCAAACCGGTACACTCAACATCTCGGGCGGCAACGTCACGGCGGATCAGGATATGCTTCTTGGTTGGAGCACCACCCCCGGCTCCTCCATCAACGTCTCTGGCGGCACGTTCAACATGGCGGGAGCAGCAGCCAGCTACAACATCGGCCACGCCGCAGCGGCCAGCCTCAACATCAGTGGCAACGGCGTCGTGAACTTGAGCCGTAGCGTTGCGGTCAAGAACGGTTCAGTAATCAGCATCAGTGATACCGGATCCTTATACTGCGGCGCTGGAAGCAACTTGCAACTCGCCTTTGCCGTGGGCACCGGCACCATCAACCAAAGCGGCGGCACGGCCACCTTCGCCACCGGCGAATCGCTTTGGCTGGGCAATGCCATCGGCCAGGACGCCACCTACAACCTGAGCGGCGGCACATTGACGCAGACTGGCTACATTCGCATGGGCGTCTGGGCGTCCGGTCACGGCGTGATCAACCAGACGGGCGGCACATATGAGATGGGCTCCAGCGTGGAGGTATGGGGCAGCGAAGCTTCCAGTTACAATCTCAAGGGCGGCACGTTCAAGGTGACAGCCGCCAATGCGGCTTTCAACGTTTACTCCGGTGGCGTCAGCATGAGCGTCACGGGCACCAGCGGGAATGTGACGCTCGACACCCAAGCATATAACTTCACGGCGCCCACCGGCAGCAGCTTCAACAATCCCTCGGCCACGCTCACCAAGATCGGCAGCGGCGCGTTCCGATTCTATCATGGTCCCTTCTCAGTGACGAACGGCACGCTCGATATGCAAGACGGCACCTTGGAGTCTGATCAGTCTTTCACCATCGGTGATGGCGTTGGCACGGCGGTCGCCAACATCTCGGGAGGCACGATCAAATATGGCTATCCGGAGGCCGCGAACTTCGGGGCCGGCGTCGGCGCCGGCAGCACGGGCACGATCAACCAGACCGGCGGCACAGTTGTGTCGAGTGACAAGAACTACTGGATCGGGGTGAGCGGCGGCACCGGCACGCACAACCTGTCTGGGGGCAGCTTCACTACCGGCGGATCAGCTTACGTCGGCCTTTGGGGCGGCGGAACGGCCACTTTGAACATCAACGGCGGTAACTTCTCCGTTGCGGGTTTGACCATCGGTTACGAATCCACGGGCACGGTGAACCTCACCAGCGGCACGCTCAGCGTGGCCAGCCTGGATGTCTTGACCGGCTCACTCAACGCGGGCAGCACCCTGAACGTGTCGGGCACACTTGCGATCGCGTCCGGCGGCGTGGTCAACCTCAACTCCGGCGGCGCGCTGATGACACCGAACAATGTCACGATCAATGCGGGCGGCACGCTCAAGCTCGGCGGCGGCACCATTTCGGTCAATAGTGGTGCCAATTTCATTCTCAACTCCGGCACCTACGACATCAACGGCCAAACAGTCGCCGCAGGTTCCTATGAAGCAAGTCCGTTCTGGGCTCCCAATGCCAAGCTCGTGAACTCCAGCGCCACGGCGGCTGTGATCGACGGAGCTGGCCCCAAGAACACCGTCTGGATCAACGCCTCCGGCGCTATCATCGAAACCGTCGGCAATCTCACCATCGGCTCGATCGTCACTGACGGGGGCTCGAACAACGGCTTCACCAAGACCGGCAACGGCACGCTTTTCCTGACGAATCCCGGGAATGATTACAACGGCGAAACCATCATCAACGAGGGCACACTCAGCATCGCAAATGCCGTTCTTGCCGATGCCGCCGATGTTCGGTTGGCCACGGGAGCCACACTCAACCTCAATTTTGACGCCACGGATGCCATCGACGAGTTTTTCATCAATAACGTGAAACAAGCGAATGGCACCTGGGGCTCCACCCTATCCTCTGCCACCCACAAAACCTCGCAAATCACCGGCGGCGGCACCCTCACTGTCGGTGGCACGGTTACGCCGACGACGCCGACCATCACCACGGCCCCGACGGCCACCGCGATCACCGTGGGACAGACGCTGGCCAGTTCCATCCTGAGCGGTGGGGTGGCCAGTGTGCCGGGAACCTTCGCATTCACCACGCCATCAACGGCCCCCGCGGTGGGGACCGCCAGCCAGCCGGTCACCTTCACGCCGAATGATACGGTCAGCTACACCACCGCGACGACCACGGCGAGCGTGACGGTCTATGCGTCCTACGCCAACGCCTTCGGGACGAACAGCCCCACGGCGATCGGTGCCAACGGGTTGGCCAATTTGGTCAACTATGCGTTCGGGGCAAACAGCCCGGGCGCGGCAGTGACCTTGCCAGCGTCCGCATTGACCGCCGACGCCCTGAGCCTCACGGCCACGGTCCGCACCAACGACCCGACGGTGACTACGGTCGGAGAGTCCGGAACAAACCTCGTACTGTGGAGCCCGACAATCATTCCCGGGCTGCCGACCCAAGATCAAACGGGGGCAACCCCGGGAGAAACCCAAAGGCAGATCTTCAGCGCGCCGCGCGGAACAAATTCGAAATTGTTCCTGCTTTTGGAAGCAATCCAGTCCAACTAATCAGGCCCAGAATTGAGGTTCCATGGGGCGCGGGGAAACCCACACCCCGACCTTGGTTCGACGACCTTTCAGTGTACGACCCACCCATGACTCCTCCGTGAAAAAGACGCCCAAACCTCTCGCCATTCTCACCGGTTTCGACCTGCTTGCAGCCTTTATCAGCGATCGACTTTTCGCAGCCACGGTATGAATCCTTTGAGTTTCCTCACCACCGTTGCGGTTTCTGCGGCAACGGCAGGGTCGATCACCGGTCCGGCACACGCGGAAACCGACCCGAACGCGCAGTTCACCCTGAAGAATGCCGGAGGCATGGAAGTCCGCCTGGCCGCCGATGGCGCGCGGATCACCGCCCTCAAGGTGCCGGATCGGGCCGGCCTCCTCGCCGATGTTGTGCTTGGCCATGATGCCGTCGATTCCTACCGCACATCCGAAAAGAAACCCTACCTCGGTGCCACCCTTGGCCGCTACGCCGGCCGCATCGCCCATGGCAGCTTCACCCTCGATGGAGTCACCCACAAACTCGCGAAAAACAACGGTCCGAATCACAACCACGGCGGACTGATCGGCTTCGACAAGGTCGTCTGGAAGGCAACGCCTGGCCCCGACCGCGTGCGCTTCGACTACCGCTCCCCCGCCAGCGAGGAAGGCTATCCTGGAAACCTCGACGTCAGCGTGACCTACACGCTGACCGAGGAAAACGCACTTATCATCGACTATCAGGCCACCACCGACCGGGCGACGCCGGCTCCGGCCTTCTCCAGGTCGGCACTGCCGGCGGATACTCGTCGTGGGCCTCCAGCTTCAGCAATCCCGTGCTATCGAATACCGCCTCCACCGCCGATCCGGATTTCGACGGCCTGACCAATGCCATGGAATACGCGGTGGGATTTGATCCGCGATTCTCATCCCCCTCGCCGGGCGTGATCACCAACAACGGCATGACCATCACCTTCACCAAGGGCGCATTGGCCAAAGTGGATCCCAAGGTCACCTACCAAATCGAAACCTCGATTTCCCTCGGTGTTTTGCCCACTCCCTGGACAGTCAACGTCGCAAATGTCACCAACGGCCCCGACACCATCGCCATCACCTTCCCTGCCGGCCCCGCGAAAGACTTCGCCCGCCTCAAGGTGACCCTCGCCCAGATGGCCTCAGACATCCTGCTGGGAAGAATCACGGGACAGCGGGTGGGACCTGCCGCCAGCATTCTTCTTCCAACCCGCCTGCTCATCCGCTCCTCCACCGGAAGGCCCCCGGCCTCAAAAGTTCGCAACTCCTCCGACAAGGAAAAATAACCCCCGCCCGCCCCTGGTCACATGCAAAAAAGGGTCTGCAGGGCGCAGCTTCAAGACATAGGTAACGCCCGTGGTTCAGGACATAGGTAACACATGGGCTCTCAGGCAAAGTGAGTTGTGTGCGTCAAGTTCTGCAAAAAGGTATGGAGGTCTTGGTTGAGGTTGGGGTTCTGGTTGGCTCGCGCACCAACTGCGCAGCGTAGTTCCTTGAGACCGAGTAAAAACTCCTTCCAACTCGTCTCGCTCTCCCGGTTGGCCAACTCCACCCCCAGCACCTGCCGCCGCCCCTCCCAGTCGATCCCAATGGCCACCTGCACCGCACGGCTGCGCACCACCCCGTCCTCGCGCACCTTCTCGTAGCGCGCGTCCAGGATCAGATACGGATACTCCGCCTCCAGCCGCTGCCGGGCAAAGCGCGCCAGCTCCCCGTCCAACTTCTTGTTCAACGCGCTGATCGTCGACGTGATCCAGCCCCGAGAAACTAGACAGTGTTGAGTGAGAGTTCTGCGGTGTAAAATCCGTAGAACCCATGAAGAACCGACACAGTGTAGAGCAAATCATCCGGATTCTTGGGGAGATCGAGCGCAGTGGGCTGAAGATCAGCGACGCG
>CAMBUL010000100.1 GCA_945871065.1 Chthoniobacter flavus | reverse complement strand
CGGCAACTCGCGCCCGGCGGTTATTTGATCGTCGGCCATTCGGAGAGCCTGTTCGGGATCAAACACAGCCTCGAGCCTGTGCAACAAGGGGTCTATCGGCTGCCATGATCGTAGGAAAACAAATCCGAGTGCTGGTCGTCGACGATTCGGCCCTCGCCCGCCGCGCCATCTCCGATGCGCTCTCCCGCGATCCCGCACTTGAGGTGTGCGGACTCGCTGCCGACCCCTACGAGGCCCGGGAAAAAATCCTCGCGCTGCATCCCGACGTCATCACGCTGGATCTGGAGATGCCGCGCATGGACGGGCTCACATTCCTGAAAATTCTCATGGAGCACCATCCGCTCCCCGTCGTGGTGATCAGCTCTCTGACTCAAACCGGTTCGGCCAAGGCCATGGAGGCGCTTGCCCTCGGCGCGGTCGATGTGCTGGCCAAACCCGACGGCAAACTCGGCTTGGGCGAGCTGTCCCACCGCCTCGCTTTTTACGTCAAAGCCGCAGCGCGGGCTAAGCGGGGCGCACCGCAGACCGCCCCCGCCACGCCCGAGGCAAAACCCCGTTTCAGCAGCCCGCCGCCCGGCGGTTTCTCCTCCCGGCAGGTTCTCCTCATCGGCGCCTCGACCGGCGGAGTAGAGGCCCTCCGCACCATCCTTCCCCGACTCCCAGCCGGCCTGCCGCCCATCGTTATCGTGCAGCACATCCCCCCAAACTTCTCCCGGCTGATGGCCGAGCGCTTGAATGAGCTCTGTCCCTACGATGTCTGCGAAGCCCAGCACGGTCAGCAGCTGCGCCCGGGGCTTTGTCTCGTCGCACCCGGGGATTACCACCTCGCCCTGCAGCGTGCCGGGCTCGGTTACAAAGTCCGTCTGACCCAAACTCCCCCCATCCACCATTGCCGTCCCGCCGTCGATGTGCTTTTCCGCTCCGGGGCCGAGTGCGCCGGACATCATGCCACCGGCGTGCTGCTCACCGGCATGGGGGTCGACGGGGCCCGCGGTATGCTCGCCCTCCACATGGCCGGAGCCAGCACGCTGGCTGAACATGAGGACAGCTGCATAGTCTATGGGATGCCTCAGGCGGCCATCAAACTCAACGCCGTCGACCGTGTGGTCACGCTCTCCAATATGCCGGCCGCCATCATGCAATGCCTCCACGAGGGATCAAAACAGTGAGCGCGCCCGCAAAGCCAACCGACCTCCCCTCCCTCGCCGGTCGCGCACTCGAGACGGTATTGTCCACCCAACTAAACCGCAGCGCATCCCCATTATCCACCCTCACCGAACCCAGTGGCACCGCAGATGAAAGGCTCTGCTTCTCCGTGCCATGGTCGGGGTCATCGTGGCATGGCGTGTTTGCGCTGGCCATGCCGGTGGCATTCGCAGCCGAGGCGGCGGCACAACTCTTCGGAAGGGAGCCCGGCGAATCCGCCCCCGAGGAACTGGCCGATGTCGCCGCCGAGCTGTGCAATATGGTCGCCGGTCGCTTGTCCTTCGAACTTTCGCAACAGGGTTTTGCCGGCCTTCTCCAAACGCCGGTCGTGCGCTCCGACCGGCCCGAGAATGCCTTCACCGCGCAGGGCGAGCATTGCCGAACCGACTGGACTTGCGGGACACATCCCCTGACCTTGGACATAGCGCTTTTTCCCCGGCCATGAACGATCCGAAAATTCTTACCGTCGATGACAGTAAGACAATCCGCATGCTCATCGCACGGATGCTGAAGCCTTTTGCCGTTGAGATATGCGAAGCTTCCAACGGTGCCGAGGGGCTGGACGTGGCCACGAAGAAGGCACCGCAGCTCATCATCCTCGACTACAACATGCCGGTGATGGACGGCCTGACCATGCTCTCCCGCCTGCGCGGGGACGCGGCGCTCAAGACGACGCCGGTCATTATGCTCACCGCCGAGTCGGGCACTGCAATCATCTCCGCCGTCGCGCGGCTGGGCGCACGGGACTACATCATCAAACCCTTCAACGAGCAAATGCTCCTGGCCAAAATAGGCAGAATCCTTCCGCTCATCTCCCGAGCAGTACCCAGCGCCCCAGCGTCACAGTTCACCGCGAATACAACATGAGCCATCAACAAGAAACTACGCCTGCAGGCTCCTCGTCGCTGGCTGAACTCACCATCAAGCCCCTTGAGGAGTCGGAGGTTCTCATCGTCGATGACAGCCGGACGATGCGCATGATTTTGGTCAGAGCCCTGCATGAACTGGGCTTCAAGAAGATCACCGAGGCGGCCGACGGGCGCCAAGCGGTGGGCTTGATCAAAGAGAAGTCCTTCGACCTGATGCTCCTCGACATGGAGATGCCGGAGATGAACGGCATGGAGGTACTGCAGACCATCAAGTCGAGTCCGGAGCTAAGCGGTCTTCCCGTGATCGTTGTCTCCGGCGCCGAACAGCTCGAAACGGCGGTCAAATGCATCGAGGCCGGCGCCGAGGATTACCTGCCCAAGCCCTTCAACCCGACCCTGCTGCGCGCGAGGGTCACCTCCTCGATTGAAAAGAAACGCCTCCGCGACCTCGATCGCCTGCGCTTCATCCAACTGCAGGAGGAAAAGGAATTGCTCGAGCGGACCCAGAAACGTCTGGCCAAGGAACTCGAGGATGCGGCCATGTATGTCCGCAGCATCCTCCCGGAGCCTACGCAAAAGCCGTACGTGATCGACTGGCACTACGAGCCGTCCACCGAACTGGCCGGCGACTCCTTCGGATATCACTGGATCGATGACGAGCATTTCGCCATCTATCTGCTCGATGTCTGCGGTCACGGTGTGGGTGCGGCCCTGCTCTCGGTCAGCGCGATCAACGCGATCCGTTCCGGCGCGCTGCCCGGCGTCGACTTCCGGGATCCCGGTGCGGTGCTCCAGGCCCTTAACTCCGCCTTCCCCATGGAGCGGAACAACGACATGTATTTCACCATCTGGTATGGCGTGTATCACGCGCCGACTCGTCTATTACGCCACGCTAGCGGCGGGCACCCCCCCGCCTTCCTCGTACTGCCAGGCGGCGAGATCGAGGATCTCAGCAAGCCGGGCCTGATGATCGGCTACCTCGAAAATCTCCATTACGCCTCAGCTTCGCGCGAGGTCCCTCCGGGGTCGCGTCTCTTCGTGCTGTGTGATGGCACTTACGAGGTGACCAAACCGGACGGCAAGATGCTCGAGTTTGCGGAGTTCAGGAACTTCATGCAGGCCAACGCCACCGCGCCCGACGTTTTCCGCCGACTCCTCGATTGGCTCCACTCGTTCAACGGCCCCGGTTCGCTCGACGATGATTTTTCGCTGATCCGGGTCCACTTCACCTAAGACGGCGCAGTCCGCTGAAGCGGCAGGGAAGATCGTGCTGAGGGTGGACTCAGGATCGTAAGGGTCGCACGAGACCTCAACCATTTCGATCGGACCATAGCATGACCGATCCAGCCGCCGAGGCAGTCGCACTGAGTCGATCAATTTTGATCACCATATTTTGCTCCATTTGGCTCTCGCCCAACGAGTTGGCATGGTTTTTGACACGGCCCTTCTTTTCGAGATCCCAGGCTTCTCGAAAGCCCAGCAACTTCGGGAATCGGGGCGCTTCCTTGGCCCCGTGGACTGGTGTCGGAGTCACCAAACAGCGGTCCCGAATCGCTTGACCGGATCGGACAAATGTATATGGTAGCGTATATATGAAATCGGCGACCATCGACCGTGTCCGGATCTTCACCAGCGGGAACAGTCAGGCCATCCGCTTGCCCAAAAAATTCCGCATCTCCGGTCAAACCGCCCGCGTCAAACGCCAAGGCAGGAGCTTGCTCATCACGCCCGAGGATGATGCTTGGGAACGGTTCGACCGCGGCATTGCCGGCCTGGCCGGTATGATGAGCGACTTTCAACGCGCGCAACCAGACGCGACCGACCGCCGCCGCTCCATTTTCCCGTGACCGCAGCCCTGCTCGACACGGACACCACCATCGCCCTGCTTCGCGGCGATGAGACGGTTGCCCGCAAAGCGCGCCAGCACCCGCCCCAGTCACTCGGGATCTCGGCGGTAACTCTTTACGAGTTGCGAGTCGGCGTGGAAAAAAGCAAGGACCCCGCCAAAAATCGGCGATTCCTCGCGGATGCTTTGGCTCCTTTTGCTCTCCTCCTCTTTGACGACTCCGCGTCGATGGAGGCCGCAAAGATTCGCGCAGTCCTCGAAAAAAGAGGCAAAGGCATCGGGCCCTACGACACCTTGATAGCCGGACACGCGCTTGCCGCAGGCGCTCGACTCATCACCGCCAACACCCGGGAATTCGGACGCGTCCCTGGACTCAAATTGGAGAACTGGATTTCCCGGTAAAAGCAGCGGACCCCGCTGCGCACAAGGTCTCGGCTAACCGGCCGCAAGGTGATCAAACAATCCCTGCTCAAGGGGCACCAACGCCGCCTGTTCGGCCTTGAAGAAGTCCGCTTTTTTTTTGCCCATCGACTTGCCGCGACGCGTGTGGCAATTGAAGGCATAGTCAGGAACTGGCACGTATTCCGGCGCGCTCCGCAATTCACCAGCCAGCGTGTCGGGATCGATGCTGCGCATTTCGTCGTAAACGAAGTTCTGCAAGTGGTCGGCATCGCGGCTCTTCTTGGCCGCGCAAAGCAGGATCGCCGCTTTGGAAATGAAGATGCGGCCACGGGCACGGCGACCGGAGAGGTTTGCATTGATCGTCGCGCACGACTCACGCAGCGCCTTGACCTCCTTGGTGATGATGCCCCAGCAGTCCTCGGCCGACACGGTGAGGAGCCGTTTCCACACGTAGTGGCCGAAGCCACTGGCCCACAGCTCCAAGGCCCAGTAACCGGCGTATGGAGTTTCCCCCCGCCGGATCGCCTTTTGCATGGCCGAGCTGACCTCGCCGAAGTCGTAGCCTCTGATCGTTCTAAGCCTCATGCCGTGCCCTGTGAGTCCGAACATGTCTGGTGTGAATTTTTGCATCCCCTTTGACCTCTCGCAGGAGACGCACGGAATCCATCAGTTTTTTCCACCATTTTTCGCATCTCGAAAGGGTATCGAAATAAAGCCAGAGAACCTAATTTCGGTAGTGCAACAATCTGTCTGTAAAAGTGGTTCTGCCTGACTGACGCACTCCGGGTGTTCCGGAGGCGCAGCGAAGCGGAGCCGTAGGAACACCCGGAGTGCGTCTTGGCCTTTTTTTTCGGGGCCGTGACAAGGTCCGGCCACGGGTG
>CAMBUL010000099.1 GCA_945871065.1 Chthoniobacter flavus | reverse complement strand
GGAGGAGCGGCAGTCGCCGGCAGTCTGGCACGGCTGCAGTAAGGTCCGAGGCGGTAAATAGGCAGTGGTCCTGGTCGGCCAAAGCGGCAAGGGTGTCACGTAGCTTGCGGATGGGTTGCACCTCATAACAATACATAACATATCACTTTGTGCAATGTTATGTAGAGAGATAAGTTTTTGGGGGTAGCCTTTTGATTCAGGTCTGAAAACTGCCGGCTAAGCCGAGTCTTTGAACCGGAGCGAAGCCGGAACCGAGGCTTGGCGAGATAGCCCCTTAGGCAAATAGGTCGCCGCAGCGATCAACTGATACCGGAGCGCAGCGAAGATAGGTCGCTTGCGCGACCAACTGATACCGGAGCGTAGCGAAGATGGGTCGCCGCAGCAACCAACTGATACCGGAAGCGAAGCGCCTGCCAGTTCAAGTCAGGCGCGATACTGAGGTTTATACTCCGCTACAACCGGCATCCCCTCGGGCGTTTGCTCCAACCAAGACGGTGCGGATCCGGTGAGAAGCTCGTAGAGGTATTCAGGCGCGAGGTCGAAACCGCACGGCCAAATCAATGTAGGCCATTCATCCAAATGGAAATCGGCGAACTTCATAGGATCCCGGATCTCCGCTGCG
Organism: Chthoniobacter flavus; assembly: GCA_945871065.1. Taxonomy (GTDB): domain Bacteria; phylum Verrucomicrobiota; class Verrucomicrobiia; order Chthoniobacterales; family JACTMZ01; genus JACTMZ01. The sequence continues at coordinate 4,628 of CAMBUL010000099.1, read as the reverse complement.
GCCTCGTATCTGCTGACCGTATCGCGCAAGTCGACAACACCGGAAACACCGTCGCTGAACTCGATGTCGATCAGGTGGCCTCCGACGTGATGCGCTTTTTTGACGGAAATCATGGTCAAGCCAAGCGTTCTAATTTGTGGACTGGGTAATCCGCAGTCTGCGAGCACGCCGTAGGTCACCAATCAGACCATGACTTTGATTTAACTCACGCGCGGCTCAGAGCATTGGCCGACACGAAAAGGTTCCGTCGCCTGAACGCCGCAGGTGATTCGGCGAGCAAGATGGCCTTGAGGCTTTCCAGACCTCCGGCGAACCAGGGTCGTTTGAGATAATAGGCCGGCTGCTCCGTCCACGTAGGGGGACACATTCCGAATTCGCGACATAACGATTCGGCCAATGCCGCAAAATAGGCGTCGGTTTCTGGTTGTCCGCTGCAGAAAGGCTGCTCGGAAACCAGCGCCATTCTCTCTTGCGCCGTGGAACAGTGTGCGCGGAAGTCATCCATCAGGTTTCCGATCTCTCCATAGAAAGGTTCGCGGCCCACCTGCAAATCATGACGCCATGCCAAGCTGATATCCCGGATGCTCTTTCGTGACGGGTTCATTGTTGTCGATCGATTCTCTGGCAGATCTCCTCGATAGCAAAGCGTGTTTTCGGCTGGATTCTGTCTTCGGGATAATAGCGAGAGACCAAATCAAGCACGTCCTCGGCTTTCTGCAACCCGAGGTGGCTCATCAGGAAGCGCACATCCTCCAGATCGCTGTTGCCCTTGCCCAGTCGCATACTCATGCATTTCATGGCCAAAAGGTATTCCGGAGCGGCGACAAAAACCTTCAAGCCCGGAAGGTCGAGCAACAGGGAAGTCTCGTTTCGCTCGCTGATGAAACCTTTGACCGCATCGTTGAGCCAGTCTGTATCGACATTGCAGTCCGCGGCCACCTCCGCCGCGGCATGGTAGATTTCCTGCTTGGGGGCAAAAACGGCATCGACATCCTTAGTCGCCAAGCGAGACCGGTGAGCGAGCACCATGGCCGCGCCTCCATAGATGGCAATTTCACCGACCAAGTCGCGTTGGACCAGACGCTCGGAGAGCTGCCGCAAAAGCGCTTCTATTTCGTCTCGATCCATAAAGTGTTGCTAAGGCTTAAGTCTAGCAATTGAAACAAAAGATAACAAAGTCAACAAAGAGCCTAAATATTTCTTCAGGCTGACAACTGCCGACTGAGCCGAGTCTTTGAACCGGAGCGAAGCCGGAACCGAGGCTTGGCGAGATAGCCCCTTAGGCAAATAGGTCGCCGCAGCGATCAACTGATACCGGAGCGAAGCGAAGACAGGTCGCGGACACGACCAACTGATACCGGAGCGAAGCCGGAACCGAGGCTTGGCGAACCGAGGCTTGGCGAGATAGGTCGACATGTCGACCAACTGATACCGGAGGCGAAGCCGTAGATAGGTCGCTGCGGGGACCAAATAGCCCTTAGGCAAATAGGTCGCCGCAGCGATCAACTGATACCGAAGCGGAGATAGGTCGCCGCGGCGATCAAACGGGCCTTAGCCAAAACTCTGATCGCGCGGCTGCGGGATCAGTCATACTTTTCGCAGTCTTTAAAGCTCGGTGCGGCTTTGTCTTTGGCCGAAAGGATCGGTTCGATACCGATCTCGAGCGGCCAGTCGATGGCGAGTTCGGGATCGTCCCAGCACAATGCGCACTCGGTTTCCGGAGCGTAAGGCGTGGTGACCTTGTAGTGGAAATCCGTGGTGTCGCTGACCACGAGAAACCCGTGGGCACAGCCGGGCGGCACATAGAGCCTCTCGTGCGCATCGGTGGTCAGCATATAGCCATCCCACACTCCATAAGTCGGCGAGTTTTGCCTCAGGTCAACAAGGACATCGAAGACCGTGCCTGAGGTCACCCAAACCAGTTTTCCTTGCGCCGCATCTCCCGACTGATAGTGCAACCCGCGCAACACGTGCTTGGACGAGCGGCTGTGGTTGTCTTGCACGAATTCTAGATCCAAGCCCATTTCACGGAAAATTTCCCGGTTCCATGATTCGAGAAAGAAACCGCGCGTGTCGCCGAAGACTTTGGGCTTCAGGAGCCAAGCATCGTGGATTTTGGTTGGGAGTTTTTTCATCGGAGATGACCTGAGGCGTAGAGAATCTTATAATGCGTCATGCGCGATATAAGTCTTCGGCCGTCCTTTTGCGCAAAAACATAACACGGTTGGTCCAGTCGGCAGCGGTTTCATCACGCAGCAGGCCGGCCAAAGCCAGAGCAAGTCCTTGGTGATCGTTCTGGGCAAACGATTTGGCCGAAACAAAAATGACCCCGCTGTGCAACTCTTCGGCCGCAGCCATTTCATGCAACAACGCCGGGATGGTGTTCACGTCGAAGGTGACGAGAATCCGGCCTGCTCGGCGTGCTTCCCGCAAAATCGCCGCATCGTCACAATTCAAGAAACGGCCACCGGAAAACATGTGGATACTTTCCACATCAGCCGTCGGCAGTAGCTGCTGCACCAAGGCAGCGAGGCCGGGCCAGATATGCTCGTCGAGGAGCAGCTTCAAACCGCAGGGATTTCCTTCAACTCCACATGCGCCAGCATTCGCTTGAGTGCGCGTGCATCGCAGGCCGCGAGGTCCTCCCATTCCTGCCGGCACTCCTCGGGAAACTCCAGCATGTAGGCCAACACCCCGGCCGCCTTCCACTCCGGCCAAGCAAAAGACTCCGCAATCTTGGCGGCGCTTAGGGCCGGGTCATCGATCGTCTGCCCGTAAACGAGGGCAACTTGAACCCGCGTCCCCTGCACGTAGGCGACACGGCCGAGTCGTGTGTCGCGAAACTCGATGGCCGGAAAATCCTCCCGTCGCCGCGCTTCTTCCAGAATGCGCGTGGCGGCCATTCCGGCGCTCCCGCGCCGCTTGGCGAATCGCTCCAGCCAGCGGCGGGTTTCTAGTGGCACCCGGATGCTTAAAGTTGCGGTCGCAGACATGTATGAAATGTATCGTTTGTGTTGATCACGTCAAGACGCGGAAAATTTCTCGATTCCACGATTCGAGGAAGAAACCGCGGGCATCACCTAAGACCCTCAGCTTCAGGAGCCAAGCATCGTGAATTTTGGTGGGGAGCTTTTTCATGGATAGCTTGGAGCGCAGTTAATTAAGAACGCAGAACGATGAAGGCAAAATGGGGAAGCCTTGAAGCCGAGAGCGTGGAGCGTGGAGCGTAGAGCCAAAAAACGGCGAGTTGTCTCACACGAAGAGCGGCGCGAATCCGGCGGTGAGAAAGTGCCGGTCGGTCGTCGCAGCCTCGCGGATCCCGAGATGCTTCATGCAGGCGAAGCTGGTGCAGTCCGTGAAAGAAAACGCTTGGTCTTCATAGCGCAGCATCCATTCCCTGGCCTTGGCAAAGAGATCGGGGCCGATCCAGGTGAAGTTGACGATCCTTGAATGGTCGATCAGCTCGAAAAGACGACGTCGCTGGTGAGGAATCTTGCGTGCCACAAAGAGAGCGCACGCTTCATCGACGACGTAATCGGTCAGCACCAGCCGACACTCTTCCTGCTTCGGCAGTGCGCCCATGGCTTCATGCCAAGGATCGCTCTTATTTACCCAGGCGTAGACGCCACTGGTATCCAGGAAGACAACTCGCTCAGCCATAAATGGCCGCATCGATCGCTTCGTTGGTCAGGGTCGGCAGGTTCTCTGCGCCCTCTGCGAAATCCAGCGCGGGGTCGCGCTCCATCGAGGTGTGGCGCGGGGCCACCGGGCTCAAACGTGCCAGCGGGCGGTTGCGGAAAGTCAGCAACAGCTCTTCCCCGCGCTCCAGTGCGCGCCGGACCTTGCCAAACTCAAACCTCATTTCTTGGATGCTGATCGTGGTCACAAGGTAATGGTAATGGTTACTATTATGGTGTCAAGTGGTCTGCGGTGGAGATCAAAGACAGGGCGCTGCGGCGGTCAACAGAGCAGCGGGCTTAGGGTGTGGAGGTCGCGGGACTTACAAATCCAGCAGGTCCCGCAGCGCGGCTTTCACGCGTTCCATTTCGCCGGCACTCAAAACGCCAAGACGTCGCGACAACGCTCTCCCGTCAAAACTGGCCAACCCTTGCACATTCACGGCGGAGTGTTTGGGCAACCACCGAGGTTTGCCCAGATCGACCTCCCCGCGCAGTCCGCGAATGTGGGAAGTGAGCGGAGCTGCGATCAGCAGAGCCCGGGCATCGTCTTCCCCGGGTACGGACAAAACCAGCACCGGCCGGTTCTTGGCCGCCATGCCAAAGTCGGCAAACCACACGTCTCCCGCCTTCGGATCAATACGCACCCAGAGCCTCCGTCCATGCCTCCGCTTGCTCGCGCGGCGAGAGCAAGCGGGGCTCAGCAGTCAGTTCGAACGGCACGCCGTTGCGCAGTTCGATTTGGGCCAGCAGCATGTTGAAGGCGTCGCCCGGCTTGAGGCCAAGCCGATCGAGGATCTTTTCCGCCTTTTTGAGGCGGCGCGCCGGGACTCGTGCCCGGAAGAGAACATTTGCGTTTGCCATGCTCAAATGTGCTCATATTTGCCAGTTAAGTCAACCGCGCTTGTCCGGCACGAAATCCAGATCCAGTCCGATCTCTCGGAAAGTCTC
>CAMBUL010000098.1 GCA_945871065.1 Chthoniobacter flavus | reverse complement strand
GGGGGGACCTTCAGAGAGCTGCCTTCAGATCCGACCTGCTCTAATACCGCTGCTACACTGTCGACGTCAATCAGTTTGTACGAAGAGCCCTCGGGGCCGAAAGTGAATGTTTTGCCTTTCTCCACGCGTATTTCCTCACCTCGGATGGTGTCGACGAGCAAGGCAAAGGAATAGGGGGAGTCCACCTCCCGGCCCGCGACCAGCACGATCACATCCCCGGTCGCGGTGTCTTTCACCATCAGCTCGGATGCGTCCACATTGGTGCCGACCGTATTGACTGCCGACTTCGACTCGGCTCGGGTTATTTCTAAATCGGTGCCCGCAATTTTGTCGCCGACGCGGACAAACTGCGTTGGGCTGCTGTAGTCCAGAGTGTTGACCGAAAACTCGGTGTCGGGTTGGAACGGCTCGCCCGGGCGGATGCTGGGAGCGCCCATGAACTTCATCCGGAAGGGAATCTTTTCGAAAGACTTGAGCCTGAGCTTGGTCCAAAGGGGAGGCTTGGAAGTGGTGTCCTTGGGGACGGTTCCCGCAGTGAACTCCTCGAGGTTGGTGAACCCATCCCCATCGGCATCGGCCTCGGCCAGATTGCGGTCGGTATAATCGAGGTCATGTTTAAGGATCCAATCGTTGTCGATGCCTGGGACCAATTGCGTGCCGCTCTCCTGGATATCGATCAGATTTCCTTCGCTCAGCAGGTAGCGGCGACTGACAAAAAGCGAGCTGGCTTGCTCCGACCAGACAGTGCCGGACGCATCATGAACCTTGGCGGCCTCGGCTTGCAGGCTGGCCAGCGCCGCATCCGGTTCGAAGGCTTCGCCGGAAGAACGGACGTCGGGGGCCGGAAACTCTTCTTGGACCGAGGAAAGTCCGACTGCCGCATAAAGCGCCACGGCGAGAAGCAACAATCCAACGGCAATAAGTAGGACGCGTTCGTAGTTGGCTTTGATCTGGTCCATGTTGGTCCGGTTACTCTTTGGGTGCGGCGGCGCTGACCGAGACGGAGGCGAGGCGCAGTTTGACGGTTAAATTTTCCTGCCCAAAGAGGACCGGAATCGGTGGCGGTTGGTCCGGGGTCTCGGCAGCGGCCGGTGCCTCCGCATTCTCCAGCGGATTCTCCTTGGAAGGGGCCACGGGCTTCGAGTTGGCCACGCCGACCAGGCGGACCAGGACCATGGGCTGGGCATTGGCAATGGAGTTCAGGGCCTGGCGGAATTTGGCTTGCTCTGCCACAAATTCCACGTCGAAGGCGGCCAGGAGAAGTTCCGGAAGTTTGCCGGCTTCAGTCCGTGCTTGGTCTTCTTTCGTCTCCGCCTCTTCCGGGAGAGGGGTCCGGGTGATTGCCGTGATTTCGGTGACGCGTGACTCAAGGAGGAGGCGCACCACATTCGAGATGCTGGCCAGTTGCTGCCCGAGGGCCGGCGCGGCGGCGGCTGTCGGGGGCTGCGTTTTGTATTGGGCGAAGCCCAGATAGAAATCCTCCGGCAGGGCAATACCTCCAGCTTGTGCTTTGGCCAATGCGTCGCTCGCGGCTTCGCTCAGCTTGTCCTGGAACTGTTGCGGGGTGAGCGAATTGTCGCGGGGAGCGGACTGCCCGGCCACTGCGGAAGCCAGTCCGCTGAACACCTCGGCGGCGCGCTTGTCCTCTGCCTGGGCGGCTTGGAGATTCGCGTCATCGGGGAAAGGCTTTGCCGATAGGAGGTTGTTCAACGTGCTGACGTTGTTGGCGTAGGCGTCGGACTGCTCAATAAACGCCGCGTGTTGCCCGGACGCGAAATAGAGGCCGGCCGCTGCGGCCAGAGTGGTGAGGAGGGTGAGTCCTCCCAGGAAAGGATTTGCTTTGAACCAATTCATCACAGTGGGATGGGACGCTTGAGGGGCACAACCAGTTTGTACTCGTAGCCCCAGTGGCTGCCGCTTTGCGCGGCGCGCACCTCGACGATAGAATCCTTGTTTTCTGGGGTGATGGCGAAGAGGGGTGATTCGGCGAGCGACTGGACAAATTGGTCGACCACGCCAGCTTCAGCTTCGTTTTCAAGATAAAGACCTTCAATCTCGATGCCGGTGATTTGTGGCACTGAGGACTCACCGTCTGCATTTCCCGCGGCGACTGGCTGCGGGGTGCGGGTGGCGTCTCCGGAAGCGAAGCCCGGAACAGCAGGATGGGGCGAAAGTTTGGTCACCCAGATGAATTTTTCCGGTTGCCGCTGGTTTAACTCATCGATGATCTCGACCCAGCCGGCACGCAAAAGCGGGGCAGCTGCCAAGTCAGCGCCGTCTTTGAGCAAACGAGTCTTCTCCTCATTGAGTTGGGAAATCTGCTGCGAGATTTGCTCCAGCGGCGCGATGCTATTTTGGACACTTTCGTTGATTCGTGCCACGCTCCCCGCCGCACTGTGGTAGTAGAGCCCGAGTAGAGCAATGGCTCCGACCAGTCCCGCTGCCGCGGCCAAGAGAAAGGGACGGCGCCGGTTGTCCGCCGCCGCCTGCTCCAAGGAAGGTGCCTTGAGGCTTATCGCCACGGGACACTCTGCGGATAGCTCCCTCAGGGCAAGGCCGACACATTCCCCGAGTAAGTGGGCCGAGCGGGAGAGGTTCTCCCCGTCGACGCCGGGCCCGATGCCGATGCGTCTCACCGGGTTGAAAAACTCGATGGGGAGGGAGAGCTTTTCGTTGAAAAATTCCAAGGTGTAAGGCATGGACACACCGCCCCCGGCGAGATAGGCGTGGATGGGTGCTGAGCCTTTTTGGGACGTGCGGTAGAAGGTGATGGAGCGGGTGATCTCGTTGTGGATCCTGGTCATCACGGTGCGCGCGGTTTTGGCCATTTCCGCAACGTCTTCGTTCTTAGCCCCGTCGTAGTTGCCCGGGGGCGGGATGAGGCCCTCGGCGCATTTGAACTGCTCTATCTCGTTGAAGCTCCGGCCTTCAAATTTTTTCTGCAGCGCGACGGTGATCGAGTTGCCGCCGATCGGAAGAGTGCGGATGAAAAATTCGTTGCCCTCGATAAAAAGGAGGTTGGTGGCACGCGATCCGATATCGATGACCAATGAACAACCGCGGGCGTCGGGATAGTTGTAGCGAAAGGCGTTGTAGAGCGCCGTGGGGGAGGTCTCGATGAAGTCGGGGGCCAGTTTGGCAGCGCGCAGGGCCTCGACTGTCGCCTCGAGGGATTCTGTCTTGGTCGCGATGATCAAGGCACCAAACTTGCCCTCCTCGCGATCCGGCAAGACTTGGTAGGCCCATGCGACTTCCTCGATCGGGTAGGGGACATTTTGTTGTGCTTCGTAAAAAAGAACCTGCCCGATGGCGGCTGGCTCCACCATGGGGATCTGCACGAAGCGACAAAAGACACCTTGCGAGGGGATGGCGCAGGCGCTTGGCCCCCCTTTCCATCCGAGCTTGGCGGCCATTTCGGCGAGCACCACTTTCAGCTGGGCGGGGCGCGCGGCGTCGGCCGCCGGGTCGGGCACCAAGGCGGCCTGGGCAAACCCGGCGAGGGTGATCCCGCCGTCGGATGCAGATTCGAAGACCGCCATCGTGGCGGTCTGCATGCCGAGGTTTAGGGCGGCAACGCGGGAGGGCTTCTTCATGAAACAGCGAGGCGGCCGGGGCTTACATTCCCGCGGGACGCGCCTTGATTGCTTCGTAGTAATCCCAGGCGAGCGGGGCGAAAGGGGTTTCGTTTTTGTTCAGAACATAACCGTTGACTTGCTGCAAGGCGCTCCACCATTGACCGCGCCCCTTCCAACTCGCCTCGGCCACCAGTTGCCCCTGCTTGGTGATGGTCACGCCGACATCGGTCACCGCGGCCGAAGCCGTGGTGGGGATTTTGCCCTCAAAAAAGCGTTCGAGGGTGCGCGGGCTGACATACATGACGGAGTTCAGGCCCTTGGCCTGCGGGATGGCGACATGGGTGACCGTACCGGTCAACAGTGTGCCCTGCGGATACTCGCGGCTCTTGTTGTTGAGCAGGATGTAGTAGTTGAAGGTCAACTCATCAAGAAATTCGGGCTTGGGAGCTTTGGGCTGCCAACTGAACGAAACTTCGAGCTCCAGCCAGTCTTTGTTTTTTTGCACCTTCTTGTTCTTCGGACCGAAGCTGAAGCTATACTCTGGGGTGGTCGCCAGATCCGGAATAATCTTCAGAATCTCAAAATCCTTGGAGGACTGTTGCGCCGCGGCGGACGAAAGGGAAATGGAGAGAACGGCGAGGAGGCGTAAGATGGTCGATGTTTTCATGGGGTGAGAGTAACTAAAAAATCAGGAACTTGGCTTTCTACACGGTCCCGTCGGGGAAATCGAGAAATTCTCTGTCAGTGCGCTCCTTTTCCCCCGAGCACCAACGGCACGGTGCGGAGCAAAATCGTGAAGTCGAGGCCGAGCGACCAGTTATCGATGTATTGCACGTCGAGCTTCACCCAGTCGGAAAAATCTTTGACCGTGTTGCGCCCGCTGATTTGCCAAAGGCAGGTCAAGCCCGGCTTCATGCTGAGACGACGCCGGTGGGCGGTGAGTTCGAAGTTTTCCACCTCATAGACCGGAAGCGGGCGGGGGCCGACGAGGCTCATCTGCCCGAGGAGCACATTGATCAACTGCGGAAACTCGTCGATGCTGGTGCGCCGCAGCCACGCGCCAAAGCGCGTGACCCGCGGGTCCTTCTCGATCTTGAAGACCGGCCCGCTCATCTGGTTGAAGGCCTTCAACTCCTCCCGCTCCATTTCCGCCCCGGATCTCATCGATCGGAATTTGTACATGGTGAACGGGCGGCCGTGGAGTCCTGCTCTTTGCTGCTTGAAAATGACCGGTCCGGGTGAAGTGAGCTTGACCCCCGCGACGATGAGCAAAAAAAACGGGGAGAGAACTGCCAGGCTGGCGAAGGCAAGCGTCTTGTCCATCGCTGACTTGACCAGCAGGGCCCAGGAGAGCTCGGGGGTGACCCGGAAAACAATCACCGGCGCCGTTCCGAAAGTGTCATAAGCGGGCCGGGCAATCGACGCGCGGAAGTAATCCGCCACGACCCAAGCCTCGACCCCCTCCGTCTCGCAGGCCGCAATGGCATCTTGCAGGCGGTCGGTCGCGTGGGTGTCGAAAGCAAGCACAACGCGCCCGACATTCTGCCGGTGCATGGCTTCGACCAGCGATGCCACGCTGTGCTTCTCCAGATCCACCCGTTCCGCGACATCGATTTCCAGCCTTTGCACGGGGGACAATTCCGCGATGGCCTCCGCCATTCGTTGGGGTTGGCCGGCCAGGATAATGCGTTCTCCTTGGGCGCCGCGGCGCAGCCTTCGCAGGTACAAAACGCGGAATACCGCTTCGCGGGCGAGCAAACCGAGAGGGGCGAGGGCAAGAAAGAGGAGAAAGGCCGAACGACTGGGGATGCTCAACTTCAGAAAAATGACGCAGCCACCGAGGATGAGGCCGAGCCAAACTCCGGCGTAAAAGATTTGCCGCAGCGAGCGGCGCACCGATTTTTCAAGCGGATATTGGTAAAAACCCTGCATCTCGAGCAGCAGTGG
>CAMBUL010000097.1 GCA_945871065.1 Chthoniobacter flavus | reverse complement strand
CGGCCGTGGCGGGCGGACTCGGCGTAGTCGAGTTGCCGGACTTCGGCGAGGATCTCGGCGAGCTGGCGGGCGGTGCCGGAGGGGGAATCTTTTTTCAGGCGGTGATGCATTTCGACGACTTCAAGGTCGAAGTCGGGGCCGAGGATTTCGGCCGCCTTGCGGGTCAGCCAAAAAAGGGTGTTTACCCCGACGCTGTAGTTCGGGGAGAAGACGAGCGGGATCTTGGCCGCAGCCTTGTTGATTTGCTCACGCTCGGCAAGTTCGTGTCCGGTCGTGCCGATGACGAGGACTTTGCCGGCCTCTGCGCAGGCTTTGGCCACCTGACCGGTGATGTGGGTGGCGGAAAAGTCGATGACGGCATCGCACCCGGCGAGGGCGACGGAGAAATTGTCGTCCGCATCGACGCTGGCGGTGACTTGCAGTTCCGGATCCTCGGCGGCGCAGCGGATGAGAGCTTGGCCCATGCGGCCTTGGGCTCCGTGGATGCAGAGGCGGAGTGGCGTGCTCATGGGAGGAGACCGAGATCGGCGAGGGTGGCGCGGACGAGTTGGCGGTTTTCGTCGGTCATTTCGACCAGCGGGAGACGCACTTCGGGCGAGAGGCTCATGATGAGGGAGAGGGCGTATTTGGTGGGGGAGGGGTTGCTTTCGATAAAAAGGTTTTTGAAGAGCGGGTAGAGGCGGCGGTGGAGTTGTTCGGCGCGGGCCAGGTGTCCGTCACGTGCGACGCGGACGAGTTCGCTGACTTGGCTGGGTGCGACATTGGAAGCCACGCTGATCACGCCGACCGCGCCGACGGAGATGAAGGGGAGCGTGAGCGAGTCGTCGCCGGAGATGATTTCGAAAGTGTCGGGGACGACTTGGCGGAGTTGGCTGACGCGCTCGACCGTGCCACCGGCTTCTTTGATCGCGACGATGTTCGGGCAATCTCTGGCGAGACGCGCCACCACGTCCACGCCGATGTCGATGCCGCAGCGGCCGGGAATGCTGTAGAGAATGATAGGAAGTTTGGTGGCTTCTGCGATGGCGCGGAAGTGGCGGTAAAGGCCTTCGGGCGTGGGCTTGTTGTAGTAGGGGGCGACGATGAGGGCGCCGTCCGCGCCGGCTTTTTCGGCGTCTTGGGTGAGGGCGATGGCTTCGTCGGTGGCATTGGACCCGGTGCCGCCGACAACTTTGATCCGTCCGGCGGCGATATCGACGGCGGCCTTGATGACGTCGCGGTGTTCGTCGTGTGATAGGGTGGGTGATTCCCCGGTGGTGCCGACGGGGACGATGCCGTCCACGCCGCCGGCGATTTGGGCTTCGATCAGTTGGCGGAAGCCATCGTAATCGACTTGGCCGTGGCGGAAGGGGGTAACGAGGGCGGTGTAGGTTCCGGCGAACATGGTGGAAGGAAACTAAACCTTAACGATGGAGTTGATGACAAGCTGCAAGGTTCGGGTTTGGGGACTTTGTGGCCGGAGGGGCTCAGGCTGGCGCCTGTGGAGGTGGTCGTGAAAGTAGAAGCGACGTCCCCGCCGCTTCTACTTTTTGCCTCTTGCTGCAGTATCGTGATGGCTCAGACTGTGATGTCGCCGGCAAAGACGAAATCGGCGGGGCCGGTGAGGATGACGTGGGAGAAGCCGTCGGCGGCACGGAGGAAATCAACGCTCAGGGTGTCGCCGCCTTTGACCAGCACGCGGATGGGGGACTCGGCGCCGGTGAGGGTGGCGATGGTGAGGGCGGCGGCGACAACACCAGTGCCGCAGGCGAGGGTTTCGGCTTCGACGCCGCGTTCGTAGGTGCGGATGGCGAGGTCTTGGGGTCCGAGTTGGCGGACAAAATTGACGTTGGTCCCGCGGGGTTGGAAGTGGTGGTGATGGCTGAGGGCGGCGCCGAGCGGATGGACGTCGGTGCCGTCCAGGTCGTCGACGAGGACCACGGCGTGCGGGACGCCGGTATTGATCGAGTAGACGGTGAGTGATTTTCCGGCGGCGTCGAGTTCCACGCCCTCGGCGGAGGGACCGGGCTGGCTCATGCCGAGGGAGACTTGGTCGCCGCGTTGGGTGGCGGAAATGAGGCCGGCGGGAGTTTCGAAGGTGATGGTGCCGTTGTTGTCGGGCGCGAGTTGGTTGACGAATCGGGCGAAGCAGCGCGCTCCGTTGCCGCACATTTCGGCTTCGCGGCCGTCGGCGTTGTAGTAGCGCATGCGGAAGTCGGCTTGGGCTTCGGGCTTCTCAACGAGGAGGAGTCCGTCGGCGCCGACGCCGCGGTGACGGTCGCAGAGGCGGGCGATTTGGGCGTCGGTGAGTGAGAGTGAACCGTCGCGGTTGTCGAGTAGGACGAAGTCATTGCCGGCGCCGTTCATCTTTTGGAAATGCAGGATGGACATGTGGGGAGTTTCCTTGAGGAGTGAGAGGGGTGTCAATCGCGGGTGGATTGGGAGGGAAACCGCGGAGGGGGCGGAGGGAGGAGAAAGGGGCTTTGCCCGGGGGTGATGGCGGTGGTAGTGTTTGACTATGAAGTCGGCGATTGATCCGGAGCTGTTGAAGAGTCCGGTTTTTCAGCGCGTGCTGCGCGATGGCTTGGCGATCCAAGATCAATTCATTGCCGAGCCGGTTTACGCCAAGACAGGCCAAGGTTATTTGAAAAGCAGCGGCGTTGCGGAGTTGCAGAAAATCAAAAAGAAACGCTCAGGTAAGCGCTGAGCGATGAAGCGGGCCTGGCTGCGGGACTACACTTGGGAGTTTGTGACCGCGCAGAATTTCCTGTTGTGTGAGGCGAAAAGTGCGCTGCACAAGCCGACTTCCGATGGACATGCGACCACGCGCTCTTTGTGGGCCGAAAATTACCTGCGCGAGATGACTCTGGATGAGGCTGTGAAACTTTGCCGGCTTTGCCACCGCGGCGCGCCTTTTTGTTTTTACAATGGGAATACTTTCGCGGCGATCATCCGTGATGTGATCAATCAGTTGGATTTTCCGGAGGATCAGAGGGTTGTGCTGAGAAGTCTCGCGGGTCACATCGTGGCGGGAGTGGCGACGGCAGAGGAGGAGAGGGCTTTTCGCGAGTTTTGCGCGGGCTTGGAGGGATAGGTTCCGGCGGTCAGATCAGTTGGTCGCTGCGGCGACCCGTCTCGCAAAGCCTCGGTTGACCGCCGATACGGATGTTTACGAAGCTAGGACTCGAAGAGGTCGAGTTGGTCGGTGAAGGCGCGGAGTTTGTGGGACCGCGGGCGTTTTTCGGCCAGGGCGGGTTTGCCTTCGGCGGTCAGTTCGGAATTTTCGAGGTTGGCCAGGATTTCCCGTGCTCGCTTGAGGATGGGCTCGGGGAGACCGGCCAGCCGCGCAACTTGGATGCCGTAGCTTTGGTCGGCGGGGCCGGGGATGATTTTGCGGAGGAAGATGATGTCGTCGTTCCATTCGCGGACTGCGATGTTGCAATTAGCCACACCGGGGCGGGTGCGGGCGAGGTCGGTCAGTTCGTGGTAGTGGGTGGCGAAGAGGGTGCGGCAGGCGGTGACGTCATGAAGATGCTCGGCCACGCTCCAAGCGATGGAGAGGCCGTCGAAGGTCGAGGTGCCCCGGCCGATTTCGTCGAGGATGACGAGGCTGCGGTCGGTCGCGTTGTTGAGAATGGCGGCGGTTTCGTTCATTTCGACCATGAAGGTGGACTGTCCGCGCGCGAGGTCGTCGGTCGCGCCAACGCGGGTGAAGATGCGGTCGACGATCCCGATCTCGGCTTGTGCTGCGGGGATAAAGCTGCCGGTCTGGGCGAGGAGGACGAGGAGGGCGACTTGGCGGATGTAGGTGCTTTTGCCGGCCATGTTGGGGCCGGTGAGGATGACGAGGCGGGGGGCATCGGTGCTCAGCGCGGTGTCGTTGGGCACGAAGCGCCCGGCGGGCATGGTTTGGTCGAGCACGGGGTGGCGTCCGTCGGTAATTTTGATGACCCCGGTGGCGGTGAGTTTCGGACGGATGTAGCGGAAGGTGCGGGCGGTTTCGGCCAGTCCAGAGAGGGTGTCGATCTGGGCGACGGCGCGGGCGGCATGCTGGAGCGAGGCCAATTCCGCGAGGACAGCGGTGCGGAGTTGGCTGAAGATTTCGGATTCGAGGGCGCGGGCGCGTTCTTCGCCACCTAGGATGCGGCCTTCCATTTCTTTCAACTCGGGGGTGATGAAGCGCTCCGAGTTGGCGGTGGTTTGTTTGCGCGTGTAGTCGCCGGGGACGGCGGCGAGATTGGATTTGGTGACTTCGAGGTAGTAGCCGAAGACGGAGTTGTAGCGGATTTTGAGGGACTTGATGCCGGTGCGGGTGATTTCGCGGTCTTGCAGTTCGGCGATCCAGCGGCGGCCTTCGGTCCCGGCGCGGCGGAGCTGATCGAGATCCGGGTCATGCCCCTCGCGGATCATACCTCCTTCGCGTGTGGTGGGCGGAGGATCGTCGACCACGGCGGATTCAAGGAGGTCGACCAATGGATCGAAGGTGAGGAGGCCGGCTGCGAGGCCGAGAAGCGGGGAGTCGTCGTTTTCGGCGAGGGCGGTGCGGAGGGACGGGAGGAGGGCGAGGGAAGTTTTCAGCGCGACAAGGTCACGCGCGTTGCCGGAGGACATGCTCAGGCGGGAAACAGCGCGCTCCATATCACGGATGTCGCGGAGGATGTCGCGCACCGCGGCGAGGCGCGTCGGATCGTCGTGGAAGCCGGACACAAGGTCTTGGCGGTGCGTGATCGCGGCAAGATCGCGCAACGGATTAAGGATCCATTCGCGCAGGAGGCGTGAGCCCATCGGGGTCAGGGTGCGGTCAACCGCGCCGCGCAGGCTAGTACCCTCGGGGCTGCGGGACTCGACGAGTTCGAGGTTGGTTTGCGTGACGGCATCAAGGAGAAGGTAGGATGAGGCGTGCCAAGGTTTTGGGGGCGAGAGGTGCTGCGCATCGCGGCGGAGGCTGCGCGTGATGTAGTGGAGGAGGGCACCGGCGGCGCGGGTGCCGTTGGGGAGACCGGTGCAGCCAAAGCCGTCGAGGGACTGCACGCGAAAATGCTCGAGGAGCAGGTCGGTGGCTTGGTTGAGCTCGAAGGCGAAGGCGTCATGCGGCGTCGCGGGAAGCGGGAATGCGGGGACGCTGGCCAGATGGTCAGGAACGAGGAGTTCGCTCGGCTGGAGCCGGGCGATCTGGTCGGCAAGTTGCGCGGGGGATTCAATTTGGGCCAGGCGGAATTCGCCGGTGCTGAGGTCGAGCCAGGCGAGGCCGGTGGATTTTTTGTCGGGGCAGACGGCGGCGAGATAATTGTGGCGGTTCTCCTCCAGTCCAAAATCATCAAGGGTGCCGGCGCTAAGGATACGGGCGATTTCGCGGCGGACGAGTTTGCCGGGGGTGACGTCGCCGACCTGGTCGCAGATGGCGACACGTTTGCCGGCTTCGACCAGTTTGGCCACGTAAGCGCGGGCGCTGTGGCAGGGGACGCCGCACATGGGGGTTCCGCCGCGTTTGGTCAGGGCGACGTTGAGGAGGGCGGACGCTTCGCGGGCATCGTCGAAAAACATTTCGTAAAAGTCGCCGAGGCGGAAGAAGAGGAGGGTGTTGGG
>CAMBUL010000096.1 GCA_945871065.1 Chthoniobacter flavus | reverse complement strand
TCCCGCAAACGTTCAAGGGACAATGCGAGCTGGTGCCCTCGCAGCGCGGCGCGGTCGTGGCCGAGATCGGCGGGCGTATCGACGAGGTGCTCGTCTCCGAGGGCGACAAAGTCGTAGCTGGACAGCCTGTCGCCCTCATCGATGCGGGTGAAATCCGGGCCCAGCTCGAGGCTGCGCGCCAAACCGAAGCCAAAGCGGCGGCTGAGGGGCGCGAGCAACAGCAACGCGACGAGATGGGCGCTTTTCGTCAGGCGCAGCTCGAGCAGAGGCGCGCCGCGGAAGAAGGGGGCAAGCTGGGCCTCGACCTTGATCAATGCACCGTGCGCTCGCCGATCGACGGGATTGTGTTGACCAAAGACTTGGTTCTCCGCCGCGGGGAAGTCGCGCAACCCGGCATGGTGATTTGCGAGATTGCCGCACTTTCCGGATGGGACCTGCGCATCAAGCTCGACGAGAGTGACACCGGATCCCTGCAGCGCGCGCTGGAACGTGCGGGGTCTTTGCCTGTGCGCTATGTTTTGCAGGCGCGGTCCGATGTTGCGCTGGAGGGAAGGGTCGATTCACCGCGGCAAATCAGCCAGATGGTTTATCCGGAAGAGAAAGGCAGCTTCATCTTCGTGACACTGCGGGGCATCGTGCTTCCCGATGTCTTGCGGGCCGATGTGCGTCCGGGATTTTCCGGCATGGCCAAGATCCAAGGTCCGCGCCGCCCGCTCCTTTTCTCTGCCCTGTCGCGGCTTTGGCACGAGGCGAGGATGCATCTCTTTCTTTGAGCCATGATCGCGGAATCAACGGTCAATGCGCCTCCGCGGGCCCTTGCCGCTTTGCGAGAGGATCTGGAAGTGTCTGTGGTCACGCGCCGCGGGGAGCGTATTGCCGTGGTCAAAGATCCTGTTGGGCACCGCTTTTACGAGTTGCCTGAAGACGACTACCGAGCTGCCCGGCTCATCGATTCATCTTTGCCGCCCGGTGAAGTGATTGCCCGGCTCCGGCGGGAAGGGCCAGCCTCTTGGCGGACGGTCGATGACGAAAAGTTGGCCCTGCGGCTGCAGCGGCTGTCACGGGAATTGAGGGCCAACGGGCTGGCCCGTGGTGGTGCGCCAACTTCGGCGAAGACAATGCAGACGAGCGTTTTCGGCGAGTGGCAGCAGCGCCTGCGCAAGGTGGTATCACTCCTCTTTTTGCGCCTCCCACTCGGGGATCCCTCTTCGTTGTTGGAAAAGACGGCGCCGCTCTGTCGGCTATTCTTTCATCCGTTTTTCCTCGTTGTCTCGGCTTTGTTCGTGGCTCTCTCCGCAGTTGCGTTCTTTGCGGCCGGAGGGCTTGGTGCTTTCGAGTCTGGTTGGTTTGCATCGTGGAAGGCACTGCTTTTTTTCTATCTCGGACTTGTCCTGCTCAAGGTCATTCACGAGGGTGCGCACGCCGTTGCCGTGCGGCATTACGGCGGAAAAGTGCACGAGGCGGGCGCGACTTTAGTGGCCGGGCTGCCGCTTTTTTACGTGGAGGCAAGCGATTCGTATCTGTTTCCGAAAAAGTTCCAACGTATCGCCGTGGCAGCGGCGGGGATCGTGGCGGAATTGGTTGTGGCCGCTATGCTCGTCTGGCTCTGGCTTTTGATGGCCGATGGTTTCTCGCGCCAATTGGCGCTCAATCTTCTCCTCGTGGCCAGCGTCAGCACGGTACTCTTCAACGGCAATCCGTTGATGCGTTTTGACGGGTATTATATTTTAGCCGACGCGCTCGACCGGCCCGACCTGCGCGAGCGGTCCGGTGAATTTGTTTCCTCCCGAGTTGGTGATTTCCTCCTCGGCACAAAAAGTCGCGAAGTGCCGCGCAAAGAGGCGTGGTTGTTCGGGAGCTATGGAGTGCTCAGTCAGGCTTGGCTCATCGTCGTCATTCTCGGTGTCTGGCGTTTTCTTTCAGTTGTCGCACAACCGCACGGCTTGCAATGGGCGGTCAATTTCCTCATCGGCGCTTGGGTCCTCAATTCGTTGATCTTTCCTTTTGTCCATTTTTGTCGCCGGCTTTTTCAACGCGCTGCCGCATCGCAGGGCCAGCGGCGAAAGCGAGCGCTCGTCGGATTGGCTCTGGCTGCCTCAATTGCGGCCGGAGCTTTGCTCATTCCTTTTCCTCACTGGATTGCGCGTTCATGCGTGCTTGAACCGGCCAATGACTTCGTGCTTCGGGCCGGGGTAGATGGTTTTGTCGTCGAGGTCCTCGCATCAGAAGGTGAAGCGGTCACAACAGGACAGATCCTAGGTCGCTTGCGCAGCTCGTCCCTCGCGGCCGAACTCGAATCGGCCAAGTTGGCCGTCGATCAAGTCGAGGCGTCACTGCGTGGAGCGGTCACATCTGCCTCGCTCGCCGAGGTGGGAAAGCAGAAGGCGGCTCTGACCGCTTCTCGCGCCCGCTTGGCCGAGACACAGCAACGTGCTGAACGGCTGGTGCTAAGTGCGCCGAACAACGGCATCGTTGCCACGCGCGACATGGAGATGAAGTCGGGACAATTCCTTAAGGCAGGAGATGTCTTTTGCGTTGTCCAACCGCCAATGCTCGATGAATTCCTTGTCCCCCTGGGGGAGAAAGAAGCGCGTCAGGTCAAAGATGGAGCCCGGGCACGTCTTCGCCTGCGCGGGCAGCCCGGGAAACTTTTCCACGGCGTGGTGGTTGGCGACCCCTTGCGGCTCAGCGCCGAGCAATTGCCAGCCGGACTGCGTGAGGCAGCCGGTGGCGACGTGGCTGTCTCGGCCAGCACCGCACGGCAGGAAACGCTTCTCGCGGACACGCACTTCGCCAAAGTCCGTATCGTTAATCCCGACCCTGATCTGAAAATGGGTATGACGGGTCGCGTCCGTATCGAATGCGGGCGCCAGACGGTCGCCGCTCGCCTGGCCGGTGCCCTTGCCGACTTCGTGCGCTTGGATGTGCGGATGCAGTAGCTCGGGGTTTGACCTCGGGGTGCCGCATTGGCGAAGATAATCCCCTTATGAGCAAAGGAATTCTTGACGGAAAAACAGGGGTGGTTTTCGGCGTGGCCAACAAACGCAGTATCGCGTGGGCCATCGCCAAGGCGTGGAAGGAAGCGGGCGCGAAGCTCATCTTCAATTACCAGGGCGAACGGGTGAAAGAGAATGTGGAGGAGTTGGTTTCGGAATTCGGATCAGACGTTCCGGTGTACCCTTGCGATGTTTCCAAGGACGGGGAAATCGCGGCCTTTTTCGACAAAGTGAAAGGACACACCGACAAGCTCGACCTTCTCCTCCATTCCGTGGCCTTCGCCCCGAAGGAAGCCCTCGAAGGGGACTTTGTCTCCACCTCGCGCGCGGCCTTTTCCGCTGCGCTGGACATCAGCGCCTACTCGCTCGTCGCGCTCTCCCGGGCCGCGGCGCCGATGATGACCGGTGGGGGCAGTATCGTGGCCATGAGTTATCTCGGCAGCGTGAAAGTCGTGCCGCACTACAACGTGATGGGCGTGGCCAAGGCCGCCCTGGAATCCTCGACCCGCTACCTCGCCTACGACCTCGGGGCGCACAAGATCCGGGTCAATTGCATTAGTGCCGGCCCAGTGCAAACTTTGGCCGCCCGCGGTATTGCCGGATTCTCCTCCATGATGAAGCACTATGAGGAGCACGCCCCGCTCAAGCGCAGCTGCGAGACGTCCGAACTCGGCGCCACCGGCGTCTTTTTGGCCAGCGACGGCGCGGCTTCGATCACGGGTCAGGTCCTTTACGTGGACGGCGGCTACGAGATCATGGGAATGTAAGCGCGTGGACGCGAGGATCATTGACGAATTGCGCCAAGTGGCCGGAATCGACGGCGTGCGCACCGATGAGGCCTCACGCGAGGCGGCGGCGGGCGACAAGTGGTTCGCCCGCACCCTCCCCGAGGCTGTGGTCTTCGGCCGCTCGACCGCATCGATTGCCGGCGTGATGAAAATCGCGGCGCGGGAAAAAATTCCCGTGACGACCCGCGGGGCCGGCTACGGCTACGTGGGCGGTTGTGTTCCGGTGCGCGGCGGCATCGTGCTCTCGACCGCGCGGATGGACCGGATCAAAGAGGTGAGCGCGGAGGACTTCGTCGCCGTGGTCGACCCGGGGGTGATCACCGGACATTTGCAAGAGGCCGCGCGGAACAAGGGACTTTTTTACCCGCCGGATCCGGCGAGTTTGCAGGATTGCAGCATCGGCGGAAACATCGCGACCAATGCGGGCGGTCCGCGGTGTTTGAAATACGGCGTGACGCGCCACTACGTCCTCGGGCTCGAAGTCGTGCTGGCCGACGGCACCGTGGCGCGGGTGGGGGGGCGCACCCATAAAAACAAAACGGGATTTGATCTGGTCGGACTTTTCACCGGCTCGGAAGGCCTGCTCGGCATCGTCACCGAAGCGACTTTGCGCCTGCTCCCTTGGCCGCCGGTCCGGGCCGTCCTCTCGGCCAGTTTTCCCGACATGCCGACGGCGGCGGCGGCGGTGCAATCGGTCTTCGCGCACGGGCATTTGCCGTCCGCGGTGGAAATCGCCGACCGCTTCACACTCGAGGCGGCGCGCCAGCATGCGGGGACCGAGACGGCCATCCCGGCAGGCGAGGCACATTTGCTCGTCGAGATCGACGGGCAGGAGGCCAGCGTGAAGGCGGAGACGGCCGAATTGACCGCGCTCTTGAAGGGGGCCCGCGCGGTCTCGGTGGAGAGCGCGCTCACGGCCGAAGGATGCGATCGGCTCTGGGCCCTGCGGCGTGGATTTTCCGCCTCGCTCAAGGCCACCGGATTGAAAAAATTGAACGAAGATATCGTGGTGCCGCGGGGAAAATTGGTCGAGTTGGTCGAATTCGGGGCGCAACTCGGGCGCGACTATGACGTTCCGGTGGCCTGCTTTGGTCACGCGGGTGACGGCAATATCCACGTCAATCTGATGGTGAAAAATCCGGATGCTCCCGCGACCAAGGAACGCATGGAGCGCGCGCTCGACGCCTTGTTCCGCGGCGTGCTCGCCATGGGCGGAACCATCACCGGGGAACACGGGGTCGGCCTGGCCAAGAAACGTTGGTGGAAAGAAGCGGTGGAGTCCGGCGCGGACGAGTTACACCGGCGGATCAAGCGTGCCCTCGATCCGGGTGATTTGCTCAATCCGGGGAAATTCCTCTAAGCGTCCCGCGCCCGGCGCCGCGGGTGGAATAGAGGTAGGTTCGAGGCCGCGCGGTGAGTAGGCCGGAGCGGGCTTCGCCGCAGTGTTCAGTGTTCGGTTTTGGCTAAGGCCCGTCTCGCGGACTCGGCTCAGGTGAAAGACAGAGGACTCTCACGGGGGCACGGAGAGCGCGGGGGAAGCGGGTCCGGAGGGATGAGGCCTGAGCTTGAGAGCTGAGTGGAGGGGAGGCGGCGGGAGGCGCCGCTGTGACTTGGACCGAAGTCTGCGGAGGTGTCCCCTGAGGTAAACTTGTGACGAGTTTGGGGGCGTCGCGGGCTGGCTCCCGGCACCACGCTCCCCGCTTGCCCCGATTGACCGGCGGCGGCCGACGGAGTAGGAGTTCAATCATGTCGACAGTCACGAAAATCAAGGAAGCGATCAATCGGCTCGCGCCGCAGGAGTATTGCGAGTTGATGTCGGTGCTGCATCCGTTTGAGGACGATGATTGGGACCGCCAGATGAAGGCGGACGCCACCGCGGGCAAGTTTGCCGCGATGAATGAGAGGGCCGAGCAGGAATATGCTGCCGGCCGAACC
>CAMBUL010000095.1 GCA_945871065.1 Chthoniobacter flavus | reverse complement strand
CCTGACGGAGCATCCTCGCGCAGCAACCACGCGCCCAGGCGGTACTGCCAGTAAAGAATAATCGGCCAGGTCACCGGATTGGTGATCCACACCACGGAAATAGCGGTCGGAATATTGAACCGGAAAAGATAGGCCGTAATGCCTGAGGGCAACATTTGGAAAGGGATTGGCATCATCGCCCAGAACAAACCCGTGGCCGCGCCACGAGCCACACCCTCGCGGGTCGGACGCCATAGTTCCGGGGTGAACAGGCGGTCGCCGAGCAGGCGGTGCAACCAGGTGCCGCGCACGTGCCTCTGACGGGGAACCTTTTTCAGCCACGGGCGGATCCGCGACCGGCGCAGGCGCATCATGCTCACGGCCGAAGGTCCGTTCCGCGCGCGGTTTCCGGGCTTGCAATACCGGGGGGGTAGACTACAACGCGCATGTCATGAAAAAAATCGAAGCCATCATTAAACCTTTCAAGATGGAGCATGTCAAAGAAGCGCTGGCTGAAATCGGCATCGAAGGCATGACCGTCACGGAGGTCAAAGGCTTCGGACGCCAGAAAGGCCACACCGAAATCTACCGGGGCAGCGAATACACGGTGGATTTCCTGCCCAAAGTGAAACTTGAAATCGTGGTCTCCGATGAAAATGTGGCCAAGGCAACCGAGGCGATCGTGAAATCCGCCAAGACCGGAAAAATCGGCGATGGCAAAGTTTTCGTCCTTCCGATCGACGAGGCCATCCGTATCCGCACGGACGAAACCGGCGATGCCGCCGTTTGATCCTGCTTTTCTCGCTCTCCGGAGGGACCTCCCGTCGTGGATAACTTCCAAGCCCTCATCCTCGGTCTGGTTGAAGGATTGACCGAGTATCTTCCGGTCAGCTCCACCGGTCACCTCTTGCTCGCCCAGCGGTTGATGGGCATTGACTCGAGCACGGCGTCGGACGCCTTCGCCATTTGCATCCAAGCCGGCGCCATCCTCGCGGTGTTGGGTATTTATCGCCAGCGCGTGGCCCAGATGGTGATGGGTGCGGTCGGGCGCAACGAAGCGGGGCAGCGCCTGCTAATCAACCTTCTCTCCGCTTTCGTCCCGGCCGCCGTCCTCGGCCTGCTGCTCGAAAAGCCGATCAAAAAATACCTTTTCGGCGGCGACGAATGGGGACTGTGGCCGGTTGTTGCCGCTTGGTTCGCCGGCGGAATGGCCATTCTTGTCGTCTCCTTGGCGCGCCGCCGCCGCGGCACCTCGCCGACCACCGGCTTCGATCTCGAGCACTTGACTGTGCGCATGGCCCTCATTGTCGGCCTGGCCCAGTGCATCGCCATGTGGCCCGGGGTAAGCCGCAGCCTCATCACCATCGTGGGAGGAGTGTTGGTCGGGCTTTCCCTTCCCGCCGCGGTCGAACTCAGTTTCCTGCTCGGAGTCATCACCCTGACGGCCGCCACCGCTTACGATGCCCTGAAACACGGCCCGGAAATGCTCGCCACCTACGGGGCAACCCCTCTGCTTATCGGTTTTGGCGCGGCCTGGCTCTCCGCGGTCCTCGCCGTCAAATGGATGGTCGGCTACCTCAAATCGCACGGGATGGAAATCTTCGGCTGGTATCGCGTTGCCTTGGCTTTAGTCGTTGCCGCGTGGCTTCTCTGGCCCTCGACCTGACCATGGACCCCATCGCACCCGACCTTCAATCCGTCATCCTCTGTGAGGACGTGCGCACCGAAGTGAGCGGGGCGCAAACCCTGATCGGCGTCATCGGGGCCATCCCCGCCCCGCAGGTTCCCATCGGATTCTTCAAGCTCTGCCTCTGGTCGCGTTGGTGCGGCGGCATCGGCCGGTTTCACCAAGACTCCCGCTTTCTCGATCCCGACGACGAAGTCGTCGCCGAGGCTGCCATCGATTTCGACTTGCGGGAAATCGAAGGCAGTGCCACCAACGTCCACTTCTTCGGTGGCGTGCAAGTCAAGAAGTTCGGCGTGCACCACGTTGAAATCCGTCTCGACGGCGACATGTGCATGCGCTTCCCGGTTCCTGTCGTGCGGGTCAACCAGGCGCCACCCGGTTCTCCTCCTCCTCCCTTCCAATCGCCGGCCACCGGCTGACCGCGACATCGATCGCCACACCCCGGAGTGAGATAAAGATCCTCTGCTCTGCGGACGTCGCAAGGTCCGCTGAGCAAAACCGACCACGCTTGCCCGGCACAGACCGGATCTTTAAGCTTGAAGGGCAATGCGTCGCGCCCTCACGCCCCTTCTCGCGCTCCTGCTCGCCATTGCCTGGCTCCACGCGCAGGACGGCGAAGGCCTGCCCGAAGGGTTCAAATATTCAGCCACCCGCAGTGCCGACGGGTTCGATATGCCGGTGGGAAAACCGGACGCCGTCGGTTATTACCGCTCCCGCGGACTCATGGTGGGACGTCACATGGGTGATGACTGGAATGGCGGCGGCGGCGGCAATACCGACCTCGGCGCCCCGGTCTACTCCACGGCGCACGGCCTCGTGGTCTATGCCCGCGATGCGCGCATGGGATGGGGCAAGACGGTGATCATCCGGCATGCCTACTGGAGCAGCGGGCGCTGGAACTACGTCGACTCGTTCTACACCCACCTGCACCAGATCTTTGTCCGCGAGGGACAGCAGGCACGACGCGGCCAGTTGGTCGGCAGTATCGGGACCAACCGCGGCATGTATGTCGCGCACCTTCACTTCGAGATCCGCAAAAACCTCCGCATCGGCATCAACCAGGGCTCTTACCGTCGCGACCTAGGCAACTATTACAAGCCCTACGACTTCATCCTCGGCCGCCGTAAACTGTCGGGCGGCAACCGGCGTGTGCGCGTCCCGGTCAACACCTTCCGCTTGCAGGCCCGCGTGGTTGACACCCTCGGCGGGGGCTCCCCCACCCGGCCCGAACGACCATCCGCCTCGCAGCGCAGCAGCGATTTCCGGGTCA
This sequence comes from Chthoniobacter flavus, assembly GCA_945871065.1. Taxonomy (GTDB): domain Bacteria; phylum Verrucomicrobiota; class Verrucomicrobiia; order Chthoniobacterales; family JACTMZ01; genus JACTMZ01. The sequence goes on along the minus strand of CAMBUL010000095.1, from coordinate 2,892 downwards.
ATCGTTACTCGGACCCGCTGCGCTGACCCGGGAGCCTCAAGCCCCGCGCCCCGCCCGAAGGACGGCGTAGTCGAAACTGTCGACCAGGGCCTGCCAACTCGCCTCGATGATGTTGTCGGAGACCCCGACCGTCCCCCATTCCGCTTTGCCGTCGGTGGACAAAATAAAAACACGGGTGCGGGCGGCCGTGCCGCGCCGGCCGTTGATGATGCGTACCTTGTAATCGTCGAGACGCACGCCGCCGATCACCGGGTGGAAGGGAACCAAGGCGAGACGCAGGGCGGCATCGAGTGCATTGACCGGACCGTCGCCCTGCCCTTGCTTGTGGACCTCTTCGCCATTGACCCGGATCTGCACCATGGCGGTGCATTTGTTCCAGTCGCCCGAGGGGTTGCCACTGCGCAGAAAGTCGCACTTGTATTCGTCGAGTTCGAAAAGCGGGCGATGCTGTCCGAGCGTGCGCCGGATGAGCAGTTCGAAGGACGCCTCCGCCGCCTCGAATTCGTAGCCCTCATGCTCGAGGCGCTTGACCTCCTGGAGCACCTTGGCCACCTCGGGGGAACCCTTGGCGAATTTGAACCCCATCGACTCGGCTTTGACCAGGACATTGGTCTGGCCGGAGAGATCCGAGATGGTCACCACCCGTTCGTTGCCGACCAGCGCGGGGTCGATGTGCTCGTAAGAGCGGGCCAATTTTTGCACCGCGTGGACATGCAGGCCCCCCTTGTGGGTGAAGGCCGCCGCACCGACGAAAGGCGCCCGGATATCGTGCGGAACATTGGCCACTTCGTCGATGAAGCGCGACAGCTCGGTCAGTCGCTCCAGCCCCCGGACCAACGGTTCCCCGCACTTGAGTTGGAGCAAAGGGATGAGCGTGGTCAGGTTGCAGTTGCCCACCCGCTCCCCGTAGCCGTTCATCGTGCCTTGGACCTGGATGGCTCCCGCGTCCACCGCGGCCAGCGCGTTGGCCACCCCGAGTCCGCAATCATTGTGCGTGTGCGTGCCAACCCGGCAACCGGCCCCGGCCGACGCCGCCTTGGTCGCCGCGGCCACGAAGGCCGGAAGGCTCCCGCCATTCGTGTCGCAAAGCACGAGCAAATCCGCACCCGCCTCCGACGCCGCTTCTAAGGTGGCCAGAGAATACTTCGGATCCTCCCGGTAACTGTCGAAGAAATGCTCCGCGTCGTAAAACACCTCCCGCCCCTCGCGCTTGAGGAAAGCCACGGTATCGCGAATCATGGCCAAGTTCTCCTCGAGGGTCACGCCGAAGACCTCCGTGACATGGAGCGGCCAAGTTTTGCCAACAACAGTGATGACCCCCGTGCCGGCCTCGAGAAGTTGCCGCACCTGCGCGTCATTCTCCACTTTCACCCCGCCGCGGCGAGTCATGCCGAAGGCCGTGATCTTGGCGTGTTTCCATGAGCGCTTGGCCGCTTCGGCGAAAAATTCGATGTCCTTGGGATTCGAGCCCGGCCACCCGCCCTCGATGTAATCCACCCCGAACTCGTCGAGACGCTCGGCCACCCGCAATTTGTCCTGCACACTGAAAGAAATCCCCGTCCCTTGCGTGCCATCCCGCAGGGTGGTGTCATAAACCGTGACTGTGGCGCTGGGCTTCAAGCGGGCCTCGGGGTTGGTTAATCCACTGTCTCGGACTCGTTGATCGCGTCAATGAAAAGGCGCAGCGTTCCGAAGTCCGTCTTTTCAGGCGTCAAAATGAGCCGTGGCATTTCATCTTCCTGGCCGCCACGGAAGATAGATCCCACCTTCCAAGCGCGGTCGCCACCTTCTCCGGGAAGGTGACCGGTTTGCTCGATGGCACCACTGACCAGAATCCGGCCGAACTTTTCGTTCAGTTCGCGGAGACTCCCGGCAGTCAAGGGACGCTTGATGCGGACTACCATCTTTTCGCGCAACCAACGGTAGGATTCAAAGACGCGGTAAAACTGCTCGATGTGCGCGATAGTTTCCTCGCAGGAATGCGAAATTTTGAAGAGGTGGAAATCGCTCGGTGAAATCAGCTTCATGCGCAGGAGGTCGTTCTTGATGAAGAATTCCCACGTTTCCCAATAGCGTCCATCCGGCGTATCGAGCAGGATGAGCGGCGTGATCTTGGCCTTGCCCGTTTGCATGAGCGTGAGGCACTCGAATCCTTCGTCTTGCGTGCCGAAGCCGCCGGGGAAAAGGACGAAGGCATCGGTTTCTTTGACGAAATTGACCTTGCGGGTGAAAAAATAGTTGAAGTTGATCAGCTTTTTGTCGCCGTGAATCGTCTCATTGGCACGCTGTTCGAACGGGAGGCGGATGTTAAGACCGAAGCTGTTGTCCCGACCGGCGCCTTTTTGCGCGGCACCCATGATGCCGTCACCCCCACCTGTGATGACCATAAAGCCGTGCTCGACGGCCTGGCGGCCCATCTCCTCGGCCATCTTGAATTCGGCGGTTTCCGGCGCGAGCCGAGCGGAGCCGAAGACCGCGACTTTGCGACGGTCGGCATAGGGTTGGAAAACCTTGGAGGCGTAACGCAACTCTTTCAGCGCCCTGACGATGAGCTTGATATCGGCCACCGGGGCTTTGTCCCGGCCAAGCAGAAGCGCTGTCTCGATTAATTCCTCAAGTAGTTCCGGGGAATGGACACACCCGCTTTCGGCTACGAGCGATTTGATCGCAGCCTCTTCTTTTTCTTTCATAGGAACCCTCCACTATGGCGTTCTTGACTGGAAAAGCACGCAATTTCGGTGCTGCTGTCGGCGACGGAACAAAAGGAGAATTCTCGCCGGAACAAAAGGAGAATGGTGAAATTAGAGGGTAAAAGCACCCAGAACGGGTGACCAGCGGAGAGTTGGAGGTCCGTCCAACGCCCAAAAGCGAAGGTTTGGATGGAAGACGATA
>CAMBUL010000094.1 GCA_945871065.1 Chthoniobacter flavus | reverse complement strand
ACAGGATGCGCACCGTGCCGCCATCAGCCGTGCGGTCTTGGATGAAGTCGTAGCTCCAGACCTCGTTGGGCCGACTCGCGCTGCGACGCAGGGAGAGACCAGGACGCACCCGGCGGCGCTTGCCGCCATGACCTCTAGAAGCCATGAGTTATCGTCGCCTCAAAGACGCCACTCGCCGCCTTGGGGGCGTGAGAGACCGCCGCATTCCATGTCGAGGATGCCGCGGGCGAACGAAAGATTCAGCGCGGCCGACGCCACATGGACTATCGTGAAACGCCCAGCGACTTATCGTCACGCGGATCCGCTTCTTCGCAATGTCGGGATGGTTTTTCCGGCGCGAATTCCGGACCATTTTTCGCCCATGTTTCATTGGTCAAAAACGAACCGGCAAAGCTTCTTTCCGCATGGCAACAAAATGACAACGCGCTCGACATGTGTTGCCCGATTGTTGCCTGTTTGTTGCCCACCTTTAATTTGCTAAGGGGTAAGGTGTCCCTCACATTTCTGGGGTATCTGGCTTGTTTTTGACCAATGAACGCACCGCTCCCTGCGCTTTACACCTCCGTTGAGCCTCATTCGGCGCGAAATCCATAGGCGACAACGCTCGTGTAAACTTGTCCGGGTTCAAGGCGGCAAGAGGAAAAGTTTGGATGGTTGGGCGCGTCGGGAAAGTTTTGCGGTTCGAGGCAGAGACCAGCGCGGGGCCGTAGTTCTGGCCGGAGCGGCCGATGACTGAACCATCCATGACACTCCAATCACAGAAGTGGATGCCGGGCTGGTTGGTTGAGACTTCCAGCATTCGGCCACTTCGCGGGTCCGAGAGACGTGCAGCCAAAACGAGATCGTCCGCCGCGGCGGAACGATCAAGCACCCAGCAGTGGTCGTAGTCCAAACCTGCTTCTTTGCGCATCACGCGCGGCCGGCGGAAATCCATTAGGGTTCCGTCCACCGGTCGGATTTCTCCCGTGGGGATTTTTCCATCGGCCACCGGGAGATAGGATTCCGCGAAAAGCTGCAAGATATGCTCATCGATATTCGCCGACATTCCTTCGGACAGATTCCAATACGGATGGTGCACCAGATTCACAATGGTCGGTGCGTCGGTGACGGCTTCCGCGGTCCAGGTCAATTGTCGCTCCGGCCCCACGCGATAAGTCACAGACGAGCAACCCACCCACTCAGTGACCTGCGGGAAAACCGAAACAATTGCGCGCGCTGCGGCAGCTGAAAGTGATCAAGGAACTTGCTGGCCTGATCTCTCCCTTTAGCGCATTGCCCCGTGAGTCGTGGTTGTTTCAGGGGCGCCGCTCTTGCCAAGAAGACGAAAGGTTCGCCACCGCGGCACGGGCATTGGACGCGATCGTCGCCCAGTCGTTGGTTTTGATCGCCTCGCGGGGGGCGATCCATGAACCACCGATGGCCGCGATGAGCGGATCATTGAGGTAGATGCCCGCATTAGCGGCAGTCAGCCCTCCCAGCGGAATGTATCGCAAACCGAGATGCGCGTAGGGCGCGGCCATGGCGCGCAGATAGGGCAGGCCGCCGAGTTGTTCGGCGGGGAAAAACTTGAGCAAACGACAGCCTTGCTCGATGGCTATTTCGATGTCCGTCGGAGTGGCGATGCCCGGAGCGAACGAAAAACCGGCCTCTCTTGCTCCTGCCAGCAACCGCGGGTTGCATCCGGGCGAAACGCCGAAGGCCGCTCCGGCCTCGCGTGCGGCATGCAACTGTTCAACGGAAAGAATCGTGCCGATGCCAGCAGTCATTTCCGGCACATCGCGACGGATGGCCCGCAAGGCGTCGAGCGCGGCAGGTGTGCGTAAGGTCAGTTCCATCACGTCCACCCCGCCGGAGAGCAGAGTGCGGGCCAGCGGCACCGCGTCGTTGGCATCGTCCACAATCAGGACCGCGACAACTCTGGCGGCGGAAACCTTGTCGGCCAGTGTTTGGTCGAAAAGCGGTTGGTTCATAAAGGAGAAATCAGCGATCGACGCGCGCCCCTCCACCGGCTGCGAGCTTCTTCACCTCGGCCAGCGAGGCCATCGAAGTGTCACCCGGCGTGGTCATGGCCAGAGCGCCATGCGCCGCGCCGTAGTCCACGGCGGTTTGCGGATCGGCACCGGAAAGGAATCCGTAGATAAGACCCGAGGCAAAACTGTCGCCGCCACCCACGCGATCCATGATCTCGAGACCCGGGCGGTGCTTGGCCTCGTAGAATTGTCCGTCGGCCCAGCAGATGGCTCCCCAATCGTTCACGGTGGCGCTTTTGACGGCGCGCAGCGTGGTGGCCACGACTTTGAAGTTCGGATACTCCGCGACGGCGCGGGCGATCATTTTCTTGAAGCTGTCGACTTCGAGCTTGGTGAGATTGTGGTCGGCACCTTCAACTTCGAGACCGAGACAGGCAGTGAAATCTTCCTCGTTGCCGATCATCACATCGACATTGCGCGCAATGCGGCGGTTCACCTCGCGGGCTTTGTCCTGTCCGCCAATCGATTTCCAGAGCGAAGGACGGTAATTGAGATCGTAGGAGACAACCACGCCGTGTTCGCGCGCTTTGGTCGTTGCTTCGACCACCAGTTCGGCCGTGGTCTCGCTCAAAGCCGCGAAGATACCACCAGTGTGGAACCAGCGTGTGCCGAGACGCCCGAAGATTGCGTCCCAGTCGAAATCGCCGGGTTTGAGTTGCGACACGGCGGTGAGCCCGCGGTCGGAGACGCCGACCGCCCCTCGCACGCCGAAGCCGCGCTCGGTGAAGTTGAGCCCGTTGCGCACCGTGCGACCGATTCCGTCATAGGGCACCCACTTGACGAGCGAGACGTCGACACCGCCCTGCAGGATGAAATCCTCGAGCAACCGCCCGATATCGTTGTCAGCAAAGGCGGAGACCAGCGCCGTGCGCTGCCCGAAGCAGCGCCGCAAGCCGCGCGCCACATTGTATTCACCGCCGCCCTCCCAAGCGCGGAACTGGCGTGCGGTTCGTATGCGACCCTCGCCGGGGTCGAGACGAAGCATGACCTCGCCGAGGGAAATCTCGTCGAAACGGACATCGCCGGCGGCTCGTAGGTCGAAGAAGCTCATGCCTTAAGTTTCCTACTTCAAGGCCGGAACATCAAGCTTGTGGCGTTCGGACCAGGACTGCAGCCCGAGTTCAGCCGGTTGCACGCCCTTGGTCCATCCTGGACCAGGAACCATTGCACGGCCGCGACGCTGCCGTTGGCGCGAAGCTCGCCGCCGAGACGGGGCCATTGGTCGCCGACGGCGGCTATTCGCAAAACCTCGTCCGCTATCGCCCGTGATCGGACGCACTCGGCACATTTCGACATTTCACCCGCGAAAACCGAGTCCAGCTACGTCTGGACTACCGTTCTCGGCCACTTCTCAGTCTAATCACTGAATCCACTTTTGTTTCCTCCCTCTTCTCCACTTTTGAACCGTCGCCGACATCGAGGGCGGGCAAGAGTGGCGTTTTGTGCTGGAGAGGTTAGACGTTGGAGCCGCCGCGGAGCTCCCCCCAGGGTTCCGCAGCGGGCTGAAATACCGAATGAGCAAAAAAATTTCTCATTCTTCCCGTGTGCTCGTGGCCGGGCAGCGCAATCGTTTCGCGGCGGGCCAGAGCATCAGGCCGGCCAAGCCGAGGGCGGCCAGTATCGTCGAAGGCTCGGGGATGGCGGTGATGGTGAAGGTGCTGCCCGTGTTGGTGATGCTGCTGTCCACGTAACCCGTGCCAAAGGTGAAGTAGCTGCCGAAGCTGTTGGTGCTGAAACTCGTGCTGCTGAAGGTGAACGAATTGCCGGGCATGAAGTTGTTCAGCGTGAGCAAGGCGCTCTCCGTCTGTTGGTTGTTCTGGTATGTGCCGAAGGTGAGATTGCCGACCGCACCTGTGCCGAAATCGAGGAAAGAGCCTGTCGTGAGGTCGAGGCTGCCGAAGACTTCGCTCACCCCGCCGGCTCGCTGCATCGTGCCGCCGGAGAGCGTAACCGCGGCATTATTGTTCACCTGATGGCTTTGCGAGAGCAGCAGCGTGGCGCCAGCAGCCACCGCGAGATTACCCGCGATGGCATCGGCGTTGGCCACAACGGAAACATTATCAAGCAGCAGATCGCCGGACTCGAAGGAGGAGCGGTCGCGAACCAAGAGGCGGCTGAATCCCAAGCTGGTATCCAGCAGAGCCACATTGTTCCAGCTGGCGGTGGCGCCGCCGAACTGGGTGATCGAGCCGGATTGAAATCCGGCTCCATTGCCAGTGCCAGTGTTCGTCGCGGTAAGGTCGAAGGTGGCTTGCACATTATACCAACTGCCGGCAGTCAAACTTAGGATGTTGTTGGTACCCGCGTTGTTGGCAATGGAGAAATAGCCATCCCTATCGATGCGGTAGTGGACCGAGCTGGAAGGGTTGGCATTGGCTCCGCCCCCGTCAAACTGGATACCCCACGCTCCCCCAACCAAGTTCGTTAAGGCGAGAGTCGGAACCATGAAATCGAAGTTCACCGAGATCGACTGGTAGTTCGTGGTGGTGGAGAAGGCTTGCAAGAAACCGGCTGTGCCCGCAGTTGATCCGGCGTCGTTGAGCCGAAACGAACTCGCGTTGTTGCCGTAGATGTTGACGAACGGACTGTTGCTCGGGCTTTGACTGCCAGTTACTTGACCGCCTGATACCGCCCATCCGGTGGGCATCGAACCAGAGGATTCAGCTCTAACGAAAGTTTGCATGTTGCCGTCGGTGAAAAGCTGTGCGTTGGCTGCGGACTTGTTCAGTCGCAGAGTTCCTGCACTCACGGTGGTCGTTCCGGTCAGCGTGTTTGCCGCTGAGCCTCCGAAGGTGAGAGTGCCCGCACCAGCCTTGGTCATGCCGCCGGAGCCAGCCAATTGGGAACTAATCGTGGCTCCCACCGAGGCGGCTGTTGTGATGGTGTTTGACGCGGCGTCGGCTCCAGTCATGGTGATGGTGCTGTTCGTGACGGTGTAACCGTCGGTTGAGAAGGTCATGCCCGCGGCGACGTTCACCCCATTGCTTACGGTCACCGTTCCCGCGGTATTGCCAAAGAACAAGGTGGTGGTGGAAGATTGGGGGCCGCTCCCCTGCGTTCCCTCGGTCACTGCCCAGTTGTTAACACCGGTTGACCACGTTCCTGTTCCGCCCCCCCCAGCAGACGGAGCCCAGTAGGCTCCAGTTGCGAAGACATCCACTTCGCGATACATAGACTGTAAGCCGTTAATGTCGCGGAAGGTGAACCGTAGCCCCGTTACCCCGGATAGCGCTCCCCCAGCGTAGCTCGTAAGATCCAAATTAACCCATGTGGTCGTGTTGCCGGCATTAATGTTATTCGGGGCGCTTGTGTTCAAATTGGTGAATAGGGATGTCCAGCTTCCGCCTGCAAAATACTCCAGGCCGTAATCCTGAGCCGACCGAGCCTGGCCACCGCCCGACATCGCAAAAGTGTTGATCACGGCAATATCCAATGCGGAGGAAAAATCGATCGTGAGTTGGGCTCCATCCGTAGGCGTGAGAGTCCAAGTTGTGTTTCTGATCCAGCCCCGAGAAACTAGACAGTGTTGAGTGAGAGTTCTGCGGTGTAAAATCCGTAGAACCCATGAAGAACCGACACAGTGTAGAGCAAATCATCCGGATTCTTGGGGAGATCGAGCGCAGTGGGCTGAAGATCAGCGACGCGTGCCGACCCCATGGGATTAGCGAACAGACTTATTACCGCTGGCGCAACAAGTATGGCGGGATGGAGATCAGCGAGGCCCGGCGCCTGAGGGAGTTGGAGACCGAGAACGGCCGACTCAAGAAGTTGGTGGCCGATCAGGCCTTGGACATCCAGATCCTCAAAGAAGTGAACGCAAAAAATGGTAAGCCCCATGCAGAAGAAAGCGGCCGTGGAGATGGTCGTCTGTATGGGGCTGTGCAAACGCCAGCGAGCCTGCCGGACCTTGGGCTTGAGTCGTTCGACGGCGTATTACCGTCGGTTGGCCTCGCCGCAGAAGCTGGCCCAGGAAGGGTTGGGTTGAGGAGGTCTCACGCCAGTGGCCCTGCCTCGGCTACGAGAAGGTGGCGGCCATTGTGCGTTACGAGCACGGAGAGGTGATCAATCGCAAGCGGGTGGATCGGATCAGACGGCAGCGGGGACTCATGGCTTCTAGAGGTCATGGCGGCAAGCGCCGCCGGGTGCGTCCTGGTCTCTCCCTGCGTCGCAGCGCGAGTCGGCCCAACGAGGTCTGGAGCTACGACTTCATCCAAGACCGCACGGCTGATGGCGGCACGGTGCGCATCCTGT
>CAMBUL010000093.1 GCA_945871065.1 Chthoniobacter flavus | reverse complement strand
GAAATCCTCGGCCCCGACTTCGACCTTGAAGTCGTCGAAATGCATCACCGCCTGAAAAAAGATTCCCCCTCCGGCACCGCCCGCCAGCTCGCCGAGATCCTCGCCGAAGTCCGGCAACTCGACTACGCCGAGTCCGCCCGCCACGGCCGAGCCGGCATCGTCGGCGAGCGCACGAGCAACGAAATCGGCGTCCACGCCATCCGCGGCGGCGACGTCGTCGGAGACCACACGGTCATCTACGCCGCCCCCGGCGAACGCCTCGAACTCACCCACAAAGCCTCCAGCCGCGACACCTTCGCCCGCGGCGCCCTCCGCGCCGCCCAGTGGGCCGCGAAGCAACCTGCCGGTCTCTACGACATGCAAGACGTCCTCGGCCTCAAGTAACCCGTAGCGTCGCCATCCTCGGCGACCACCGCTTCAGATCAGACTCGGTGGATCGCGATGTCCCTATCGCGATAAATTTCGATCCGAATATCGCGGGCGGAGACCGCGATCCAGCTGGTTACTGTTGCTGCACTTCCAAACGCAAGAACTTGCACATCTCGCTCGGTAGCACAGGTACCGTGGCCCGACGCACTTCGTGGTCGTCGTGATCGCTGACGAACTCGTCGGTCACACCGTCGGCAGACCACTTGGCGTCCGTCAGCGCGTTCTTCCACTTCACTCCCCCGCTCACGCCCTGCGTGTTTTTACTGCGGCGGTATTGCATACTGACCTCGCCTGGCTGTGTCGTGTGGACGAGCATCGTGGCTGCTGAAGCTCCATCCAACGGGCTCAGACCCATGAAGTATTCGACAAGGTTGGGCAACCGGTCGCCGTCGGGATCTGCTCCCGGCGCGGGATCGGTCAAATCCAGATAGTTGCCGAGCCATTCCGAGAAAGTCGGTGAGGATCCGCCCGCAACCGTGAGCACGAACGACTGCGTCGCGGTCCCCCCGAGTGAATTGTAGCACTCCAGCACGATGTTGTAGGTGCCGGTTTGGGTTGGCGTTCCACTCAGCAGGCCTGTGGCAGGATCGAGCATCAGGCCCGGTGGTATCTCGTGGCCCGCGCTCGTGCGGTAAAGATTGCCCTGACCGAAAGTCCCCGCGCGCAGGTTGACCACGAAGGCCGCATTGACCGGATTGTTCCCCTTGCCCGGCGTCACACCGTCGAAGGATGGCTCATCGTCTGTCACGGTGAGTTGCACCGTGCCCGCGGTGTATCCAGCGGCTGTTGCCGTGATGGTCACGGTTCTGCTGCCATCGGACAAAACATTGTCGACCGCCGCGATGGGGAAGGTCGCGTTGGTCTGGCCCGCGGGGACCGTCGTGCTCGCCGGGACAGTTGCGGCGTTGGGGTTGGAAGACGAGAGAGAGACCAGCAGATCAGAAACTGCCGGGGACGAAATGCTGACAGAACCAACGGATGCACTCGCCCCCGCATTTTCGGCAAAGACGGAAGGAACCGCGCTGACCGAAACTGCTGATACTCCGGATCCTGCCGCAAGGGACAGCTTGTCCAGTTGGATATTGCCCGAGGTCTTGGTCTGGTAAACAAATCGCACATAACGTGAGGTGGAAGGCAAAGTATCGCTGTAAGGCGCGTCCGTGTTGTTCTTATCGGTGACGGTGCGATGGGTGGTATAGCTCACGCCGTCCGCCGAATTCTGCACGAGGAACGCTCCTTGCGTGGCTGTCCCGCTCGAGGGATTGCCCTTCAAGTTATAGGCAAGAGCGCCGGGGGCGGAGGAGAATTGGATCGTGAGGCTGTCACCGGTGGTGTCGAACCGCGCCGAACTGCCGCCCGTGTCGCCTCCCAAATCCGTGCTGTAGGTTCCCACACCGCTGCCGGTGAAACCCGCAGGCAAAGAGTTCCACGGGCCGCCGAACGCGATTGGCAGGCCGGCGATCCTTGCCACGGCACGTGCCCCGCGTGCCGTCGAAGCCGTGGTGACAAACCAGTTCGCGCGATCGGTGATGCCTTCCTCCGTGTCTCCGGCGTAGTAGGCCGCGCGCGCCGAAGACACTGTGCCGACATTGGGCACAGCCGCCAGACTGCTGCCGTAAGCCACTTGGGCCACGGTGATGTTGTCCGCATCGTTGACAAAGATGGCGTCTCCGCTGTTGCCCAGCGCCGGCCAAGCCGTCGTCTGGGCGAAGTAAGCCGCATTGAGCGAGGAAAGAACCATGCGCCCGTCGTCGAGAGGATTGGTATCCTCGGCCGGCAGCAATGGATCTTTGTTCGCGCCGTTGTAGACGACGACCACCGTGCCCGCGGGGATGTTGTACCAGACGGGATCGTCTTGAAAGAGGAGGTAGTTGCCGCTCGCGTCCTCGATGTCATAGAAAGCCAAACTCGTATCCTGCAGGACAAGCAACTCGACCCACTCGCCGCCGTTCGACCCTTGGCTGAACTCGTTGATGATGACCGGACGGGTGAACGTGGTGCTCACGGCCGGCACGTAGATCGCGAACTGGAAGGAGTAGGACGATCCGAGGACCCCCGCCGTGACCGGCCGGTTGCCGACGCTGACCGGAGCAGTGAAAAACGGCTCTCCCGTCGAGTTACCGTCGCTGGCCCTCACCGCGCAGCGCCAGAGCTTCCCGGCATTGGCCTGGGCGGCGGCGAGTGCTGATGCGGTTCCTCCCGCATCGGTCCAGACCGTGCCGTTGAGACTCGACTGCCACTGGTAGGACAGTGTCACCGGACCCCCTTCGGGATCGTTGGACAGCACGCCGCTGACCTGAAGCGGTGCGTCGCTGTAGGCATCGACGGACGGAGAGATTTGCGCGGCGGTGACGCTCGGAGTCTGGTTCCGGACTTCGACCGTCACGGACGAACTGGTCGACGTGGCACCTTCGTTGTCGGTCGCGCGGGCCGCCAGCGTGTAAGTGCCGACGGCTGGTGCCCACTGGAAAAAATAGGGGGCGGTCGAGTCGGTGCCAATCACCGTGCCGTTGGCGAGAAACTCCACCCTGACCACAGAACCCGCGCCGCCGTCCGCTGTGCTGTCGGTCGCCGTGGCCGCCAGATCGACAACCGCACCCGGCGAAACCGCCAGATCGGCAACCGGCGAGGTCAGGGTGACCGATGGCTGCGGGTTGACCGGCGCGGTCGAAGCGCCGAAAACCTCCAGCGTGGCCGCAGTGAGTGTCCCGCCCGCGTTATTGCTCGTCCCGCTTTCATCGGTGATTTTCAGCCTCCACGTCCCGGCCGCATTCTCACCCCAGTTGCGCACGGTCATGAAGGTCCAGTTCGAAAAATTGGCGCCCGAATCGCTGTGCACTTCGGCCAGGCGGCTCACCGTGCCGGACGGCGAAGTCAGCGTGATCAGCAGGTTGCCGCGCGCGGTGTGATTGATGTTCACCGTCACGGTGACGTGTTCGACCCGGATGTTGTCCTGCGCGGCCACCGTGAACTCGCGCGTGATGCCGGTCGTATTTTGGTTGGGAATGGCGATGCTGAGCCCCGTCTGCGCGACGGTCCGCTTGAGTTGCCCGGCCAGATTCGTCCAACCGGCGGCCAGATTGACCGCCCCCGTTGCATCGATCAGGCCCGCGCCGAATTTGTGATTGTGGTTGATGTTTGCCGGCGCAACTGGCGCCTTCCAGTCCGCATCGGACGGGTTCACCTTCTTCGCCGAGCGCATGAGGATCTCCTGCACGTCGCGCCAACCGAGATTCGGGTTCGCCTCGAGCATGAGGGCCACCACGCCGGCAGCCGTGGGAGTGGAGGAAGATGTTCCGCCGAACTCGCTGTCATAGTCGCCGGAAACATAGCCGGCCGATCCGGTGCGGTCCGTGGTGGTTTTGCCCAAAGCGGGACTCGCTCCGCTGGAGGGCGCCGTGATGACCAGATTGGACCCGGGTTCGCTGTAGTACGCCTGACGCGAGCGGCTGTCGAATGCCCCGACGGCGATCGTGTAGATCGAATTGGCGTAACCGTCGTAGTTGGAGTTGTCGTTGACCTCGAGACCGTTGCCCCCGGCCCACATGAAAATTGTGCCTTTGCCACCCCGCCCGGTTTCCGCGGAGCTTTGCAGCGCCGCTTTGGTCAGCGGGCCGGGCGCCTCAAGAACGCTCCCCGTGTCGCTGGGGCCCCAGCTGTTGCTTTTGATTTGAATCAACTGCGGCAGGTAATTCATCGCCTCGGCCTCGTCTCGGTCCTCCACAAGTCCGGCGATGAGACGCATACCGACGATCGTCGCCTCCGGTGCGGAACCGGAGACGCCGATGCTGTTGTTGCCGCGGGCGGCCGCATCCCCGGCACATGCCGTCCCGTGATCATCCCCTGTCCCGGGATTCGGATCATTCGGCGTGGAGTCATTCCAATCGTAGTCGTTGGCCGTATCGATGTTGCCGGCAAAGTCTGGATGCGATGTCTGCACGCCGTCGTCGACGATGCCGATGCGGACACCGCGGCCGCGGCGGCCGGCACCGACGGTCGGATAGGCCCAGACCGACTCGATGTTGAGATCCGTTCCCGCGAGCGCGCCGGCCTGATTGTTGAACTTCAGGTGCCACTGCTGGTTGATCAGTGCGTCATTGGGCATCGCTCTTTTGGCGTGCTGGCGGGCCAGTTGCGCTTCGGCCAGGAGAACCCCGGGCCGTCCCGTCAGAAGATCCACCGTCCGCAGGGACGCCAAGCCCGCGCCCGTCCGCAGCACCGCAAAACCCGGAGCATATTCCGGAAGCTCGAAGGAGGACGCGCCGCCCAAACGCGCCACCTCCGCAGGGTCGGAGCCCTCGTCGAGACGTACGGTCACGAGCGACGTAACGATCCGGCGCGTGAATTCGTGACGCTCGGCACCCGCTTCGTAGAGAATGGCCTGCGCGGGTTCGCCGGAAGCGGAGGAGGCGAGGACGAGTTGCTCGAGTACCTCGGCAGAAGCCGCGTCGACCGCGACCGCCCGCCCCTTGCCCTCGGGATCGGTCACCCAGATCTCATCAAGCGCCAGTTCGAAGTTCCGCGGCACCCCCGCATCCTGCACCGTGAAATCCGGACCGGTCTGCTGGGCGCGAGCACGGGATGCTTTCGACTTCGGCGAGGAGGCAGAGACGGAACTGGCGACACCGGACAGCGCACCCGCGGCGACTGATCCGGCAGCCATGGACGAACCCGGGGCGGATCCTCCGGAAACCGCAGCGCCCTTCGCGGGAACGGAAAGGGGATCGCACTCCGCCGCAGGTGGTGGCACCTCGTCTGCCGCGCGAGTGGTCCGCGAATCCTCCGGGCTGGGTGGCCCGACAAGCACCACCGCGGTAATCAAGAGTGCGAGGAAGACCAGCGCCAAGGCGCCGATGGGCCAGTTCTTGTTTTTCATGCAGCAAACGGCCCACAGTGGATAAGCGGGCGTCGTATATCAGACCATAAGCGCAAAATTCCGTTCGGCAAACGGCAAGCTCCGGAATCTCGTTACATGTTCGTCACCGGAATCCGCGATCAATCGATCAGTTCTTAGGCCGGGAGGGTGAGAAATTCCACAAAGTCCTCACTCTTGGTCATTTTGGTGAAAAGTTCCACCGCCTCGCGGTAATGACCACGGGCGAAGCGCTCCGGTCCGACTTCCTCTTCGATCCTGGCCATGACCTGCGGCAAAAGTTGGTCATAAAGCGCGGGCGTGATGGCGCGGCCGTCGTCGAGCTTCGCGCCGTAGCGCATCCACTGCCACAATTGCGCGCGAGAAATTTCCGCCTTGGCGGCAGCGCGCGACCATTAGCGCCGGGCTATGCGGGCAGATATTGGACGCCGACGCCAATAAGGCCACACAATCTAAACCCGGTAATTGCGCCCTCCGCCACCGCCAGCAGCTCGGCGGCGGTGGCTTTCACTTCGTGTCGCGCTGACGGAAAATGTGGTTCGGTGGCGGCATGCGCTGTCTCTTGCTTCCCCGCTCGCCGTTCGATCGGCAAAAAACCAGCTCACCCTAGCATTTGCCGGAAAACCTTGGGGCTCGATCCGAGAAGAACCGGGGCCAGCCGCAAGGCCGCACGACGCATAGATTCTTTGCTGCGCGACAGATCCGGTGGAACCCTCAGGCATTTTTGCTTTTTCAACCACCTCTCGGCCAGGCACATGTCTTGCATGTCACCCAGCACCTCCCCGAGCCGGTCCACCCGGCGGATGAAACGCACCAGTCTTGCCCGCCCCCCGAGATACTCGCATTGGTAGAGCAAGCGCTTGACCCTCCTCCGCCAAGCATGGAACACCTCGTCCGGCGCATTGCGGCGCTTGGCCTTCTTCCACGCGGCCCGTGCTGCGCGATAAGTGTCCACCGCACGATGGGCAATCTCTTTCCATTCGACCTTCACCCAATACGGATCATCGGCCAAGAGATCGACCGCGCTCTCCGCCAACCGCCGCGCCTCGAA
>CAMBUL010000092.1 GCA_945871065.1 Chthoniobacter flavus | reverse complement strand
AAAAATTGCGGACCCGACCCCGCCCCGCTCTGGATCCTCCCGACCTTGTGGTTCCGCAACCGCTGGACGTGGGATTCCGCGCGACCGAAGACCACCAGCCTCGGCACTTCCTCCGCCGCGCTCCTCACCGCCCGGGACGAATCGCTCGGCGAATGGTTGTTGGAAGGACCTGTTCCCCGGGAAATCCTTTTTACCGAAAACGAAACGAACAACACGCTCCTCTTCGGCCGACCGAACGCTTCGCCCTTCACCAAAGACGCCTTCCACCACTACCTCGTCGACGGGGCAAAGGAGGCAGTCAACCCGGCGCAAGTGGGTACCAAAGCCTCCCCCGTTTACCGCTTCGACCTCACCCCGGGCGCCACGGCCACTTTGGAGCTGCGGCTCCGCTCGGCCCGCGCCACGAGCAAAGCGGATTCCGGCAAGGTGATGACCTCCCGCGCCCGCGAGTGTGCCGAATATTATGACAACCTGGCCGCGCCCTCCCTCGATCCCGCCAAGCGGCAGATCCAGCAGCAGGCCCTCGCCGGCCTGAACTGGAACAAAATGTTCTACCACTACGACGTGAGCAAATGGCTCGACGGCGACCCCGCCTTCCCACCGCCCGACCGCACCAACCCGCGCAACCTCCAATGGCGCAACTTCATCGCCCACGACGTCATCTCCATGCCCGACGACTGGGAATACCCGTGGTTCGCCTGCTGGGACCTCGCCTTTCACACCATCCCATTCTCCCTCTCCGACCCCGCCCTGGCCAAACACCAGCTCAAGCTCTTGCTCAAGGAATGGTATATGCACCCCAACGGACGCCTGCCCGCTTACGAGTGGAATTTCGGCGATCCCAACCCGCCGGTCTACGCATGGGCCGCGCTGCGTACCTATTTTGCCGACGCCCGCCGTACCGGCACGCCCGACCACATTTTCCTCGAGCATGTCTTTCACGCCCTGCTGATCAATTTCACCTGGTGGGCCAATGCCGCCTCGCGTGACGACCAGCTCGAAGTTTTCGGAGGTGGCTTTCTCGGCCTCGACAACGCCAGCCCCTTCAACCGGAGCGAACCACCCCCCGAGGGCGGCTACCTCGTGCAAAGCGACGGCACCAGTTGGATGGCCATGTTTGCCCTCAACATGCTCCTCATCGCCCTCGAACTGACCCGTGAGCACATCGCCTACCAACCCCTCTGCGGGAAGTTCCTCATGCACTTCCTCTACATCTCCTCCTCGCTGGACCTAGCCGGACAAAAAGGCGCCGACCTCTGGGACGAAGACGAAGGCTTCTACTACGACCAGCTCCACCTCCCCGACGGCCGCCGCATTCCGATCAAACTCCGCTCCGTCGCCGGCCTCATCCCCCTCTTCGCCGTCGAGACCATCCCATCCGAACTGGCCGATGTCGGCCGCCCCCTGACCAACCGTTGGACCTGGTTCATCGACCGCCGCCCCGACCTCCGCGAGATCTCCTCACGCTGGCGCACCGCCAACGCCCAAAGTATTCACCTCTTCTCCCTGCTCGAACGCCCCCGCCTCGAACGCCTTCTTGCCACCGTCCTCGACGAAAACGAATTCCTCGGCCCCTTCGGCCTCCGCTCCCTCTCCCTCCGCCACCTCGACCAACCCTTCCAGCTCGAAATCAACGGCCACACCTACCGCGTCGACTACGCCCCGGGCGAGTCCGACTCCGGCCTCTTCGGCGGCAACTCCAACTGGCGCGGCCCGGTCTGGATGCCGGTCAACTTCCTCCTCATTGAATCCCTGCGCAAATACCACACCTACTACGGCGACACTCTCACCGCCGAATTTCCCACCGGCTCGGGACGACGCCTCAACCTCGCCCAAATCGCCGACCAACTGACCAAACGCCTCACCTCCCTCTTCCTCCCCGGCCCCGACGGCACCCGACCCTGCGACGGCGGGCGCGAAGGCGACCCGCTCCTTTTCCACGAATACTTCCACGCCGAAACCGGCCGCGGCCTCGGCGCCTCCCACCAAACCGGCTGGACCGCCTGCATCGCTGACTTGCTCCAGCGCTAAATGGCGGATCGCACCTTCTCAGCGAACCCCGGTCCATAGCTCTCTCCCCCATGAGGGCGGATCCCCCCCACGGACCTTCTTGTCTTCCCTTCCCGCTGCGGGCAATCTGATTGTTTGCCCCGAACGTATACCTCGCACTTCTTTTCCCATGAAAATCTATCTCAACGGAAAACTCGTCCCCAAAGAACAGGCCGCCGTTTCGGTCTTCGACCACGGTCTCCTTTACGGTGACGGCGTCTTTGAGGGGATCCGCTTCTACGCCGGCCGTGTCTTCCGCTTGGATGACCATGTGGACCGCCTCTACCGCTCGGCCCGGGCCATTGCCCTGACCATCCCGATAACGCCGGACGAAATGTCTCTCGCCGTCCTCGAAACCATCCGGGCCAACGGCCTGCAAGACGGTTACGTGCGCCTGGTGGTGACCCGCGGCGAAGGCTCCCTGGGGCTTTCACCCAAGAGTTGCCCGAACCCGACCGTCTTTATCATCGCGTCGACCATCACCCTCTACCCCGACGAGATGTATCAAAAAGGGCTCAAGCTCGTGACCTGCGCCACCCGCCGCATCGCCCACGGCGCGCTCAGCCCCATGGTCAAATCGCTCAACTACCTCAATAACATCATGGCCAAAATCGAGGCCGAACAGGCCGGCGCCGGGGAAGGACTCATGCTCAACGAGCAGGGCTACGTGGCCGAATGCACCGGCGACAATGTGTTCGTCATCCGCGACGGCCGGATCGTCACCCCGCCCATCGCGGCCGGAGCCCTCGCCGGCGTGACCCGCGCCGTGGTCTTCGAGCTGGCTCGCAGCCTGGGTATCGACATCCGCGAGGAAAACATCACCCGGTATGACATTTACACGGCCGACGAATGCTTCCTTACCGGTACGGCCGCGGAAATCATCCCCGCCGTCGAACTCGACTCGCGCCTCATCCACGACGGCAAACCCGGCCCCGTCACTCTGAGGTTGACCGGACTTTTCCGCGAATTGACACGCACCACGGGCACGCCGATCTGTTGAACAAGAACATGCGCTGCGACGTCTGCCAGAAAAACGATGCCACGGTTTACCTCACCCAAATCGTCGAGGGAAAGATGCAAAAGGTGAATCTCTGCGAGCATTGCGCCAAAGAGAAAGGCGTGAGCGACCCGACCGGTTTTGCTATGGCCGACCTCCTCCTCGGCCTCGGCGCCACCCAACAGATCGAGCACGGCGGACAGCCGGCCCAGAAGTGCCCGGTGTGCGGGTTCACCCAGATCGATTTCAAGAAAACCGGTCGCCTGGGTTGCAGTGCCTGCTACGACACCTTTGCCGACGGCCTGGCCAACTTGCTCAAGGGCATGCACAAGGGCCTCAAGCACACCGGCAAGATGCCCGCCCACCTCTCCCGCCGCTACGCCATGGCCGACCGGGTCAAATCCCTTGAAACCGATCTGCAAAAGGCGGTCAAAAACGAGAAATACGAGGATGCCGCGCGCCTGCGCGATGAAATCCAGAAAATCGAGCACGAGCTGCAGGCATGACTTTCGACGACATCGTGGCCCATCCCGGCCAATGGCTCCGCGGCGACGGCCCCCACGACAAAATCGTGGTGAGCAGCCGCATCCGCTTTGCCCGCAACCTCAAAGACCGGCCCTTCCCCGGCTGGGCCAAAAAAGCCGAGCGGCTGAAAATCCTCGGCGAGATCCAGGATCATGTGGCGGCCATTCCGGCCATGGATGACGGCTACACCGCGCCCTTGCAGGACCTGACCGCATTGCAAAAGCAGATCCTGGTCGAACGCCACCTTGTCAGCCGCGAGCACGCCTCGAAAAGTGCCGGCAGCGCCGTGGTCATCAGCCACGACCAGCAACTCAGCATCATGCTCAACGAGGAGGACCACCTCCGCATGCAGTCCCTCCTGCCCGGACTCCAGCTCCGCGAGGCCTACAAGATCAACAACGAAGCCGACCTATTTCTCGAGGACCGGGTGCCCTACGCCTTTCACCCGGATCTCGGTTACCTCACCGCCTGCCCGACCAATGTCGGCACCGGTCTGCGTGCCTCGGCCATGGTCCACCTTCCCGCCCTCGTGCTCGCCGAACAAATCAACCAAATCGTCAATTCCGTCGGCAAAATCGGTCTGGCTGTGCGCGGACTTTACGGCGAGGGCACCGAAGCCCTCGGAAACCTCTTCCAAGTCTCCAATCAAACCACCCTCGGCGAAACCGAGGAGGAAATCATCGACCGTCTGGTCAAAGTCATCGAGCAGGTCATCGAGCACGAGCAGAACGCCCGCCAGACGCTCCTTGAGCGGCGCGCCAATATGCTTCTCGACCAGATCGGCCGCGCCTACGGGGTCCTCGGCCACGCGCGAGCCATCGCCTCGAAAGAAGCCCTCAACCTCCTCTCCGTGATGAAACTCGGGGCGGATCTTGGACTTTTCCCTGAATCCGCCCAGCTGGCGGTGGACGAACTTTTCATGACCACCCAGCCGGCCCACCTCCAGTTGGGGGAGAAAAAAGAAAAGCTCAGCCCCGAGGAGCGCGACACCTTGCGCGCCGATCTGGTCCGTGCGAAAGTTAAGAAAATTCCGGAACCCGATATCGCCAAGGTCAAACCGGCCGCAAACGGTAACGGCAAGAAAAAGGACAAATGAACAACTTCACGCCACGAGCCCAGCAAGTCCTCGCCCTCGCCCGCAAGGAGGCCGACCGGTTTAATCACAACTACGTGGGCACCGAGCACCTCCTGCTCGGCCTGATCAAGCTAGGCCAAGGCGTGGCGATCAACGTTCTGGCCAAAATGGGCCTCGACCTCGAGACGGTGCGCATGGAGGTCGAAAAACAAGTCGGCTCCGGTCCAGAGACCAAGATGGTCGGCAACATTCCTTACACCCCGCGCGTGAAGAAGGTCCTTGCCCTCGCCGGCAAGGAGGCCAAGGCGCTCGGCCACTCCTACGTCGGTACCGAGCACATCCTGCTCGGCCTCCTGCGCGAAGGCGACGGCGTGGCCGCCAAAGTCCTCAAAAACCTCGACGTCGACATCGAGCGCACGCGCAACGAAATCCTCCGCGAGCTCAATCCGAATTTCACCCCTGAAGACGATGACATGGAAACCGCCGACGTGGGCGGCGGCGGGAGCGGCAGCGGCAAACAGGTCAAGACGCCCGCCCTCCGCGCCTTCGGCCGCGACCTCAACGATGTGGCCAAAAAGGGCAACATGGATCCCATCATCGGACGCAGCAGCGAGATCGAGCGCGTCATCCAGATTCTTTGCCGCCGCACGAAAAACAACCCCGTCCTCATCGGTGAAGCCGGCGTGGGCAAAACTGCCATCGCCGAAGGCCTGGCCCAAGAAATCGTGGCCGGCAACGTGCCCGAACTCCTCCGCGACAAACGCGTCATCACCCTCGACCTCGCCCTTATGGTGGCCGGGACCAAATACCGTGGGCAATTCGAGGAGCGCATCAAGGCGGTGATGGATGAAATCCGCAAGAGCAAGAACGTCATCCTTTTCATCGACGAGCTTCACACCATCGTCGGAGCCGGCTCGGCCGAAGGGGCGATGGACGCCTCGAACATCATCAAGCCCGCCCTTTCCCGCGGCGAACTGCAGTGCGTCGGCGCGACCACGCTCAACGAATACCGCAAATACATCGAGAAGGATGCCGCTCTCGAACGCCGCTTCCAGACGGTCAAAGTCGAGGCCCCCAGCGTGGAAGACACCATCCTCATCCTCAAAGGCATCCGCTCGAAATACGAAGCGCACCACAAAGCCAAGTTGACCGATGTGGCTCTCGAGGCTGCGGCCAAGCTATCCGACCGCTACGTCACCGGCCGCTTCCTCCCGGATAAAGCCATCGACGTGATGGACGAAGCCGGTTCCCGCGCCCGTATCCAAAACATGACGCGGCCGCCCGATGTCAAAGCGCTCGAGGTGGAAATCGAGGAAATCCGCGGACAAAAAGAAGCCGCCATCAAGGCGCAAGATTTCGAAAAAGCCGCCTCCCTCCGCGACAGCGAGAAGCAGGCCCGCGAGAAGCTGGAAAAAATCATGGCCGGCTGGCGCACCCAGCGTGACGAAAAAGAGGTCATCGTCGGCGAAGACGAAATCCTCCACGTCATTTCCAAATGGACCGGCATTCCCTTGGCCCGCATGGACCAGAACGAGACGCGCAAACTCCTCGCCATGGAAGGCGAACTGAAGAAGTCGGTCATCGGCCAGGACGAAGCGGTTATTGCCATCAGCAAGGCCCTCCGCCGCTCCCGCGCCGACCTCAAAGACCCGCGCCGCCCGATCGGCTCGTTCATTTTCCTCGGTCCGACCGGCGTGGGAAAAACCTTCCTCGCCCGCACCCTCGCCGAATTCATGTTCGGCGATGCCGACTCGCTCATCCAGATCGACATGTCGGAATACATGGAAAAGTTCACCGCATCCCGCCTTATCGGCTCGCCTCCCGGCTACGTCGGGCACGAGGAAGGCGGTCAACTCAGCGAGGCCGTGCGCCGCCGCCCGTATTCGGTGGTCCTTTTCGATGAAGTGGAAAAAGCCCACCCGGATGTCATGCATTTGCTCCTGCAAATCCTCGAGGAGGGCAAACTGACCGACTCCCTCGGCCGCAAGATCGATTTCCGCAACACCATCATCATCATGACGTCCAACGTCGGCGCCGAACTGCTGAAAAAGCAGACCAGCCTCGGTTTCGGTGCGGCCAAGCTCGACGAGAGCCACGAAGGCATGCGCGACAAGGTGATGGAAGAGACCAAGCGCGTCTTCAAGCCCGAGTTCCTCAACCGCCTGGACGATATCATCGTCTTCCACAGCCTGCAAAAGAGCGACCTCGAGCAAATTGTCGACCTCGAGGTGAAGAAAGTGGTCGACCGCCTCAAAGCCAAAGACATCACCATGGTCCTCGAG
>CAMBUL010000091.1 GCA_945871065.1 Chthoniobacter flavus | reverse complement strand
AGGAGTGCTAAGCGGAAGGCAATCACGAGGCTAGAAAGCATTGTCACGGCGCCACCACTAGGTCTGCCTTCTTCGGCGGTTGGGTCGGCGCCCATGGCAAACTGAATACTACCCTCGAAGGAATCCGCTGCTTCGGCCACCACATCTTAGTGGACTGCAGGCCGCCGGTGACTGGCACGGCTTCGATGATGGTGAGCAGCGGACCAGTGAATCCGCCGGTGCTGTCCGCCGGGAGCATGATGACGCACGGCGTGATGCCGACCCACTCCTCGTTCACCGTTACCATGCATCCGGTAGGAATGCTATGGACGGCCATGGCACGGGCCTTGGGTGCGGTGGGCGGCTCGGGCCTGGGTTCGGGCGCCGTGGTGCAGGCGCAGAGGAGGAGGCTGGCAAGCAGCAGAATGGCGGCCTGGTGCATAAGGTTACTTTCCCTTAACCGGCGTCTGCTCGATTTTTTGGATTCTCGCCATGGCGCTATTTCATGTCGGGACGTGGGGGGGGCGGCAAGGGGTTTGAGAGTCATAGTGCGCAGACGGTTGGGGAGCAGCGGGTAACGGCGACAGCTTTCGCAGGACGAGCAGATACCCGCAGCACGAAGATTCGTGAGGATGGTAGCAGGGTCACAACCTGACATTTGAAACTCCGCCGCATGACGGCGATAGCATCCGGTGCCACGGCCCCAAGGCTGGAAAGTTATCCGCATCTGGCAACACGCCTTGAATAAACCTGAAACGGAAGTTGAGGGTCTATGGTTGAGCGCTCAGGGTGTGGAAACCAAAAGACGAGCTGTTTCCGCCCGCCGCCGCCCCCGAATCCCGCCCCGGCCCACACTTCGGCAATTGGCAAAACGTCGAATTGCTTTAGTCCTCAGCAAGCGCACCCGGTGCTTAGATCCGTATTTGCCGGAGCAGCCCGTGTGGGTTATGGTCCACCCATGAGCACATTGGCCGAGATCGAACAGGCCGCCGAGGTCTTGCCGGTCGAGCAGAAGCAGCGATTGCTCTTTTCTCTGCTGACCAGTCTGCGCAAGGGCGGCGCTGAATTGCCGCCGCCGCGTGATATTCCGAAGGCCACCATCGGGCAATGGGTCGCGGAGGATGAAGAGGGCTCTCGGAAGTTCAAAGCCGGCGCGTGAAGATGTGCGCCTGCCGGGACGCGATTAAGGCATGGCCCGATTGCCGGACAGCAATATCCAGATCTACGCGGCCCAACCGGAGCACGCATTCCTCGACGAATGGCGGAACGTGGCGGGGCCGCGGTGGCGGGTGAAGAGGTGGGAGTCAGACGACGGTAGGCTGATGACAGTTCTCTGTGTTCGCCGTGTCTCCGTGAGAGCAATCCGTCCCCGAATCCGCGTTTGCGATACCGACACCCGCGCGCTATTGTTTCCTCCGTGAGTGTCGAGCAAATCAAGCAAGAGGTTGCCAAGTTGGGCCAAGAGCAGTTGTCCCGCTTTTCGGCGTGGTTCGACCACTTCCGCTCGGATGCGTGGGACAAGCAAATCTCCAGCGATGCCGAGAGTGGAAAATTCGATGCGGTTTTTGCCGAGATTGATGAGGAATTGAAGCGCGGCGAGATCCGTCCGCTGTGAAGCACCTGGCGCGCAAATCTTTTTGGGAGCATTACGATCGCCTTCCCAAAAAGATCAAGGCGCTGGCCGATAAAAATTTCGATCTGCTTAAGCGCGATCCTCGGCATCCTTCTCTGCAACTGAAGAAGGCCGGGCGCCTGTGGTCGGCGCGCGTAGGTTTGGACTTCCGGGTCTTGGCTTATGACTCGTCGGAGGGCCTTGTTTGGTTTTGGATCGGTCCGCACGACGAGTATGAGCGGCAGTTGAACTCACTCGGCCGCTAGAGCCCGAGAGTTCTTACGGAGGCACAGAGGGACGGGGGGATTTAATTTTGAATGCTGAATGCAAAATGATGAATGGCGGAGCGCGAGGCGTGGTGGGGGGTGAAGAGGTGGGAGTCAGAGGATGGTAGCCTGATAACAGTTCTCTGTGTTCGCCGTGTCTCCGTGAGAAAATCCGCCCCGACTCCGCGTTTGCGATACGAAGCCCGGTGTGCTACTCTGCTCCCATGAGCACGCTGGCTGAAATAGAACAAGCCGCCAAAGTCCTTCCTAGCGACGAGAAAGAACGGTTGGTGGTATCTCTGCTTGCCGGCTTGCGTAAGGAGGGCATTTCGAAAGTCACAGGGGACAAAGCCGCACGCGCCAGCCTGCTTCCCTTGGCCGCCACGGCTTGGTCGCAGGATTGGGACACGGCCGAGGAGGACGAAGCGTGGCGTGACTTGTAGCAGGCGACGTGGTCGTCGTGCCTTTTCCTTTCACCGATCTGGCCAGTAGCAAAGTCAGGCCGGCGGTGGTTCTCGCCACATCCACGCGTGACGACATTTTGCTCTGCCAGGTTACGAGCAAAGACACGGGTCATCCGGAAGCCGTTGCAGTCAAGATGACCGACTTCGCCAGTGATGAAAAATTGCCCCGCGACAGCTATGCCTTGCCGCACCGCTTGGTGACGGCCAACAAATCATGCGTTCGCCGCAAGGCCGGACATCTGCAGGATGCCAAACTGCGCGAGATTCGCGATCGCGTCTGCGCTTTTGTCATGGCGTGAAGATGTGCTGTTCGACGGCTAAGTTTGCGCCGCGAAAAATCAGCACTCTCACCATCAGCATGCCGGAAGGCTTGGCTAAGCAATTGCAAGTCTGTGCCGCCGAGGAGGGCGCCACGGTCGACCAGTTCATCGCGGGCGAGAAGCTCAGTGCGCTCATGACCCTCGATCATCTTCGCGAACGTGCCGCACGAGCCAACCGGCAAGACTTCATCGACTTCCTTGAAGGATCCCCCGACGTGGCGCCAATACCGGGCGACGAATTGTAGTTCCATCGGAACAAGCTCAAGCAGGGCCGCTGCCTCGATGCATTCTCTCTCGAAACGCGAGTTGGAGGCAATGGTCTGCGCGCTGTCCTCGTCGCTCCCGCAGAATAAGCCTCGGATCTTTTTCCAAGGGATGCGGTCTCTGGTGAAATCGATCTGGAAGAGGGTTTCAACATCCGCCCAGTTCTCCACCCACCAACTTGCTGACTGCTTGTCCCATTTCATCTCCCAGGTGGCCAACTCGCAGGTCAATCGATCCACGACCTTGCTGTCCGTGACGAAACCCAGCCAAGCATGCTTCACTGTGGCGTGGTTGTCGTCCACCGACTCGACCTCCATGAATGACTCGATCTCGTCCCGCAAACGCTGACGATCCCCGTCGATTCGGTAGTCTTGCAGGTCCTTGATGATCTTATCGGGATCCTTTTTCGCCATAGTCCCAGTTACGTTGGTCCCGCAAGCCTGTTGCCCTGTGGTTCGCTCTAAAAGAGCTCTCTGCGTCGTAAGCGCCGTGACTTACAGACATGGGGTCAAATCGTTCCCTCGCGTTTCCGCCGCCGAAGTCTCCGCCGCATCATCCACGGAGACGGGCGATTAGCCGCATCGCCGCCGAGCCGATGACAGGTGTGGTCAATTCTTACCACGAAACCTGATCACCCATGTTTAATCAAACTGCCAAATCCCTGCGCCTGGGGGAACGTGGGCTTGGGCTGCGGGTGCTATTGATGCGCGAGTAAACGTCTTGACTCTGGCCGATGATCCACTATCTTGTATCAGATCTATAAAGTCTTGGGCCGTTCTCTCTTGTCGATGAAAGCAAACACCATCACCCTCATGGCCGCAGCGTTCGCCTGCGGTTTGTGCATCTCGCAAGCTGCGAATGATTGTGGCAGCTACCCCGAACGCATCGACGCTCGTCTTTACTTCGGCAAGCGAACCGTGGTTGAGGAGCCGGTGATCGGATACGTCCACGCAATTCCATCCGTGGAGAACTTCATGATGGAATGGTATAGGCCCTCGGAGTCGGCGCTGGACCCTATCCCGTCCGAGGACTGGTTTCCGCTGCTCGGTGACCTGTTCGAAGTCGAGGCGCGGATTACACTGGAGCTCGTGGGGGCGCTGCGGCTCGATTATTTTTCGGCAGGCTTTCCCTTGACTTGGCCGATCGGAGACACAGGGCTTTTTTATGCCTCAGCCCCCTCTGCGCCATTGGCCATTTTGGACCTCGACTTTCAAGTGAACTTGCCACACGGGATTGGCTGGGTCGACTTCCAGGCGAGTCCGGATAACCCTCAGGCTGCGGTCAACGAGACATCTTCAAGCAACGTCCTCAGCGACCGGTATGTAGGGGTCGGAGGTTTCTTCCCCCGCGGCGTGCGTCCGGACGGAACACCGGTCGGCGACTTTGAAATCACACCGTATTTCGACCGCCAGGTTACCACTCCTGTCGGGCCGTTCACCTATAATGGCCCGGTGGAAGGCGGCCAGCATTCCTATGACGACGTGTCGGCGTCTCTGAGCGCTTGGTCCAACCTCAAAGCCTCCACCACCACGTTCACTTTTCCCACGCCGTCGGTAGCGACCGACACGATTTTCGCGGCGCGGCTGACTTCGTCTTCGCTACCTTACCAGGCTCCCTCGGCCATCAGCGAAACCGGTGAAGTGGAGTTGGGTGACGCGGGGGAGATTACCGGCGGCGAGTTGAAGTATTGGCCGACTGTAGAGATCACTCATCGCTACACCCCAAAGACCCCGGCGGCTTACGCCCGCGATCTGGCTTTGCAGAACGGGCTGCCGGCGGGCGAACAGTCCGATCCCTTCTGGCGGAAGAATTATGCTGACCGGATCTGGGACTACACCATCCGGCTACGCTCGACGACATCCGAGACCAGCGGCTTCAATCTTGCCTTGCGCGATGCCGAGTATTTCTGGCGCGGTGTTGCTGGAGGATACGCCTACCATTTGCCGACCTTCACATTTCTCGACGAGGTCTTTGTCGACCCGGTCAACACGGTTGCCAATAGCGTCGTGGGAATTTCCACGCCGGTTTACAATGCCATGAAGGAGCTCCTGCTCCTTCTCAACGTCAAGTCCACGGTGCCGGTTAGCGATGCAGCGATCCTCGAGCGGATGCTTGACGGCAAAGCGGGATACACCCTCGCTGGCACTCCGGGAGAGGGGCTCACCACGGCTTACGCGCCCACGATGCGAGGCTACAACATGGGGCTTCTTTTTCTCACGCCTGAAGCCATTCAAAGCAAACTCGCCGACATTGTCGCCGGGGGCGGCTGCTTTCCCGACCTGAGCTTTGGCGAGATTTTTCTGAACCTCGATCAAGCTCCCGCGCCGAGACCGCGGCAGAGCCTCAGCACCAACCCGCAGGCGCTGCTGCCCCTGGATGCCTACATCGACACCATCACCGAAGCCCGGATCAGCCAGCGCTATTTCATCCGCGAAGAAGGGTTCGTCGGGCCGCTCGATTTCAGCTTCACCTACGATTCGGGCGGCTTGAGCCTGCCAGGGAATGACGGCGGCCACACAACTTTTGCCGCCGGGCCGAAGCCGATCAGCGGCTCGGTCATCACCCGTGGTTCGCTCTCCTACGGCTGCTTGCAGGACAAAATGGTGAGCGTGACCGTGAACGGCCCTATCCACCTGTCCGTGGGAACACTGCGTGTCGAGGTGGGTGACCAAGTCCGCTTCCTGCAGCCCGGCGTGCCGTTTGATCTCACCACCTTCGAGCCGGGTGGCGTCCATAATTTCGTGTTGTCCGGACTCGACGGCTCCGGCTTGGAGGGTGGCGTTTTTAGCATCCAGGTTGAAACTTCAGGACAACAGGCTGCCATCGTGGCCCAGACGGCCTATTACGCTGCGCGGGAACGCTTCCCGCAGGAACTCTTCACAGACCAAGACAGAGACGGAATGGACGACACTTGGGAGTCCAACCTTTACGGGGACACCCTGCGGGCCTCGGTAGCTGCCGACGACGACGGCGACGGTCGTCCGCTCATCGCAGAATACCTTCTGGGCGGTGACCCCACACGCGCCGATTCCGGGCCGTCCCTCAGGGTTTTCCGGCAGCTTGCAGATTCGGGGCCGGATGAGTGGTGCTTCACTTTCGAACGACGCGAGTCCAGTTCAGGAAGCTACAGCGTCGAAGTCTCGTCGAACTTGATGGAGTGGAGCGTTGCACACGTGAATATCGAGGAGAGGGATATCGACCAGAGCGGGGTCGCCCCGGGATTCTTCCGCGCCATTGTGCGCATCCCTCTCGTCGGTGAACCACCACCGCGGTTTGCCCGCGTGCAAGTCTCATCTTATGACAGGCCTCCGGGAGGCGGGGGCGGATGATGTGCCCACTCTTCTAAAGAAGTGAATTCACTGCAGGCAAGTGGGGTCACATCTTGACATTTGACATTACGCCACTTGGCGGCAGAGGCAGTTAACACCATTGCCCCCAAGGCTGAAAAGTCATCCGCATCTGGCAATTGCCTTCGGCTGTCTACGCTGTGCTCCGGTATCAGTTGGTCGCCAAGGTTGTCGTTTGCGACGCGGGTCCGCTGATCCATTTGGACTAGCTGGACTGCCTCGATCTACTCGGGGACTATCCCAAGGTGCTTGTCCCCGAAGCCGCCTGGCGCCAAGGGGAGCAACGCTCTTTTGGTGGTGGAGAGCAGGTGTTTGTGTGATGACCGAGAAACCAATTGCGCAATAAGCAGCGGTCCTGCCAGCCTGCTTGCATGATCAATCTACGCACATTGTTGTTAGTCGCCGCATGGGCGGTGCCAATTCTTGGGAGTGGTTGCGCCACGGGGGCAGCACTGGTGACTGGCGTGAAGCGCCCGCCGATAAATCCCAACGAGGTACGCATCTACAGCGAGCCGCCCGCCAAGTACGAGGAGGTCGCGATTATTTCCGCCAACAGCTACTGGTCTTGGGCTTGGACGGAGCAATCCAAAATGGACACCGCCGCACGGGAGCTGCGGACCAAAGCGGCCAAACTTGGCGCGAATGGCGTGGTTGTCAAAAACTTGGGCAACGCAGCTACCTCGGTCGGAGGTTTTGGGACGGGGGTGGGGGGAGGGTTTGGCCTCGGCACGGCCTCAATCAGCAACATGACCACCCTTGATGGCGTGGCTATCTTTGTTCCTCCAACGAGGTAGCCGTTA
>CAMBUL010000090.1 GCA_945871065.1 Chthoniobacter flavus | reverse complement strand
GTGCGCTTCTCGCCGATTTCTCCCGCGGTGGGGAGCTTGCCCCGGCGGATGGCCGAGTGGGTGAACTTTTCCAGATACCGGATCTTGTGCACGTCGCGCCCGGTGACCAGGGAGATGGCAACCCCTTGCTTGCCCGCCCGCCCGGTGCGCCCGATGCGGTGCACGTAATCCTCCGGGTCGTAAGGCAGATCGAAATTCACGACCAATTCGAGGTCGTCCACGTCGATCCCGCGGCCAGCCACATCGGTCGCCACGAGGAAATCGAATCCGCCTGCTTTGAATTTGTTCATCACCCGGGTGCGCTGCGCTTGGGCGATACCGCCGTGGAGGCGGTCGGAGGGAATTCCCTGCGCCTGCAGATCGTCGGCCAAATCATCGACCGTGCGCTGCGTGTTGCAGAAAATAATGCCGGACCGGTAGCTGTGGAAATCGATGATCCGCAGGAGGGCGTCGAATTTCGTCCGTGGCGGAACTTCGTAATACCATTGTGTGATATCCGGAGCATCGACCGTCTTCTGGTCAATCTTGAGGGTGACCGGATCCCGCGCGTAGCGGTCGATCAATTTGCGGATGGTCGGGGAAACCGTGGCCGAGAAAAAAGCGGTCTGCTTTTCCGCCGGCATGGCATCGAGGATTTTTTTGATGTCATCGCGGAAGCCCATGTCGAGCATGCGATCCGCTTCGTCCAGCACGATGAAACGCAAGCGGTCGAGCTTGAGAGTGCCGCGTTCCAAGTGGTCAATGACGCGACCGGGTGTACCGAGCACGATTTGGGCCCCGCGTTTGAGTTCCTGGGCCTGACGTTCGAAAGACGATCCACCGTAAACCGGCACGGCATGGATCCCGCGCTTGCCGGCGGCCAGTTTGTGCACTTCCCCGGCCACCTGGGTGGCCAGCTCGCGGGTGGGGCAGAGGACGAGCACCTGCACGGCGTGCAGGGCGGGATCGGTTTTTTCAATCGCGGGAATGGCGAAGGCGGCGGTTTTGCCCGATCCGGTCTGCGATTGCCCGACGACATCTTTGCCCGCCATTAAAACGGGTATGGCCGCCGCTTGGATCGGGGACGCCTCCTCGAAACCCAACTTGTCGACCGCTTTGAGAATCTCCGGAGAAAGTCCGAGACTCGCGAATGTGTGTCTTTCCATGCGAAGAGCCTAACGCAGCGCCGTACCTCGGTCACGGGTTGTTCTTGGCCCGGCAGTTTGCCCCGACTTTGCCCGATTTCAGGCGGCTTCGCTTAGGCCTCCGCCCACCCTGACATCCCCGGCTTGCCTTTGTGGCCAGCCGATGCGGTATATTTCCCATGACCGAACCACGCGCTTATCTCTCGTTCTTGACCCCGTTGGCGGCGGTTCTCGCGGCCAGCCTCCTGTCCGGTTGCGCTTCGGTCAGCTTGGTCCAGCGCGACTGGAAGGTCTCCCCCGTGCCGATCCCTGAGGTGATTTGCGTGCGGCCATTCACGGCGGAACTCGGCGCCGCCAAGGTTGATCGGGAGGGCGTCGAACTCCAAGCCTTTGCCCGGGAATTCGGGGCGGAGTCGGCCGGTCGTTTGGTCGAGAGGCTGGGCAAACACGTGGGCCCGGCCAAGGTCATCGGCGCGAACGAACGCGTGACCAATCCACGGCACTGGGTCCTCGAGGGACGCTTTATCCGCATGAACCAAGGCCGCAGGGCCCTGCGCTCAATCGTCGGCTTCGGATTGGGCGGCACGCGCCTCGAGACGGTGGTCGATATCTACCGCATCGATCCCCGCGGACGCCGCCAAGCCCTCGCCCATTTCGAAACGACCGGAGGATCGAACGCGGAGCCCGGCGCGCTTTTCAGCAGTCCGCTCGGTTTGGTCCCCCGGCTCGCGGTCAGTGCCACGGCGTCAGGTCTGGCCGCGGATGCCCGCCGCACCTCGCGCATGATCACCGCGGCCATCGCCGAGAAACTTGCCTCGCAAGGCGTGATTCTGGCCGGCCGCCCCCTGCGGGCCAGAGAACTCTCACCCCAAGCCCGCGCAAGGCTCGAGTAGCGAGGGCACCATTCATTTCCGAACCCGGCCGCAAGCCGGTGCAGACGCTACTCTTCCGCAGGTGCGGCCCGCCAGCTCGCGGGGATGTATTCGTACTCGAAAATGCCGATGCGGGGCACTTGTCGCCCCCACCATTGACCGAACTCGGACTGGAAAGTGGCGGCGAATTCGAGAAAGCCGTGCACGCCGGTTGTTTCATTGGTCCAAGTGCCAAAAGCATCGATGATGGGTGAGCCCTGGGGCGCGCCGAGCCATTCGGTGGAAAAAAGAAGATACACGCGGGTGAGGTCGGTGCCATTGGTGAAGGTGTTGGTCGGGATCTGCTGGCCGACAAGGAAACCAAAGGTCGAGGTCGGTGTTGGTTCGGAAGGATTGCCGAGAATGGCGCTGACCGGATTGGTATTGCTGCGGGAGAGCGTGTAAATGGTGTCGGGGAATTTGGGAATCGGAACGAGCGCCCCAAAGTTGTTTGAAGCGGAAGCGGCGTAAGCGTCGACGTAGATGTTGGTGTGAACCGTCTTGTAGAGATTGTAAATTTCGGGGTAAGCGGCATCGACAAGCGGCCCATTAGTGTCATAGGTGTCCGATGTCCACCAAGCAAACTGGGCGATGGCATTCGCCGAGCCCGTCACTCCCAAACCGGGGCGGTCTGGATCCGAGGAATTGGTCCAAAGGCCCTTGCGGAAATCGCGGATTTTTCCATAAGTGTTGGTGTCGCCCGGGATGCCCGAGGCCTCCTTCTCGAAGACGATTTCGCCGAATTTGAGCGAACCGGCGGGGAGCAGAGGGTTGACGGCTTGTACCCAGTAAAAAGCTTTTTGCCATTTGTTGGTGTCGGCGACATTGGTGCCCACTGGCTGCCAGCCCCAAGGGTTGGTTTTGTCTGTAAAATCCGGAATAAGCCCCAGCTTGCCGGACCACCCGGAATCTCCCAGTTGCTTGGCGAACTGGTAGAGAAGGGAGTTGGTGGTGGGGGCGAAATTACCCGGAAATAGATCCGGATCAGCCAAGCGGACCAGCACCTTGTCGAACTGCAGAGGCTCATTGGTATTGGTCAGGAGGGCGAGGAGGCCATTGTAATAGTTCTGGTCGCCGTCATCCCGCTCGACCCAGAGGGTGAAACGGGGAGTACTCTCAGCGCGCACACGAAAAAATCGCTTGGATGCTCCCGCCGTGGACATGACGCGAACATGGTCGAGCAGCCTGGTCCGAGCGGTGAGGGAAAGAAAAGGTGCCGGTCGCCAGCTATGAAGGTCGTCGGATTGCTCGACCGTGACTGTGCCGAGCGTGGCCAGGCGATTGACCGTGAAATCCAGGCCGTAAGCCCCGGTTTGGTCTGCGACCAGAGCCGGAAGGTTTGCTCTTTGCGCGGTCGAGGGATTGATGCCGAGCGCGTAGAGCATGGCGTGGGAGAGTCCGGTCGGTTTATTGATCGCATCCAGCCGGGTATTCAAGGGGACACCGGCGGACTGCTCCCAGCCGTCGTGCATGCCGTTGCCTGCATAGGGTGCAAAATTGTCCGTATCGGTATCGAGCACAGCCACATCACGAATGGCGGCCCGGTCCCCCAAAAGCGCAGCCAGACGCACGGTGCGGGGACTGGAAACTGCGGCGAAGGCAAATCGTCCGGGACCAGTCGGCGACCCCGGCTGCTCGGAAAACCACTCGGCGAGGAGCGGACTTATCTCCGCTGCGGGGGAGGAGTCTCCGGCCGATTGGAGAGAATAACTGTGGTCGGACAATTCGGAGACGGCCGCTGGCCCCGCGAGGCTCAAGACCGGATTTGTCACGGGGGCGACCTGCAGAGCCCAGTTGTTGGTCAGCTGCTTGTAGTCGTAAAGACCGTAGTTTTTGGGGAGTGGCAGCCCTTCGCTTTCCGAAAGGCTATACACGGCGGTAAGGGGGTTTGTGGTCTGTCCGAGTTGGTGGAAGGCACTAAGGAAGGAGAGAAAGGTTTGCGGCTGCCACGAGCCCATAAAGGGGATGTCGGTTCCGTTTTCCGCACTGAAAAGAAAAGTAATCCCCTCGGCCATGGCGGCCGTGATGTCAGGAAAACGCCACTTCATGATGACCTCGGTGGAAAGGAAGGGGAGGCCCGGCGAGGGGATGTTCATATAAAGACCGTAGATGAGGGCACTGGTGTTGTTCGACGGGGCAGTGTCGGCGTCGGTGGTCCAAGTCAGCCCTTGGCTTTGATCGGGAAACAGCACGCCTGGAGAAACAATCACGCTGATGGCTTGGCCGGTGCCGAGATTGGTCAGTGTGGTGCCAGTCCCCGTGACCGGAAAAGGCTTGGCGGTGTCGCCTGTGGTGGCCAGTGTCCCGGGCATCAGCAGGTAAGGCATGTCGCGGAGGGCGCTATTCAAATACTGCGCACCGAGGGAGGGGTTGGTCTTCCCGACAGCCATCCAGTAGGCAAAGTCGCCTTCGTAAGCTTGCAGATAAACATTTTGGAGCAGAGGCCCTGCGGCACCATTGGTCCGCCAGGTAGGAAGGCCGGCTGAATTGGTCTTGGTACCAAGACTGGCCGAGGGTATTATGTTTGTTAGCAAGGGAAAGGCCGAGCGGTTGACGAAGGTCAGGGTCACGGAGTCAATACTGAAGGTCATCCCGCTGTGCAAATTGGTCAGCCCGCGGTCGAGTTTGAATTTGTCCATGTAGTTGGCCAGCATCTGGTAGGCATCCGCCGGGTCGACGGCAGGAGCCGGCGAGTTCGTCTTTGAAAATTCCGGATCAATGGTCAACCCGGCGAAGGCCGAGTTGGCCGCCGGCCCGGCCAGATCCGCCACCCACTCCATGGCGGGAACAATGCTGACCCACACGTCCGGCAAGGGTAGTCCGTTGTAGGTGTTCGTGCTGTTGATGTTGTTCGTGTCCACCGCGGTGGCAAAGGACTCGAAGTCGATCATTGCCTCGACAGCCACTCCGGGGATTTCGTCCGCCGCAGTGTGCAGGAAACTGAGAAAATTCGTTGTCGACCCCGCGACGAGGGGGGCGGCCGGGTTATAGAAGTCCGCATAGGCAGGTCCGTCATTCGTGGCGGTGATGTAGGTGATAATTTTTGCGAAGCCGTAAGTTTTCGCGAAGTCGAGAAGAGTCCGATAGTAAGAGGCGAACCCCACCTTTGCCGGGGCGTCATCGCGGTAATCCCAAAGGGTCAGGCCCCATGACGGGAATGATGGGGTGCCTTGCCCGGCGAGCAAAACGTCCAACCGGCTTCCGTTTTTTATCCCGAGTTGCTCGAGGGTATCGGTGTCGGGACGGACAGCCCCGTTGTAGACGACACGTTGCTGATCGGGTGCCAAGCCCCTTGTTTGTTGCACCCGCTCTTTCAGCTCTCCTATGGTGTCCGATGGCTCAAACTGTAGAGGCAAAGTTTCGCCTTGAAGGCGGAGATCGACCGTGATGGCCGCCGGCAGGGAACCGGGCAAAGCCAAGCAAAGGAGCGCAAAAATTGCAAGCCAGCCTCTACAGTTTAACAGACCGAAGCCCAAGCCGCGGGCGGCTACAGATATTTTCATGAGTAGCACCATGGTGCTCCATCGACCAGTCCGCCACAACTTTCGTCAGCTTGGGCAGGCATGGACAAAGCCTCCGTGGCCTGCCAATTCCGGTCCCTCTTGGTCTAGTGGCCTCCGCAATACCAAGTCGGTCGACCGAAGGGTCAAGGATCGGGGGTGACCCGCTGGTAGCTGTTTTCCAGATCGTCCTGCAAAACGTGAATGGTACCTTCGGCCCGGAGCACCAGGTCGCGGTCCAGCACGCGGGTGCGGTATTGCCAGCCGGCGGGCAGTCGGAGTCGGGCGGCTAAATTTTTCAGGTCGGCCATGGTCAGATCGGGATCGACGATCACGGCGTAGGTTTGCATGACATAGCGCGTGCCGTCGGGCGCAATCAACTCGTAGATCCGGCCACCTTGGCGGTAGAGGAACTCCGAGGTCCGGGCCACCGTGTTTTCGGTGTAGGGCGCGGTGCGGCCGCGGAGAATGGTTGGCAGGGTGATGCGCACATTGGCCAAGTGCCTCGCTTCGAGGCCACCGAAGGTCGCAACCCGGCCCGGGTTGGCCAGCGAAGAGCGGTCCATGACGAAATAGCGCGGCCCGTTGAGCACCACCGCGGCCGCACGAAATTCTTTTTTCAAAGCGCGCGGATCGAGCGACCTCCAGATCGGCTCAGGGCAGTCGTTGAGTCCGAGCGTGTTGAAGACCTCACCGGTGAAAACGAACGGACCGCCCCGCACCACGATGACTTCGCCGTAGCGCTTTCCCCGTAAATTGTCGCGCGTGCGGGTGGGACTGGTCTCCGTAGGGTCGTTGACCGCCGCGAAGAGCGGGGAAACAGGCAATGATGAGAAGAGGACCAGAACGAACGTGATGAGCTTCATGACAAGAATCAGCGTAGGCAGGCTTGGACCGCCGATCACGATCAATTAGCAAGAATGGTGATTCCCTTGCCCCCTGTGAAGAAACTCAGGGGACGCAGGCGTTAGGGCAGCGGAGAAGGTGGTTCAGGGTGGGGCGAGGGCAAAGATTCCGTGCTTGATGCTTGTGTCTCGAGTGGCAACCGTCCCTGGTGTGGACACGCTATCACGGCTCCTGATCCGTCCCTTTGTTCTCGCGTCCTTCTTGGTCGGGGCTGCGAGCGGAGGGTGGGCGGAAGAAAAGTCTCCCACGCCGGTGGTCATTCCCAACGTGAGGGGCACGGCGACGACCACGAAATTCGGTGACGGGTATATCACGCGGGGTTCGGATGGGACTCGCTACACGACATCGAAGTTCGGTAATGGATGGATCACGCGTTCTTCGGACGGCAAGACTTTCACCACAACGAAGTTCGGGGACGGGGCGATCACGCGGGGGGATGGTCGGCGGGTGACGACGAGCCGCTTTGGTTCGGGGACGATCAACCGGTCTTCGGACGGAACAACGACAACCACGCAGCGATTCGGCCAGGGATCGATCAGCCGGAGCACAAGCGGGGCTGGTGCGACGAGCACGAAGTTCGGCAGCGGCTACATTTCGCGGGAGAACGCATCGAGTGGCACGAAGGATCAAGGCGTGGTGCGGATCATTCCGGCGCCGAAGGCTCGTTGATTCCGCCCGCGGGCGCACGGCCGACGGCGGGGAGACATGGGGGGAGGGCAAAGGCGCGAGAAGTGCTTTCCGTTAAGCTCGGCCTTGGCTTATGGTCTTCCCCGCTCCGTAGGCCATAGGTCCCCGGTTCAAAAAAACTCACGACTGTCCGGTGCAATGAGGTATCATATCGTTTGAAGCTCTGAAAATGAGGAATTTGCAAAGCAAATTGGGCGTGAGGGATTTGAAGGCTGCGGGGTCGAACTGCATTATCGGCTCCCATGAATTCCGGCCGCTACATTCTTACA
>CAMBUL010000089.1 GCA_945871065.1 Chthoniobacter flavus | reverse complement strand
CCCCTCCGCTTCGGGCGCGGCGGCTGCATTCCTCCACCTCTCTGCATGCCATTGACCAACCACAACCAACACAACAACATCACCAATAAATCACGGCAGGTGTTACCCATGTCTTGAACCTAAAGTGTTACCTATGTCCTGACCGCGCCATTGTCTTTGGCACTCTGCATTCTTCATTTTGCACTCGCACTTTTGCCTCACGCTTTGTGGATGTAGTTCGCCGGCTGCTCGCGGAGCACCGTAAGGTTTTCGTCGATCCAGCGCTTGGTGTCGGCGATCCCCTCCTCCAGCGAGACGCGATCCTGCCAGCCGAGCTTGGTGCGGGCGAGGGTGGCGTCGAGCAAGTAGGCGGAGTCTTTGCCGGGACGGTCGGCCACGATTTCGGCGAAGTCTTCGAATTTCACGCCGGTTTGGTCGCACATCAGCGCGACGAGGTCGCGGATGGAGATGGTCCGCTTGGTGGAAAGATGGAACACGTCGCCCGGTTCCCCATGCAATGCGGCCCGCAATGTTCCGTCCGAGACATCATCGATATGGATGAACGAGCGCACCGAGTGTCCGCCACCATGAAGTTGGAGCTTTTGACCGAGCGTGAGGAAGAGAAGTGTGCGCGGGACAATGCGGTAAAGCTGCTGCCCCGGACCGAAGACATTGGCTGCGCGGGTGAAGACGGCTGGAAAATTGTATTGGCGCATGAAGGTCTGCAGGTGCAAGTCGCACGCGGCCCGGGAGGCGGCATAAGGCGTGCTCGGGTTGAAAGGGGCGTCCTCCCGGACATCCCCGGAACAACTGCCATAGACCTCGGGAGTCGAGACGTGGACGTATTTTTTGAGGTCCGGCATTTTGCGGAGTCCGTCGTGCAGGCGGACGTTGGCCACCACATTGGTCTGATACCAATGGTCCGGATGCTCCCAGCTTTCGGCAACCATGCTTTGCGCGGCGAAGTTGACCACGCGGGGCGCTTTGAAGTCGGCGATGGCGTCGAGCAACTCGGCGGTGTGGAGATTGAGATCAAGTTGGGCGAAGCGAAAGCGGGACAGTTCTTCCGGTGTCCGTTGCCAGCGATAAGGCAGGAAAACCTCGTGCGCCTCGGGCGATCGGCTCGTGCCCAGCACCTCCCAGCCTTCCCGCAAGCAGTGCGAGACGAAGCTTGCTCCGGAAAACGAGTTGCTTCCGATGACCACCAGCCGCTTTGCATCACTCATTGGGAGGAGGTCTCGGCGGGCTCTTCGGGCCTCGGGGCGGAGCCGGGGCGGAAGCGACCTTGCTCCAAACGGAGGAGACGATACCAAAGTTCTTCCACGCGGTTGCGGTAGGTGCCGGAGTTGCGTTGCCAGCTGACCGCGACCGCCAGCTCGAGCCGGCGGCGTTCGGTCTCCGGGAGATCGGTGCGGGCTTGCCGGTCGGGGACCATGCCCGCGAGCGGAACACCAAGTTTGACCAGCCGCTGCATGTGGCGCTCTCGATCCTCAAGCGCCTCCTGCAGAATTTGCGCCATGGTTGCGGCGGTGCCATACACTTCTCGGTCATCAGGACCGGTCTTTTCTCCTTCGAGGCGGAATTCGGCCTGCAAATCGGCGAGGCCTTCGCTGCTATATCCCGTGACCCCGGTTTCGAGCGGCGCGAGGATCGGATCGATGAAAGGCGCTAGCTTGGTGCTCGGCGCTTCCCCTTGGAGCGGCCGGGATGTCGGACGTTCCTGCTGCAAGAACCAGGTGAAACCGAGCGTGGCGACCAAAAGCAAGCCCAGTACCCAGAGCCAGGCCTTGGCATTTCCATCCGTGCGGGACCGGGGCGGGTCATCCAAGCGCACAGCCTCGCGAAACGATGAGCTGCTGCCGCTTCGCCGGCGTCCGGAGGATTCAGACCCGGACGAGGAGCGGCGCCGGCGATGGTGGGAGGGTTCGGGGGAGCCGGATGGCGGGACGGACGGGTTTTGGTCGTCGAAGATCATGTGGGTGGATTCAGACAAGCTGCCGCCCTTGGCCACGGAGAGGACTCCATGACCCGGCAGCAGCAGATTGTTCAGACTGCGTGATAGGAATACTTACTTGCCCGCCGCCGCGGGTCGCCCCGCAAACGGGTGCACTTTGCCGGGCACAACGCGCCCGAGAGTAACCTCAACCTCGCGCTGAGTCCCGAGCAAATCGAGCAGCACCGCGACCCGTTCCTTGGCCGGCATGACGCGAGTGACCACGGCGCGCAGGCCTTTGAAGGGCCCGTCGAGGACGGTTACTTCGTCCCCGGGCACCACCTCGGAAGAAACTTGGACGACCTCATTGTCGCGGGCAAACTGGCGGAGCTCCCCGATAATGTTGTCCTCCACCACCGCGGGTTGCCCGCCGAAGCCGACGACCTTGGTGACCCCCATGGAGGAAGCCACCAGACGGGCATGCGTGCAGTAAGGGAAGCGGGCGAAAATGTATCCCGGGAAGAGCGCTTCCTCGAACCACTTTTTGCCACTCACCGTGACCCTCTGAAAGCGGAGCAATGGGGAGAAGACCTCGAGGTGCACCTGAGCGCGAAGCAGTTGCGCAGCGAGTTTCTCGTGCTTGGGCTGCGTTTTGAGGCAAAACCAGAGAAGTTCGGTGGACTCAATAACGGATGAGTGGTCCATGGAGGTGGTCAGCTTTAGAACAAGTTGGCAAGGGAGGCAGAATGTCCAGTAATCCAACATACCATCTTCGGTGCCGTCCGACACGCCCCGAATGACCATTCCGACCGTCTTTTACTCAATATCGGTGGGCGCACCCCGACGGTCGAGCCTGCAATTATTAGCTGTCCGTCCCGCCGCGGTGCAAGGGGGCCCTGGCCGACAGACTCCGCGGCCAAAAAATCGTTGTCTCTGCGCGGGACGTGGGCCCCCTTCAATCTTAGTTGGCTGAAAAACCTTGGGATCCGGCCGAATTCACGTCTCCCCATTTCCCGCTTGCCTCCAGCCCGCGCCTCCTGCCATTGTTTCCGACCGCTTCGATCGGCCCCGCCAGGGACCACCGACCACGGAGCAGCAACCGAAACCGGAACCGAGGTATCCAAAGAAAGAGACCCTGTGCCATTGGCGCAGGCCCCATATTATGACGCAAGTCCAAGAACTGATCGCCAAGGCGACCAAACACTTCAAAGAAGGCAGTATTGTCAAAGGCCGCATCCTGGAGGTTCGCCCGCGCGAATTTCTGGTCGACATCGGCTACAAATCCGAAGGCACCATCCCCTCTGTCGAGTTCGACGATCCCTCCGAGGTCGCCGTCGGTGACGAAATCGAAGTCCTGCTCGTCCGTCTCGAAAACGACGAGGGCATGGTCATTCTCTCCAAAGAAAAAGCCGCTTACCGCCAGAACTGGGATAAAATCAGCGCGGTCTTCGAAAAAGAAGGCATCATCAAGGGCCGGGTCAAAGCCGTGGTCAAAGGAGGCCTTTTGGTCAACATCGGCGTGGAGGCCTTCCTCCCCTCCTCACAGATCGACATCATCCCGCCGAAGGACCTCAACCAGTTCGTCGGCAACACCTACGATTTCAAGATTGTCAAACTGAGCGACGAGCGCCGCAATGTCGTGCTCAGCCGCCGCGAACTCATCGAGCAGGAACGCAGCGAGAAACGCCAGGAATTCATGTCCAGCACCGAGGTCGGCTCCATCGTGACCGGCACGGTGAAAAACCTCACCGATTTCGGCGCCTTCGTCGACCTCGGCGGCATGGACGGCCTCCTCCACATCACCGACATGACGTGGGGCCGCCTGACCCATCCGAGCGAGTTGCTCAAGGTCGGCCAGGAAATCGAACTGCAGGTCCTCGAAATCAACAAGGACAAGGAGCGCGTCTCCCTCGGCCTCAAGCAAACCACGGACAATCCGTGGGACAAAATCGAGGAACGCTTCCCGACCGGCACCAAGGTCAAAGGCAAAGTGACCAACCTCGTGCCCTACGGCGCGTTCGTGGAGATCGAGTCCGGGGTCGAAGGCCTCATCCACGTTTCCGAACTTTCTTGGACCAAGCGCATCACACGTCCCGCTGACGTCCTGGCCGCCGGTCAGGAAGTCGAAGCCATCGTGCTCGGCGTCAACAAAGAGGAGCAGAAAATCTCCCTCGGCGTGCGCCAACTCGAGCCCAATCCTTGGGATGAGATCGAGCAGCGCTACATGATCGGCAAACAGGTCAAGGGCAAGGTCCGCAACATGACCGCCTACGGCGCCTTCGTCGAACTCGAGGAAGGCATCGACGGTATGGTCCATGTCTCCGATCTCAGCTGGACCCGCAAAATTAACCACCCGAGCGAAATCCTCAAAAAGAACGACGAGATCGACGCCGTGGTCATCGATATCGACAAAGCCAACCAGCGCATCGCGCTCGGGATCAAACAACTCGACGAAGATCCGTGGAAGGAAATCGACCGCCTCTACAAGATCGGCGACCTGGTCAAAGGCAAAGTCACCAAGCTGGCCAACTTCGGCGCGTTTGTTTCCCTCGACCACGACATCGACGGCCTGGTCCACATCTCGCAACTGACCGAGGGGCATGTGGCCAAAGTCAAAGACGTGATCAAGGTCGGCGACGAGGTGGAAGCCCGCGTGATCAAGGTCGACAAGGTCGAACGCCGCATCGGACTTTCGATCAAAGCCGCCAACTACAGCGAAGAAGCCCTCCGCAAGGAGTCCGAGGCGATGGAAACCACCATGCGCTCCGGCGAAGAAATGGTCGGACTAGCCAAGGCCTTCGAGGCCGCCGAGTTGGACGAATACCGTCCGGGCGAAGGCAAAAAGAAATAAGGCTCACCGCACGGGCGGCGTTGACATCCAACGCCGCCCGCGCAACTTTGCATTTCATGGAAATCACCGCTTATCTCAAGACCAGCTGCGGCTGGAGCAACGGCGTCCGCGCCATCCTGGCCAAATACGGCCTCCCCTACGAAGAGAAGGACATCCTCAAGAGCCCCGAATTCCGCGCCGAAATGGAACAGCGCAGCGGGCAAAGACTGTCCCCCTGCCTTGTGGTCGACGGCCAGATGCTCCCCGACATCAGCGGCGAAGACCTGGAAAACTGGCTGGTGGCCAATGACCGTATCCAACGCAACGAAGCCCCGGTCGAAGTCCCGATCAACTCGTCCTGCCAAAACAAAGCGCAACACGTCGCCTGACCCGGTCTCACTTCACGAAAACCCGCGGCCAACTCCGCGGGTTTTTTCGTACCGGAAAGCCTGCCGGCGGCGGGACTCGAACCCACACGGGGTTTTCACCCCTTCGGATTTTAAGTCCGATGTGTCTGCCATTCCACCACGCCGGCGATAAATTTATCTATCTCATTTGCAGAGCTTTATGATTACTGTATGAGAAAGTGATTGCAAATGACATGGATATTGTCATGGTTTTACCCAATGAAACCCAGTGACACCACCCCAGCGCGATCCCGCTACCTCAAGGTCATCGACGGCCGCAGTCAGCCGATCCGTGGTCTGTGGAAAACCCGCAAGACCGGAGCCTTTTACGCCCAGCTCCAGATCGATGGCAAAACGGCATGGATTCCTTTGCCCAAGGCCGCAACCAGAGCGCAGGCGGTGGACGAGCTCAACAAGCTCAAGACCGAGCGCAAGGACGGGAAGCTGGTGGTGGTAAAGCACGCCCCGAAGTTGGTCGATGCCATCGAGAGTTTCAAGGCGGATGCGCGCTTCTTGGAAAAGCGGCTCTCCACTAGGAAGAACCTGCAGGTCTACTTCAACCTCTGGGTTGATCAGCTCGGCCAGAAGTCCGTGAAGCACATCCGCAAGACCGACATCCTCCAGGTCCGGCAGAAGCTGCGCAACGAGGGCTACCCCGGATTCACGCGCAGCAAGGTCGGGCGGAAGACCGGCAACCACTACGTCGAGGCCGTGATGCAGGTGCTGAAGTTCTGTGAGGAGAACGACCAGATCGCCGTCCTGCCTGTGGTTCGCCGCGAGAAGGCGCCCAAGGGCGAAGAGAAGCCGCGCCCCGAAGTCATCGATGACCTGCAGTTCAAGCGGCTACTCGCTGCCTGCTTCGGACCAGTGCCCAAGCGGCGCCTTGTCCGAGACGAGGCCGGCCAGATGGTCAAACGATACGCCGGTGAGCAAAGCCCGCTCGGCGAGGGCAACGCGAAACTGCTGCACAACTATCTGCGATTCCTCGCCCTCACCGGAGCGCGCGAGCAAGAGGCATACCGCGTGAAGTGGGAAGACGTGGACATCGAGCGCCGCGTGGTCACGGTCGGCGCCGATGGCTTGAGCAAGAGCGGCAAGCCGCGCGATGTGAACTGCTCGCCCGAGCTGGAGAGGCTACTGCGCGAGATGCACGCTGGCCGCCAACCGGATTCATCCTACCTGTTCCCCTCACCTCAGCGCGGCGACAAAGACATCCCGGCCAAGACACTGCGGCCCTCGTTCCGGTGCGTCCGCGAGGCCGCCGGATTGCCCAAGCTCGCCTTCCACGCCTTCCGCCGGCTCTTTATCTCAAAGTGCGTCATGGCCGGCGTGGACTACAAGACCATCGCCTCGTGGGTCGATCACAAGGACGGCGGCATCCTGATCGGCAACACCTACAGCTTCCTCACCGCTGACCACAAGGCCGACACCGCCCAGCGCCTCACCTTCTTCGACCGCCCCACCAACATCACCGACCTCCCAAAACAATCTGCGGGCTAGCCACCCAGCCAGGCAAGGGGGCGGCGGAGGGGGTAGCCTAAGGCGTTGATCGTCAACACCCCCGACCATATCGACCAGCTGAAGGTTTGGGCAAAAGCTATGACACTCTTTGCGCCAACCCTACCGACGTCTCCTCGTCATCCACAGGGCACCGGCTCCGGCCATGAGGAGCAGGGCATAAGTCGAGGGTTCAGGGACACTCGCGACACGAAAACCGATGACGTTGCCCTCGACCGTCGGGACGTCGCTGCCCCGGAACGAGGAGCTCAAGGCGAACTCGGAGTCGAACCAGAAGCCACCGCGGACCGCGCGAGCCTCGGACGACAAGCTGTTTGACCCGTCAGAAGCACTCTCGGTCCACTCCCACACATTGCCGCCTTGGCCCATCGTGCCATACGGGCTCAAGCCTCCAGCGCTGTTCACTATGGCCGGAACCGAGCCAGCGTTATTGTAAACCGCACTGCCCGCATTGGTCCCGCTGGCCACCGCCGTCGGGACGCTGCTGCTCGCCGTCGGATAGAGAAAGTAGTTTGTCCCAGCCGCGTTGTAATACGCAGCTTTGTACCACTCGTTCTCGCTCGGCAGAAAATAAAAGGCGTCCTTGTTCCGGTAAAGATTGGTTCCTCCCGCCGTCCAAGCCTGCTCACTGCTCCACAGAGCCATGCTCCAGTTGGTGGTGAAGGTCAGATTGTAAGCCGCCGTCTTCCCCGAGTTCGTGTTGAGGAAATTGACGAAGGCCGCCGCCTCATACCAGTCGATGTTGGCCGCCGGTTGGCTTCCCGTCCATGCCCCCGCCGTGACATTCGACATCCCGCTGGCCGTCGCCTTGGTGATATCGTC
>CAMBUL010000088.1 GCA_945871065.1 Chthoniobacter flavus | reverse complement strand
GGCGCGGTCAGGACATAGGTAACACTTTAGGTTCAAGACATGGGTAACACCTGCCGTGATTTATTGGTGATGTTGTTGTGTTGGTTGTGGTTGGTCAATGGCATGCAGAGAGGTGGAGGAATGCAGCCGCCGCGCCCGAAGCGGAGGGGGGGCGACTCCCAACGGCACCTTAGCGCAGTCCGACGGCGGTTTTG
The DNA here is from genome assembly GCA_945871065.1 of Chthoniobacter flavus. Lineage (GTDB taxonomy): Bacteria > Verrucomicrobiota > Verrucomicrobiia > Chthoniobacterales > JACTMZ01 > JACTMZ01. The sequence continues at coordinate 7,296 of CAMBUL010000088.1, read as the reverse complement.
ACCCGGGCCATGACGGCTCCGGCCAATTGGTTGGCGTGATCGGCGCCGCGGCGCAGGACGTCCTCGACATGACCCGGGTCGGCTGCCAATTCGGAGCGTTTGGCCCGCATGGGCGCGAAGTATTCCCAGACCGTGGCGAAGAGTTGTTTTTTGAAATCGCCGTAACCGGTGCCGCCGGCACGAAAATTTCCGGCCATGGCAGCGGCTTCGTCCGCGGAGGCGAAAAGTTTGTAGAGTTGGTAGATCGCGTTGGTCTCGGGATCTTTGGGTGCCTCGACCGGAGTCGAATCGGTGACCATGCCCATGATTTTCTTCTTCATGGTTTTTTCGTCGGCGAAAATTTCGATCGTGTTGCCGTAGCTCTTGCTCATCTTGGCGCCGTCCGTCCCGGGCACGAGGGCGGCGTCCGCGCGGATGAAGGCCTCCGGGAGTTTGAAAACCGGGCCGAAGGTCTCGTTCATTTTGACCGCGATATCACGGGTCACTTCGAGATGCTGCTTTTGATCCTTGCCGACCGGCACGATGTCGCTGTCATAGAGGAGGATGTCCGCCGCCATGAGCACGGGGTAGCTGAAGAGCGCATGCGACGGGGCGACGCCGTGGGCGATTTTGTCTTTGTAGGAGTGGCACCGCTCGAGGAGTCCCATGGGGGTGACGGTGCTGAGGATCCAGGTGAGGAGCGGGACTTGCGTGATGTCGGACTGGCGGAAGAGGAAAGCTTTGGCCGGGTCGAGGCCGCAGGCGAGAAAGTCGAGGGCCACGTCGCGGGAGTAGCGGCGGAGGGCGTCGGCATCGTGCAGCGAGGTGAGCGCGTGGAGGTCGGCGATGAAGTAAAGGGCTTCGCCTTGGTCTTGCAATTCGACCGCGGGCTGCATCATGCCGAGGTAGTTCCCGAGGTGCAGGGCGCCGGAGGGCTGGATGCCGGAAAGGATGCGTTTCATACGAGGCGGGGATTAAACCACAAGCAGAGCCCGGCAGGAAGCGGGGCGTCGAGGGTCGGGTTGGCGACCGGTTTTTCCCGGTCAGGTCCTCGAGAAGGCGGCGGCAAAGACGAACCGGTGTGCCGCTGGGTGGGTGAGTGGGCCACCGCGTTTAATCTTTTCGCATCAGTAGAGGTAATATTCCGGCAGGGGAAAGGCGTTGCGGATGAGGGTGATCTCGGGGGCCTCGTGGTCCGCGGCGAGGACCTCGACGATGTCGAAGCGGAAACGGATGTCTGGGTAATTGAGGAGGCGAAGCCAGGCCATGGCGCCCTTCGCCACGCGGCGCTGTTTGTCATAGTCGACGGCATCGGAGGGGCGTCCGCGTTCCTCGCTGGCGCGGGTTTTCACTTCGACGAAGACGAGGGTCTCCGCCGGTTTGTCCCGGCAGACAAGGTCGACTTCGCCGCCGCCGGGCGGGACGAAATTGCGGTAAAGGATGCGGTAGTGGTGGTGGCGGAGGTAGCGGGCGGCCTGGTCCTCGCCCCATTGCCCGAAGACAAGGTGCCTAGGAAGCGGCTTGGAGCGCGGCTTCGGCTTGCCCCACGGGGGCAAAAGAGCGGCGATGGACGGGACAAGGGCCATGGTGGCGGAGGGCTTCGAGGTGCTGACGGACACCATAGCCTTTGTGCCGGGCAAAGCCATACTGCGGATATTCGGCATCGAGCGCGACCATCAGCCGGTCGCGGGTGACTTTGGCCATGATGCTGGCCGCGGCGATGCTCAGGCTGAGGGCGTCACCGCCGACCAATGCGCTGTGTGGTACGGGGAGGTCGCGCACGGGGAGTCCGTCGACCAAGGCGTGGTCGGGCCTGGCGGGGAGGGCACGTACCGCGCGCGCCATGGCGAGGTGGGTGGCGCGGAGGATGTTATGGCGATCGATTTCTTCAACCGTGGCCAGACAGGCGGCCCAGGCCACGCCGGGGTGGGTGGCGAGGACGGTGAAAATTTTCTCACGGCGGGCGGCTGGGACTTTCTTCGAGTCGGTCAGGCCGTCGAGGGCAAAATCTGCGGGGAGGATGACGGCAGCGGCCACGACCGGTCCGGCCAGAGGTCCGCGCCCGGCTTCATCGACCCCAGCGACCAAAAAAAACCCGCGGGCACGCAGGGCGTGCTCGCGGGTGAGATCGCAGGCCATGGAGCGGCCCGGAAAGGGTCAGGCTGCCGCTTTGGCGGCGACGCGGGCTTTTTCCTTCACCGTGGTGGCGGATTTGCCTTTGCGGTCGCGGAGGTAGTTGAGTTTGGCCCGGCGGACCGCGCCTTTCTTTTCCACTTCGACTTTAGCAATGCGCGGGGAGTGCAGCGGGAAGACGCGCTCGACGCCCTCGCCGTAGGAAACACGGCGCACGGTGAAGCTCGCGTTCACGCCGGTGCCTTTGCGTCCGATGACTATGCCGGTGTAAATCTGGATACGCTCCTTGTCGCCTTCGATCACGCGGGTGTGAACCTTGATGGTGTCACCCACGGCGAACTTGGTCACTTCGCTCTTCAGTTGCTCGGCCTCGATTTTGTCCAAAATATTCATGACTTAGTTATTTCTCCCAAAAAATGGCCCTGTTGTTTATCTCCGCAACGTCCTGAGGGCAACAACTTTCCTCCGTCCGTGGAGAACATATCGACATATCATGATATATTGATGGGTTGCTTTTGGATGAGGCTCAGGTATTTAATACGATGATGCAGAGTATTGCGACCAAGACAGGGGATGACGGAACAACCTCGTTGTTGTTCGGGCGCCGGGTGGCCAAAACCGATGTGCGCATCGCGGCCAACGGGCGGATCGATGAACTCAACGTGCGTCTGGGCATGGCCAAGGCGTGTTTGCCTCCGGACGAGACCGAAGCGCGCGCCTTCATTGAGCAGGTGCAGCGCAATCTGGTCAATTTGATGGGCGAGGTGGCGGTGGCTCCGGAGGACTGGGAGCGTTACGCATCGAGCGGCATGCCGAATTTCGACGAAGCGCTCCTCGGGGTACTCGACGCGCGGGTGGCGCGGTTGGAGTCCGAGGGCTTCACTTATAAAGGTTGGGCCACGCCGGGGGGCAGCTTGCCGGCGGCGGCGCTGGATTGCGCCCGCACGGCGTGCCGGGACGCGGAACTCGGCTTGCTCCAGGTGCGCGATGCGGCCTTGCTCAACCCGGAGCGGGCCGACCTCATGTTGCACTCGCTGAACCGTCTCTCCGACGTCCTCTGGCTCGAGGCGCGTCGGGCGGAAAGCACCGATCGCGCGCCGCAGGCGTAACCTTGACCATGGCAAAGACGGATACGGCTAAGGCGCTGCAGGCTTTGTTGGCCGAGCGCATCGTTTATCTCGACGGGGCGATGGGTACGATGATCCAGCGGCACAAGCTGGACGAGGCGGCTTACCGCGGGGAGCCTTACAAAGATTGGCCGAGCGACGTCAAAGGCAACAACGACCTGCTCGTCCTGACCCAGCCGGACATCATCCGCGGCATCCACGAGCAATACATCGCGGCGGGCTCGGACCTGATCGAGACGAACACCTTCAATAGCACGACCATTTCGCAGGCCGACTACGGGATGGAAGCGCTGGTTCCCGATTTGAATCTGGCCGCGGCGAGGCTGGCCCGCGAGGCGGCGGACGCCTGCACGGACCGCCGGGTTTTTGTCGCTGGCGCGGTCGGGCCGATGAGCAAAACCCTGACCATCTCGCGCGATGTGAACGATCCCGGCGCCCGCGAGGTGACCTTCCAGCAGGTGGCGGCGTCTTACCGCGAGCAGATCGACAAATTGATCGAAGGCGGGGTTGATCTCCTTTTGGTTGAAACAGTTTTTGACACGCTCAATTGCAAGGCGGCGCTCTTCGCCATCGCGGAATATTTTGCCGAAAAGAAAATCCGCCTGCCGGTCATGGTGTCGGGCACGATCACCGATTTGAGCGGACGTACGCTGACCGGGCAAACCACGGAGGCCTTCCTCAATTCCATCGCGCACTTTCCGCTGCTCAGCGTCGGTCTGAACTGCGCGCTCGGCCCGAAGGAGATGCGTCCTTACATCGAGGAGCTGGCCAAACTGGCGCCGTTTCACGTCAGCACCTACCCCAATGCCGGCCTGCCTGACCCGCTTTCGGAAACCGGTTTCCCCGAGACGGCCGCATCGTTGGCCCCGCAGTTGCGCGACTGGGCCGAGCAGGGATGGTTGAACATCATCGGCGGTTGCTGCGGCACGACGCCGGACCACATTGCGGCCATTGTCGCGGCGACCAAGGACCTCAAGCCGCGGCGGATTCCGGAGCGCACGCGCACCTTGCGGCTGAGCGGACTCGAGCCGTTCACTGCGCGGCCGGAAATCCCGTTCATCAACGTCGGCGAGCGGACCAACGTCACAGGATCGCCCAAATTTGCCCAGCTCATCCTCGGCAACCAGTACGACGACGCGCTGGCCGTGGCGCGCCAGCAGGTCGAGGCCGGGGCGCAGATTATCGACATCAACATGGACGAGGGCATGCTCGACGGGGCGGCGGCCATGACCAAATTCCTCCAGCTGGTGGCCAGCGAGCCGGATATTTCGAAGGTGCCGATCATGATCGACTCTTCGAAGTTCGAGGTGATCGAGGCCGGGTTGCGCTGCGTGCAGGGCAAGTGCGTGGTGAATTCCATTTCGCTCAAGGAAGGCGAGGAGAAGTTCAAGGAGCAGGCCCGCAAGGTGATGAGCTACGGCTCGGCGGTCATCGTCATGGCCTTCGACGAAAAAGGGCAGGCCGACAGCCTTCCGCGTCGTCAGGAAATCTGCTCACGGGCTTACCGCATCCTTGTCGAAGAAGTCGGTTTCCCGGCGGAGGACATCATTTTTGACCCGAACGTCCTCACCGTGGCGACCGGCATCGAAGAGCACAACAACTACGCGGTTGATTTTATCGAGGCCACGCGCTGGATCAAAGAAAACCTCCCCTATGCGCGGGTCAGCGGCGGGGTGAGCAATATTTCCTTCAGCTTCCGCGGCAACAACGCGGTGCGCGAGGCCATGCACACCGCGTTCCTTTACCACGCGATCAAGGCGGGCCTCGATATGGGGATCGTCAATGCCGGCCAACTCGGGGTTTATGCCGAGATTCCGCCGGATTTTCTCGAATTGATCGAAGACGTCCTGCTCAACCGGCGTCCGGACGCGACCGAGCGGTTGGTCACCTTCGCCGAGACGGTGAAGGGCCAGGGCAAAGCGGCCACCGAGAAGGACACCAAGTGGCGCGAGGCTCCGGTCGAGGACCGCTTGGCCCACGCCTTGATCAAGGGCATTGTCGACCACGTCGACGAGGACACGGAAGAGGCCCGGCAGAAGTATGCGCGACCCCTCGATGTGATTGAAGGCCCGTTGATGAACGGCATGCGCATTGTCGGCGATCTCTTCGGCGAGGGGAAAATGTTCCTCCCGCAGGTGGTCAAGAGTGCGCGCGTGATGAAACGTTCCGTCGCCTGGCTCACCCCATACATGGAGCGCGAGCGCGCGGCCAACCCGAATGCCCGCGCCCAGGGCAAGGTCCTCATGGCCACGGTCAAAGGCGACGTCCACGACATCGGCAAAAACATCGTTGGCGTTGTCCTGGCCTGCAACAGCTACGAGGTGATCGACCTTGGGGTCATGGTCTCGTGTGAAAAGATCCTCGCCGAGGCGCGCGCCCACGGGGTGGACGTGATCGGCTTGTCCGGTCTGATCACTCCCTCGCTCGATGAAATGATGCACGTCGCGGCCGAGATGAAGCGCGAAGGGTTCGACCTTCCGCTCCTCATTGGAGGCGCGACGACAAGCCGCGCGCACAGCGCGGTAAAGATTGCCCCGTATTACGACAAAGAAGTGGTTCATGTGACCGATGCCTCGCGGGTCGTCGGGGTCGTTTCGCAATTGCTCAACCCGGAGACGCGACCGAAATTCGCGACCGAGCTGGCTGCCGACTACGAGCGCCTGCGGGTCGAATTCGCGGCCAAGCAACGGGACACCAAGTTGGTCAAAATCGACGAGGCGCGGAAGCGCCGGTTTGCCCCGGATTGGTCGAAGGAAAAAATCGACACCCCGGCCTTCACTGGGGTGAAGGTTTTCGACAACTTTCCGCTCGAGGAGCTGGTCGATTATATCGACTGGTCGCCCTTTTTTCATGCGTGGGAATTGCGCGGACGTTTCCCCGCGATTCTCGAAGACGAGGTGGTCGGTGAACAGGCGACGGAGCTTTACCAGGATGCGCGTGAGATGCTTGACCAGATAGTGGCCGAGAAGTGGCTCACGGCGCGGGGAGTTTGCGCCATCGTACCGGCCAACAGCACGGGCGATGACATCGAGATCTATGCCGACCCCGATCGCTCCAAGGTGCTGAAAACCTTCCACACCTTACGTCAGCAGTTGGACAAGTCGTCGGGGCAGCCGAATTACGCGCTGTCCGATTTCATCGCGCCGAAGGAGAGCGGACGCATCGACTACTGCGGCGGTTTCACCGTGACGACCGGCCTCGGGGTCGAGCAGCGGGCCAAGGCGTTCGAGGCCGCGCACGATGATTACAATTCGATTTTGTTGAAGGCCTTGGCCGACCGGCTGGCCGAAGCCTTCGCCGAGCGCATGCACAAGGAAGTGCGCGACTTGTGGGGCTTCGGCCAAACGGAAAATCTGAGCAACGAGGATTTGATCCGTGAAAAATACCGCGGGATCCGTCCGGCCCCGGGTTATCCGGCCTGCCCGGACCACACCGAAAAGTGGTCCTTGTTCGATTTGTTGGAGAGCACCAAGCACACCGGGGTGGCTTTGACCGAGAGCTTGGCCATGATGCCGGCCAGTTCAGTCAGCGGACTCTATTTTTCGCATCCGGAGGCGAAGTATTTTGCGGTGGGGAAGATCCAGCGGGACCAGGCGGAAGATTATGCGCGGCGGAAGGGCATGGCGGTCGCCGAAGTCGAGAAGTGGTTGGCCCCGAATCTGGCTTATGAGCCGAAGAGGTAGGCAATTGGCCAGAAGGTAACGAAGAGAGGATTTATGGCGAGGTGAGGTCACCTTCGCGTGGTTAATGGCGCCCTCGGCTTAGCCCAAGTTCCGCAGTTAGAAAGACCGTTTTATTGATTTGCAGTCACTTGCGTGGATTTTCAGGTGTTTTTCTCCACTACATTTTGGACAAGTTTGGAGCCCTTGGGCAGGCGGAGGCCGAGGTGGGTGAGCAGGAGGGCGACATCGGCGTCGGGCTTGGCCACGGTGCGCAGGCGCAGGGTGAGCACGCGTTCGGCGCGTTTGACCGGGACGGTGACATCCATGGAATGGATGGTGGAGAAGGCGGCGACGACTTTGCCGGCACTGGAGCCGAGGCTTTTGGATTGCATCCA
>CAMBUL010000087.1 GCA_945871065.1 Chthoniobacter flavus | reverse complement strand
TAAGAAGATTATCTGCCGATCGAGGCTCGCCGGGCGTGTGTTCTGCATGGAACAAATTCGTCATGATGTGCGCAGCCAAAATCGCCGGCCACCTGCGAGGTGGCGTTTTCCAACTTCAGAGCCGCGGTGTGACCTGCCGCGCCGCGACCTCTAAGGCCGGACGCGAGAAAGCGTAGGGTCGTGTGGCACGGCGCCAATTTGCAGGAAGGCCGGAGTTCCAACTGCAGGTTCGGGCCGTGCCGGTCATGTCGGAGGTGAGCTGTGAGGTAACTCCAAGTAGACCGACGCGCGGACTCGGTTCAGGTGGCAATGCTCTGTGAGAATGTCATAGCCCGAGAACTCGGCTCGCACCCGCACGGGATGGTCCGTCTTTTGGTTGTGGTTCCAGCCTGCGCTTGCTGCCGGGGAATGGACGAACCGGTTCGATAATTGACTCTTTACTCTGTACGTCAGATCGCATCTTGTTCACAGGAAGCGAATTATCGTGATTGGAAAAAAAAGTCGGGATTTCGCATTTTTTCTCTTGCTCTGGGATCTGAACAACGTAAATTGGTCTCAATGACGACCCCAACACGCCCCACTCCGACGAGCAATTTCCTCCGTCTTTTTGGCCTTACTGCTATTTTGTCTGTAGCTTCGATAGCTTTGGCAAACGGTCAATCTCCACCGAATTATTCCAGTGGCACGATCAACATCACTAAAGCGAATTACAGCACGACGACCGCCAGTGGGGTAATCGGTACAGTAACAGGAACCGCGGTGGTGAACATACAAACTCCAAATTTAACCGTAACCATCAACACGCTGAGTGGCGGTCAAGTTAACGTCGGCGTGCAAACTTCCGGGGTCCGCTCGCGCGTAACCATCGGATCACTGCGAGGCGGCGGACTTGCCGTCAACCAGTCTGGCATCGTCACAGTCTCGGCCATCGCCGCCCCAATCACCTCTCTCAGGGTTGATGGTACCGCAACGCTTCCCAGCGCCGCTTTATCGGTTACGGGTGCTGCCAGTTTCGGGGCAAATTCTGTGCTCAACGGAGGTTCGTTGTCGGCCGCCAGTTTTGCGGTGTCCGGCGGCACGATCCGGACAGTCTTGACCGGCACCGGAGCGCTAATCAAGACGGGAACATCAATTGCCACTCTCACCGGAGCCAACACTTTCTCAGGCGGAACTACGATTAGCGGCGGCACCCTGGTCGTCAATTCTTTCGGTTTGGTTGGTTCCGTCACCAACAACGCCAGACTTGAATTTAGTCAAGATAGCAACGGCACCTTTGCGGGTACGATCTCTGGCACGGGCCAGCTCATCAAATCCGGCACCGGTCGAGTCGGTCTCACTGGGGCGAACGTCTACACTGGTGGCACGACAATCAACGCGGGCACGCTCACAGTGACCACCTCGAGTCTCCCGGGAGCAGTCGTCAACAATGCCACGCTGCAATTCAATCAAGACGGCAGGGGCACCTTTAAGGGCGTAATCAGCGGTACTGGCGCCGTCCTTAAGTCTGGCCTTGGCGCAGCCGGCCTTACTGGAGTCAACACCTACACTGGAGGTACAACTGTTGACGCGGGTACTCTTATTGTCACAACCGCAAGCTTGCCCGGAAACGTGACCAACAATGCCATCCTGCAGTTCAATCAATCGAGCAAGGGCACATATTTCGGGGTGATTAGCGGCACGGGAGCGTTAGTGAAGACTGGTACCGGCTCTGTAGGGCTTACCGGGGCAAATACCTACTTAGGCAGTACTACGATCAGCGATGGTATTTTGCTTGTTACCACCTCGAGCTTGCCGGGTGACAGTGCTAACCCGGGTAGCGTTGTTAACAATGCCACACTTCAATTCAATCAAGCCAGCAGTGGCACATATTTCGGGGTGATTAGCGGCACGGGAGCGGTAGTGAAGACTGGCACCGGCTCTACAGGGCTTGTCGCGGCAAATACCTACACAGGTGGCACTACGGTCAGCGAGGGAACTTTGCTTGTTACCACTTCGAGCCTGCCGGGTAACGTGGTCAACAACGCCACACTTCAATTTAATCAAGGCAGCAAGGGCACCTACGCCGGGGTGATTAGCGGCACGGGAGCAGTTTTGAAGACTGGTGCCGGCGCTGTGGGGCTTACCGGGGCAAATACCTACGCAGGCGGCACTACAATCAGCGAGGGCACTTTGGTCGTCACGTCCACCAGTCTTCCTGGAGACGTGGTGAACAACGCAATCATCCAATTCAACCAGAACGGAAACGGCACCTATGCATCCGCCATCACGGGCACTGGCTCGTTTCTCAAAACTGGCACCGGTAACCTCGGTTTGACTGGCCTCAACAATTACAGCGGCGGAACAACGATCAGCGATGGCACGTTATTTGTCACTACTTCAAGCCTTCCAACTGGTTCCGTAGTCAACAACGCGACCTTGCAGTTCAACCAGACAGCTACGGGGGTTTTCAACGGGACCATCAGTGGGTCTGGAACAGTGATCAAGGGTGGTCGTGGGTCGATGAGTTTCACCGCCGACAACGCCTACACTGGAACCACCGAGCTCATCGGCGGCACTTTGTTCATCGAGGGAAATCAAGGATCTGCCTCCGGCAATGTTAACGTGGCCTCCGGCGCGACCTTGGGAGGTACGGGCACCATCGGCGGTAATACTACCGTCGCCACGGGTGGCCGGCATAGGATTGGAAGCGCTCTGGGCAGTGATCTCACCGGCCAGCAGACCTTTGTCAGCAGCCTTGCCTATCAAGGTGGTTCGACCGCCTTCTGGCGCTTGAACGACAACACAACCGATACCACCGATTATGATCGTGCGGTGGTCGGTACTGTGTTGACCGTGGACCCTACAGCAGTCTTCAACCTGAGCTTTAACACGGCCGGAAGCACGGTTGTCTGGGCCGATAATTTCTGGTCCACCGAGAAGTTGGACACCGCCGGCTGGCTGGTTTACAACGCTGCCACGTTGAGTGTTGCCGGCGATATCTTTGCTCTCAATCCTCCTTCGAAATGGATCGACAGCACAGGGGTGAGTTTGCAAGCGGCCCGTCCCGACTATGTCTTCGCTTTCTACCAAGATTCCGCAGACGGTGATCTTTATCTCAATTACATCTACAGTCCCTAAACGGGGCGCCTGATCTAGGTTCTCGAGTGGAAGATTCGCCACTCTTTAGTGTACTCTTTCTGCTTGTTTTGGTCTCTTTGGTTTCGTTCAACCCGGCCCAGATGGACTCCTTCTGCACGATAGCTTTCTTGGCAGTCTGAGTTATTCCGCGAAGTGATTGTTTGCTGAAGCGGGGCGTCGGTTGCTACGGGGCTCTGTCAGTCTTTCAGCTAGCCTCAGTTGTTTGCCGCCCTCTTGCCCCTCCGGATTAACGTTTCTCGGCCTAGGGCTGCAAGTGTCTCAGGCTGTTTTGGCGGGATAGTTCTCCGCCCGCCGGTAAATCCAGCGTAGTAGCCACCTCACAAGCGGACGCAGGGCGCCGTGGGTTGTTTTGGGTTTGGGCAGGGGGAAGATTTCCTGCTTGGGACAGGTGGCTGCGGGGTTAGCTTCTACAACGTGAAGCGGACGATTTGGATCTTGGGAGACCAGCTGGGGCCGGACAACGCGGCCATGGCCGGAGCACGGAAGAAGGAGGACGTCCTTTTCTTCGTTGAGAGTGAGCGGGGGTTGAAAAAGCTGCCCTATCATAAGAAGCGGCTGGTTTTGTTCCTTTCGGCCCAACGTCATTTGGCGGAGGAAAGGCGCAAGGAGGGTTGGACCGTGGATTACCATCCGCTGGGGCGTGGGGTGAGTTGGGAGTCGGCGCTGGCGGCCCACATGAAGAAACACCAGCCGGAACGGATTCTCCTCGCGGGGCCGAACAATTACGAGGAAGGGCAGGCGGTGGAGAAATTGGCCGGGAAGTTCCCGCTCGAAGTCGTGCCGACCCGGCAGTTCCTTGTGCCACGGGAAGAATTCCTCGGGTGGGCCGAAGGCAAGAAGTCACTCCTCATGGAAACGCATTACCGGCGGGTGCGGACCGAGTTCGGATTTCTCATGGAGGCGGATGGCAAGCCGGTGGGAGGGAGGTGGAATTTCGACGAGGAGAACCGCAAGACCTTTCGGGATTGGACCAAGGCGGGGCGCCCGCGGGCTGAGGTGCGGAAGGAAAAAACGGACCAGATCACGAGGGAGGTGATGGCCTTGGTGGAGAAAGAGTTCAGCGGCCATCCGGGCTCAACCGAGGGCTTCTGGCTGCCGGTCGACCGTGCCGGTGCGCTGCGGTGGTTGGATGACTTCATCACGACGCGGCTGGCGGGGTTTGGTCCGTGGGAGGACCTTATGGTGGAAGGTGATGAGTTTCTTTTCCACGCGGTGATCTCGCCCGTGCTCAATCTCGGGCTGCTCACCCCGCGCGAATGCATCGAGCGGGCGATCGCTGCTTACGGTGAGGGGAAGGCGCCGTTGGCCGGGGTGGAGGGATTCGTGCGACAGATTGCGGGGTGGCGGGAATTCGTCAATGGCGTCTATTGGCTCAAGATGCCGGATTATGTGAAGGCCAATGGCCTCGAGGCGCAGAGGCCGCTTCCGGGATTTTTCTACACCGGCGAGACGGAGATGAATTGCCTCGGGCAGTGCCTGCGGCAGGTGCTGGGCACGGGGTATAACCATCATATCCAGCGGCTCATGGTGCTGGGGAATTTTTTGCTCCTTGCCGGGGTGCGTCCGCCCGAGGCGCTGAGGTGGTTCAACGAAATGTATGTCGATGCGCATGATTGGGTCATGGCGGCCAATGTGGTCGGCATGGTGCTGCATGCCGATGGCGGGTTCATGGCGACAAAGCCTTATGCCGCGGGGTCGGGCTACATCTCCAAGATGAGCAACTACTGTGCCGGCTGTCGCTACAAGCCGGAGGTCAAGACGGGGCCGGAGGCGTGTCCGTTCAATTACCTTTATTGGGATTTTTTCGCGCGGCACGAGAAGCGGTTTGCCCGCAATCCGCGGATCGGAATGGCCTTGAAGACCTTGGCCAAGAAGACGCCGGCCGACCGGAAGGCGATTGCCGATTCGGCACGCACTTTTTTGGGATCAATTTAGCCACAGCCGAGTCTTCGAGACGGCCCGCCGGCAAATTGGAGAGGATAAACGGCTAGGACTTTGTTTTCCCCTGAACACGGAAAACGGAAAACTCCCGAGCCGGAGGCTCGGGTCGTTTTCTCCGTGCCCTCTGCGCTTGCTGCGGTTAATTCATTCCTGTGACAAGCGCGATGTGGTCCGAAGTGGAGTTGTGGGAAATTTTACTCTTCATCGTCTTGCTCGCCCTCGCGTGGGGCGGAAGCTGGGTGCTGGGTTGGCTGCTCCGCGGACGGATGGAACGCGCGCTGCAGTCCAAGGCGCCGGTTGTGGGGATCGAGGTGCTGCGGACTTTGGTGCCGCTTCTCCGTTGGGGACTGCTCCTCGTGGCCCTGACGGTGGCCTTGGAAATGCTCAGGCTGCCGCCGCCAGTCGAGTTGTGGCTGGGGCACGGTGTGCGGGCGGCTCTGGCCGTGCTCGCGGCTTGGGTGGCCGGGCACGCCGCCGTGACGGCCTTTGCCGGATGGACGCGTTCGTCGGCTGATCCCGCGGAGGCCCGCACGCGCGGTACCTTGGCTCCGGTCTTGGCGCGGGCCTGTCAGGTCTTTTTTTACCTCATCGCCGTTTTGCTTGTTTTGCAGAATTTGGGTTACAACGTGGCCGGATTGCTCGCGGGCTTGGGGATCGGAGGATTGGCCGTGGCTCTGGCCGCCAAGGAAACGCTGGCCAATTTATTCGGCTCGCTCGCCCTCCTGATGGACCGCACTTTCCAGGTCGGTGACACGATCAAGCAAGGGGAGGTGGAAGGAGAGGTGGTCAATATCGGGCTGCGCAGCACTCGGGTCCGGACCAAGGAGGGCTACATCGTGTCGATTCCGAACCAACTGATGACCAACGCGGCGGTGACCAATATGACACCGCCAAAGTAAGCGGACCAACCGGACCGAGTGGTCGGTCATCATCGCGAAATCGCCTCGGCGCGGGCTGACTAAAGCTCGAGGAAGTTTTTCAGGAGGCGCTTGCCCTCCGTGGTGAGGATGGATTCGGGGTGAAATTGGACACCGTGGACGGGAAGGGTTTTGTGCCTCAAGCCCATGATTTCGCCTTCGGCCGTTTCGGCGGTGATTTCGAGGACGTCCGGGAGCGTGTCCCGCTTGACGATGAGGGAGTGGTATCTGGTGGCCTCAAAGGGGGAGGGGAGGTCTTTGAAGACGCCTTGGCCGTGGTGGATGATCGGTGATGTTTTACCGTGCATGAGCCGGTCGGCCCGCACGACTTCGCCGCCGTAGACTTCACCAATGCACTGGTGCCCAAGGCAAACTCCGAGGATGGGGAGGCGCGGGCCGAAGGTCTTGATGACTTCGCTGCTGATGCCGGCTTCGGACGGGGTGCAGGGGCCGGGGGAGACGATGATGCGTTCGGGGGCGAGTGCTTCGATTTCGGCCACGGTGATCCGGTCGTTGCGCACAACCCGGAGGTCAGCTCCCAGCTCGCCGAAGTATTGGACGAGGTTGTAGGTGAAGCTGTCGTAGTTATCGAGGACGAGGATCATGATGGTACGACCGTGCGGGCGCGTTCGATGGCGCGGATCACGCCCATGGCTTTGTTGATGGTCTCTTCATACTCGCCCTGCGGGGTGCTGTCGGCAACCACGCCGGCACCGGCCTGCACGTAGGCGGCACCGTCTTTGAGCAGGACGGTGCGGAGGGCGATGCAGGAGTTGAGGTTGCCGTCGTAACCGAAATATCCGACGGCGCCCGAATAGCTGCAGCGCTTGCTCTTTTCCAACTCGCTGATGATTTGCATGGCGCGGACCTTGGGCGCACCGGAAACGGTGCCGGCGGGGAAGGTGGCGCGCATGACATCGTAGGTGGAATACCCGGGGGAGAGCGCGCCGACCACGTTGGAAACGATATGCATGACGTGGCTGTAGCGCTCGATGGTCATGAAGTCGGTCACGCGAACGCTCTTGTATCCCGCGATGCGGCCGACATCGTTGCGGGCCAGATCGACGAGCATGAGGTGCTCGGCACGTTCCTTCGGATTGTTGAGTAATTCCTCGGCGTTGTCGTCGTCCTCCTCGGGGTCGGTTCCGCGTCGGATGGTGCCGGCGATGGGACGGATCTGGACATTGCCTTCGTCGACGCGGACGTGGACTTCGGGTGAGCTGCCGACCAGTTGGTAGCCGGGGCAGCGGAGGAGAAACATGTAAGGCGAGGGGTTGACCAGCCGCAGGGCACGGTAGAGATCGAGGGGCGTGCCGCTGTAAGGCGTGGCGAAGCGTTGGGAAAGGACCACCTGGAAAACGTCGCCGGCCCGGATGTATTCCTTGGCACGTTCGACGGCCGCGAAGAATTCCTCGCGCGTCGTGTTCGAAGCGACTTCCGAGGGTGTGGTCGGGAGGCCGGTGAAAATGGGCGGAAGGGCGGCGGGTCGGGCGAGTTGCGCGATGAGCGAGGCGATTTTGGTCCGGGCCGCGTCATAGGCCGCGCGCGGGTCTTCCCCCGGGTAGGCATTGACCATGAGCATGAGTCGCCGCGTGAGGTGGTCGAAGACAAGGACGCGGTCCGTGGTAAAAAAATAGAGGTCGGGCAGGCCGAGTTCGTCACAC
>CAMBUL010000086.1 GCA_945871065.1 Chthoniobacter flavus | reverse complement strand
CGCTCGGGCGGTTGCAGTCCCGACTCGGCAGCGTGGCGGCGGTAGTTGAGGCCGATGCACAGGATCTGGCTCGGTTCGAGCGGGGCGAGGAGCTTGGCCATGTCGGCCTTCTCGCTGGTCTCGCGCAGGCCGGCGTAAAGATCGCCGGTGCAACGGAAGGTGGAGCTGTCGGGTTTCTGCGAACCGAAGTGGACGGCTCCCTGCGGATCTTGGTAACGGATGATGTGCATAAATCAGGTGTTCAGGCTTTGACGGCGGGCGCCCGGCAGGCCGCGGGGTCGCGGTATTTCACGGTCTGCAGATGCTCGCAATAAAGCACCAACTCGCCCGCGTTCTTGAAAACCTCGTAGCTTGCCCGGTAAAGGCCCATCTCCGGGTATTTGGGGGCTTTTTCCAGGTCGGTCTTGATCGTGTAGATGGTGTCGCCGATGAAAACCGGCTTGATGAAGCGGAGCTTATCATAGCCATAGCTGAAAGCGTTGACGCAGTTCGTCGCCACCAGACCGAGCCCGACGCTGAAGACCATGGCGCCGGCCACGAGGCGGCGACCGAAGATCCCCTCCACTTTGGCGAAGATCTCGTCGGCCACGTAAGGATGCATGTCAAGGACGAGGGCGTTGAACTGCATGCATTCGCCCTCGCTGAGCGTGCGGCGGATGGAACGGATGCGATGGCCGATGACGATATCCTCATACATCCAGTTTTCGGCGTTCCAGACGGGGATGTCGGCGTGGCGGGCGGGGTCGGGGTTCGGGTTTTTCATGGGAGCATCAATGCGGGGCGGCGGTATCGCCGAGGTAATTGCCGTAAGTCAGCGCGAGCACGGCAACGAGGAGCACCACCAGGGCGGCGGCCAGCGCACCCAGCGTGCGCGGACGGCAACCCTTCCATTCGCGCAGGAGCAAGCCGATGATCGTGCTGAAGAGGACCAGCATGATCATGTGAATGCCCCAGCTGCTGAACTTGTAGTCCCCCATGCGCACATGGCCGAGGCCGTAGAAAAAGAATTGTCCATACCAGAGGCAGCCGGTCAAAACAGCCAAGCCGAAATTGGTGGTCAGCGTGGTGCGCTGGGAACCCGCGGGTATTTCGAAATATTCGCCGAGTGTGCGGTGGCGGAAATGAAGCCACAGACAATAAACAGCCGTGGTAAGAAAAGCTCCAGTGTTGGCGAAGATGTAGATCACGTTGCCCTCGAAAACCCCCGCGCCGTGGCGCGCGGCCGTGTCGGCCAGCGGTTGGCCGGCAGCCAGGGAAAAGCCGTAAACCGCTGAGAGCACTCCCGCCAGAATGCTGAGCAAAAGACCTTTCCGGAGATCGAATCCGGGCTGTGCGCCGCCCAGGTCGATCTCCTTGTTGCGGCCGGCCCACCCCGAGAGCAGGATGCCGGTGGCGCCGATGGCGATGCCGCCCATGATCCAAGCCCCGCCGGTGCGGCCGAAGACGTCGGACAACTGCCCGGCCACCAGCGGAGGCAGCAGCGTGCCGAGCACACACGAAATGCCGATGGCGATGGCATAGGTCAGAGAGAAACCGATCCAGCGGATGGCCAGACCGAAGGCCGTGCCGCCGATGCCGTAGAGTGCGCCGAGCAGGAACGTGCGTCCCATCGCTTCGCGCGGTGCTTCCTGCAGGACCGCCGCGAGTTCCGGGATGGTCAGCCACGCGACCAGCACGGGCAGCACCAGCCAGCACACGGAGGCTTGGGCCAGCCAGTAAGTCTGCCACGACCATCCGCGGGTGGCCTTTTGCGGCGTGTAGCACACGGCGGCGCTCATCGCACCGATGGCATGGAACAACGTTCCGAGGAGGGGGTTAACGGGGATCATGGCGAGACGGGCGGCTCCAGTCCGAATTCGCGGCTGATGCTTTCGTTGTGCTGGCCGATGCCGGGTGCCCCTTGCCGGGACTTATAGATTTCGCCGTCGATGCGAACGGGACAACGTAGGGTCGCCAGCGCCGTGCCGCCGCGGCACATCACCGTCTGCTCCATGTCGAGGGCACGGTAACCCTCGGTCGCGCGCAGTGTGTCCCACGACATAACTTCGGCGCACCAGATGTCGGCCGGTTCGAGGATGGAGAGCCAATGCGACGTGCTCTGGTTCCGCAAGTGGTCACGCAAGATGGATTTGATCTCGTCACGGCGGTCGAACCAAACGGCCGGTTTGTCATATTCCAGCAGCGCGGGACAACCGAGCAATTCACCCAGGCGCGGCACGGAGCCCATGGCCAGCGCCAGATACCCGTCGGCCGTGGCGTAGATGCCGTAAGGCGCGCCAAGATAGGCATGGCCATTGTTCACCGCACTGCGCGCAGGATGTTTGCCGCCATCGTTGAGGTGCGTGGTCAGCACCTCGAACTGGAGGTCGAGGATGGATTCCATGAGACTGACCTCCACCCGCCCCCCGGCGCCGGTGATGCCGCGGCGCACCAGGCAGGCGAGGATGCCCTGCACAAGGTGCGCGCTGGCCGTGAGGTCGGCCACGGCGAGCCCCATCGGCACGGGACCGTGCTCCTCGTCGCCGCTGAGCCACGCCAGACCCGACATGGACTGCGCCAGCAGATCCTGACCCGGTTTGCCGACCCACGGACCCGTCGGGCCGTAGCCGGTCACCGTGCCGTAAACAAGACGCGGGTTAATCTCGCGCACCGCGTCCCAGTCGAGCCCGAGCTTCTTCATCACGCCCGGACGGAAATTCTCGATGAGGACATCGGCCTGACCGATCAGTTGCCGGATCCGGGCCAGATCATCCGGGTTTTTCAAGTTGGCGGCAAAGCCCTCCTTGTGACGGTTGATCGAATGAAAAAGCGTGCTGTCGCCTTCAACCCCGAGGTTGGAAATGTAAAGCTGCCGGCAGATATCCCCGCCTTGGGGGCGTTCGATCTTGATGACCCGCGCCCCGAGATCGGCCAGGCGCATGGCCGCGGCCGGGCCCGCGAGAAACTGCGAGAAGTCGAGAACAAGAAGACCTTCGAGAGGTTTCATCGGATTTTCTCCCACAGCTTCGTCATTTCGCGGGCCGCATCGGTGACACTTGTCTTGCCTGCCACTGCCGCATGAGCCACCGGCGTGGCAGCGTCTTGGAAATCCATGTAGCCGGGAACCTTCGGACGACAGATCGCTTCGTCGATCGTCTGCAGCGTGTCTTGGAAAAAGCCATGGCAGGGGGCATTGACTGCCGGATCCACCCACGCGGAGCGATGACCAGGCTGACCGCCCGCGGCAAAATAAATGCCGCGCTGGACTTCGGGCGAAGCGGTGAACATCGCGTAGTCGGCCGCCGTTTGCGGATGCTTCGTCCGGGCCGAGACAGCCACCCCGGCACCGCCCAGCGTGGAGCGCAGAGGCCGCCCGCCGTGCGTGACCAGTCCACCGGCTTGGAGGACATGCCGCGCATAGCCCGGCCGCGAGTAGTTCGAATACCCGTAGGCAAAGGGGCAATACGCCGCCCGCGGATCGTCTTCGACGCCCGACATCCAATCGGCCGTGCGGATCGGGTCCCGCTCCAGACAAGCCGGGTCGCACAGATCCACGAGGCGCTTCAATTCCTCCAACGCTCCCGCAACTGTATCGACCGGACCGATCCCCTCGCCCGTGCTGAACGGCGCATGGCCCGCAGCCTGCGTGAACATGTAGGCATGCATCAGCACGTCGATGGGAAACGCCGAGACGGTGACAAATCCCTCCCGCGCCATGGAGAGCACGTCGTCCCACGTCGCCGGAAGGGTGAGCCCGTAATTCATCACGAGATCCGGACGCCACGTCGCGACGGGCGTGGCCGCGTCGATGGCCAGCGTCCATTGGTGGCCGTTGAAAGCGTAGCTCTCGTGCGAAGCACCCACGGAATGGGCCGCTTGGTCGGCGAGAAAACCCTCCGGCATCAACTCGTCCAAGGGCAGCAGAAGGTTGTCCGTGGCCGCCACCGCGGTATGCGGGTGGTCCATCACGATCAAGTCGTAACGTGCCGCCAATTCCTCCATCGAGGCATCGGCGAAGGCCTGCAGGGAGCGCTTTTCCCACGTGACTTGCACCTCGGGATGCAACTCCTCGAAGCGCTGACCCGTGGCCACCACCGAAGTGAAGCCGCGGGAGTGATTCCAAGCGATGCCGCGCAGTTCGATCATACGGCGGATGGTTGGCGCCGCTCGACCAGCAGCAGGTGCTCGCAGACCAGCACGATGTCGCCGCGCTGGTTGGTCACTTCAAGTTTTTCGCTGACCACGCCGTGCGACGGGCGCTTGTGCTCGCGCTTCTCGGCCACAGTCAGCTTCGAGACGATGGTGTCGCCGATGAATACCGGCTTGATGAAACGCAGTTTGTCATAGCCGTAGGACATGGCCCGCGGGTTGATCTCGCCCGCGGTCATGCCCACCGCCACACTGAAGATTAGCGTGCCGTGCGCGATACGCTCTTTGAACGGCTGGGTCGCGCACCATTCTTTGTCCATGTGGTGCGGATAAAAATCCCCCGTCTGACCGGCGTGCAACACCACGTCCGCCTCGGTGATGGTTCGTCCGGTCGTCGTGCGCCCCTCCCCGACCGTGTAGTCCTCGAAGTATTGTTCTTTCATGAGCCGAAAAAAGATTGTGGATCCACGCCGCCCGCCGCGCTCGAGGCGTAGGCCGCTTCCACGCAGGCCATGGTCCGGATGCTGTCCTCCACCGGCGTGACCAGCGCGTCTTGCTCGCCGTCCGCCGCGCGCATGACTTGCGCCATGGCGCCGACAAAGGCGTGGGGGAACCATGAGCCTTCGATCGGCACGGTCTCCCAGACCGGGCGGCCGTTTTCGAAGGTGCAGACCTCGAAGACATCCGGCACGCCCTCGGGGTAGTTCATCAGCAGGCCCATGGTGGCCTTGATGGCCCCCTTGGTGCCCTCCCACTTGATGTAACTCTCCTGGTGCTTGGGACCGTATTTGTGGAAATGGTTCGTCTGAATGTTCGCACGAACGCGCTCGCCATAGTCGAGAATGAACGCGGAACGGCTGGACGGCATGTCCAATTCAGGATGCGTCAGGGTTTTGGCGTGGATCCCTTGCGGATCGCCCAAGAAATGTCGGATGCAATCGATGTGGTGCACGCTGTGGTAAAGGATCTCGAGGCGCTTGACCGAGCGCAGGAACGGAAAATGGTCCCACGGCGTTTCCACCGTGACGCGGATTTCCATATCCCGCAGTTCGCCGATGACCCCGCGGTCGATCAAATCCTTGGCCGCCATAACAAACGGGGCGAAGCGCAGCTGGAAATTGATGGCGGCCACCAGCCGCCGCTCACGGCAGACCTCCAGGATTTCGCGCGCCTCGTCCATGGTCTCGCCCATCGGCTTCTGGATGAGCACCGGCGAACCTTCCGGCAAGCGCCGCAAGACCCCCGCGAAAAGATTGGCCGGCAAGGTCAGATCGAACACCGCCCCCTCCGGTGCAGTGGCCATCAGTTCATCCAAGTCAGCCGCCACGTGCGGTATGCCGAACTTGGCCGCGAGGTCCTCGGCCTGCTCCCGGGAACGGTTGGTGATGGCATGAACCGGAAACCCGGCCAAGGCATAGGCCGGCAAGTGCGCATCGCGCACGATGCTGCCGGCCCCGATGATGCATACTGGGCGCGCGCGGTCCGGAAGTCGGGGGGAATAGCGGGGTTCGAACATTTTATATTTGAACAAGTGGTTTATGCGTGCAACACACACCCATGTCCAGTCTGGAATCCGCCCCCCGCTATGCCGCACCGGCCCTGACCAAAGGCCTGCACCTGCTTGAAGTTCTCGCCGCCTCCCCTTCGGCCATGAGCCAAGCCGACTTGGCTCGAGCCCTGAACAAATCCTCCGCCGAGATTTTCCGCATGCTCACCGTGCTCGGGCAGGAGGGCTATGTGCGCCGTGACCCGCAGGGTGCCTACCTGCCGACGCTCAAGTTGTTCGCCCTAGGCCGCACCGTCGACCCTCTTCGCGCCCTGTTGGCCGCCGCGGAGGTCCCCATGCGGGAGTTCGCCCAAGCGACTGGCCAGGAGTGCCACTTGAGCGTCCTGGACGGAGGGGCCTTGGTGGTGCTGGCTCAGGAGTCCGGGACCGCCCCGGTTTCCATCCGAATTCGCGTCGGCTCGCGGCACGATCCACGGGTGACGGCTTCGGGGAGGCTGCTGCTCGCCCTGCTGCCCCCCGAAGAAGCAGACCGCGTGATCCAATCGGCCCGGGAACAATTCGGCGGGCGGGCCCCTGCTGCAGCCATCCTCCGGCGCAAACTCGGAAAGATCGCGGCGAACGGCTATTCCGAGGGACGCAACGAATCACGATCAGGGCTCACGGATACGGCTGTTCCCCTGCGGAGACCCGGACTTCTCCCGCGCGCCGCCTTGGCCAGTTCCCATTTTATCGCCGAATTGCGCGGAGAGCGAACGAAGAAAATCCTGCGCCAATTGCGCAAAACCGCGGAACTTATCGGCAAAGGCGGTTCGTGATCGACGCCGCCGCGTTCGATGTGCTCGCCGCGGAGACCCCCAGTGTCGACAGTGTCTTCAATGCAGGCTACGGCGCAAGCATGAGCATCCTGCAACTCGCGCAGGAAATCATCCGCGTGACCGGCTCATCATCGACCATCGAATTCCAACCCGTGCGCTCCGGCGACATCCGCCACTCCACCGCCGATGTGTCCAAACTCCTCGCTGCCGGATGGAAACCTGCCTACGACGTGGCTCGCGGTCTCGAGCTGCTTGCGGCGCCCTGAGCACGGCGCAGTTGGCATCCTGCGCAGCAGCTCCGCTTATCAGACACCTTCTACTCCCCGACGTGGAGTCCAACACGTTGCTCAAGAGTTAGACAGGCTTTCAAATCCTCCTTAGCCCGGTGAGTTTGTCATTCTGATTGAGGGCCTCGAACGGGTTGCAGACTGACCCGCCTCAAAATTGGCCCTTTCGCGCACTGCCATCCAATCGCAAACGTCTGCCAGATCCGCGACGGGAACATTCGTGTGCGGCAAGGTGTGCAGGTAGGGAGGAGGTCCAAATTCAGGTGTCAGGGTGGAGACCTGCATCCCGCGGGCTGCCTGGGACTGCCAGACGACATTCCACCACGCTTCGTGGGCCTTGAGGTGCACCGCGTATTCCGGTGCGGCAGGATCGGGCACTTGCGGTCCCTCTTCGAAACCGACACGTGCATGGAGGTGGTGGCATTGCCGGGCGGCCAGGGCGATCGTCTCCCCCATATCGGGAAGAAGGCGTTCGCAGACGCAGACCCAATGGCTGAAGTCACAAGTCACTCGCAGGTCGGGAAATTGCTTCAAGATCTCCCGAGTCTGCCATGGCGTGGCGAAGTAGCGCTGACGGTGGGTTTCATGCGAGATCGGGAGGCCGATCTTTTTTTCGAGATCGAGCACGTCCCCGTAGAAATCCCCGGCTTCCGAGAAGCTCCAGTTGTCGTATCCGGAGTGGGCGTTGAAAAACAGCGGTGCATGATCCAGACATTCCTCAATCTGGACGCGGAGGGAATCCAAGTGCTCACGAACCGTGCCTCCCGGCATGAAGTCGTTGCTGAAGATCTGCGTGATCCAGCCCCGAGAAACTAGACAGTGTTGAGTGAGAGTTCTGCGGTGTAAAATCCGTAGAACCCATGAAGAACCGACACAGTGTAGAGCAAATCATCCGGATTCTTGGGGAGATCGAGCGCAGTGGGCTGAAGATCAGCGACGCG
>CAMBUL010000085.1 GCA_945871065.1 Chthoniobacter flavus | reverse complement strand
TTTTGGTCCGGGCCGCGTCATAGGCCGCGCGCGGGTCTTCCCCCGGGTAGGCATTGACCATGAGCATGAGTCGCCGCGTGAGGTGGTCGAAGACAAGGACGCGGTCCGTGGTAAAAAAATAGAGGTCGGGCAGGCCGAGTTCGTCACACACGGCAGGCGGCACAGTTGGTTCGAAGTAACGGACGGCATCGTAGGAAAGGTAGCCGATGCAGCCGCCCGAAAAATGGGGGAAGCCCTTCGGTGCGGAGAGGCCTGCCATTTCTCTTTCCAATTCCGCCAGCGGGTCGTCGGCCTGGCCGGAGCGGATAACCCGGGCGCCTTGTCTGATCTCGAATTGGGAGCCACGGGCCACGAATTCACGCTCCGCGCCGGCGCCAAGGATGGAATAGCGTCCGCTCTTTTCGTCCTGCTCGGCGGACTCGAATAGAAAGGCCGGCTCGTCCTGGCCGGCGATTTTGGCGAAAGCGGTCACCGGGGTTTCGCTGTCCGCCACCAGTTCGGTCCAGACCGGCACGACGCGGTGTTGCCCGGCGAGGGCGGCGAATTCTTCGGGGCTGGGATGAATGTCGGGCGTCGTCATGCGGAGCAGGCGGGCGGCTTAAGAACCCGAGTGGCCTGCGGGCAGGCTCGGGCCAGGAAAAGATGAAAGCGGGATGATGGGCATAACCGAGGGCGCAGAAGAAACTAATAGGTCCCGGGTGGCGGGTAACGGAGAAATTTATGGCCCCGGCACGTCTGCTCCGCGCGGCCTGACTCGTCAGGGGCCGGGACGCCCGGGCACTTCCCGGATAGGGACTCAGCCGCGACGGTTGAAGGCTGCCGCGGTGCGGGCGGCTTCGCGTTCGGCGACTTGACGCTTGAGATCTTGACGTTTGTCGGGGGCTTTTTTCCCTTTGGCCAGGCCGAGTTGGACTTTGACGTTGCGGTCCTTCCAATAAAGTTTGAGCGCGGGAATGGCACAGCCTTGAATTTCCACGGCTTCGCGAAGTTTGAGCAGTTCGGCGCGGTGGACGAGAAGGCGGCGGGGGCGTTTGGCCTCATGCTGCTCGTGGCTGGCCCGGATGTAAGGTTGGATGTCGAGGCCGTGGAGAAAAAGTTCGCCCTTTTCCACGCGGGCAAAGGCACTGGTCATGTTGGCCAGACCGGCGCGGATCGATTTGACCTCGGTGCCTTTGAGGGCGAGGCCCGCCTCGAGGGTCTCGAGGATGTGGTAGCTGTGCCGCGCCTTGCGGTTGGTGACGATGTCCGTGCCCATGGTGGGCCTCCTCTGGCGCGGCGGGGGCGTCAGGCCGCTTTGGCCGGCTCGACGATGCGCGCGGCAATTTTACCCTCACCGATTTCTTTGAGGGCGATGTCGATGAAGCCCATGCCGGGATCGACCTCGACGAGCGGGCGGCTCGTGGCATTGAGTTGGCGCACGCGGCGCGAGACGAGGTTGACGAGGATTTTGTCGTTGCCGACAGTTTCGCGGGCTTTTTCGAGCAGCATAGGATTCATGAAAAATTGTGGGACAAGACGGCTGGCCGGAAAGGCTTGCCGTCCATGACCCTGAATAATACGGAATGCCTGGGAGTCAAGTCAACGACGGATTCACGAGTTTGACATGCGGGGCGGTCGCTGTCAGAGATAAGGGCGTGATCGGCGGGGTAGCCAAGTGGTAAGGCCGGGCTCTGCAAAAGCCCTATGCGACGGTTCGATTCCGTCCCTCGCCTTCTTTCCCTCGAAACGGGAGAGGAAAAGGATTTTCGGGCCGGGGTGGGGTAGATTTATGGGGCGAGGATGACCTGAATGCGGCTGACCTCGGGGACGGCCAAAGCGCGGTTGACCGCGGCCGCGACCTCGGCTTGCGTGCCGCGAGGGAAGGTGAGGGTGAGGAGACCGCGCTGGAATTCTGTTTTGGGCTGTGCGGGCAGGCCTGCCACGGCTGCGCGGACATTGGCCAGAACGATCGCTTGGCGGAAGAGTGGGACAGGTTGGGCCGGAGTCGCACCGGCTTTGGTCACCATGATCGGCTCGGCCTTGGCCGGAGCAGGCGGGGGCGCAGATTTTACCGCAGCGGCTGCGGAGGGTGGTCGCTGGGTTGTGGGGGCGGGTCGAAGGGGAGTAGTGGTTGCCGCCGGCTGGGAGGTTTGGAGAGGAACAAGCTGCTCTTTGGGTCCTGGCTCGGTGGCGGGCGTCTTCTGCCAACTGGCACAACTGGCGAGGAGAGGGGCGGCAAGAAGGGCGATGCGGAGAACCTTGCCTGTCATGGTTTGTCTTTTATCATGCACGCCATGATGAAGCGAGCGGCAAGCGTGGGTCGGATGGTGCGGCGATCAGCCGGTGTGTTTGTCGCGGCCGGGTTGGCGGGTTGCGACTTGCTCACGGTTTCGCAGACCGGCCGGAGTATCCGTGAGGGCAACGAGGCGGTGGTGCGGGGCGAGGTGCAAGCGGCTTTGCAGCATTTTGAAACCGCTTTGGACGGCAGCATGCTGTCGGCGGAGGCGCACTACCGGTTGGGCATGCTTTATGAGGATCAGATAAAAAACGAGGTTGGCGCCTTGCATCATTTCGAGCGCTACCTTGAACTCGCCCCGCAAGGACAATTCGCGACGGATGTCAAAGGGTATGTCGATCGGTTGCGCCTGCTCATCTTCTCGCGCGCCGCCGAGGGCGCGGTCATGCCGGCGCGAGAAGCGTCCCGATTGAAGAACGAAAACCTGGCCCTGAGGCAGCAACTGACCGACTTGCGGCAGAAGGCTCCTGCCGACCGGCAGCGTCCGCCCGCAGCCACGCCGGCTCCGGCACCGGTGGCATCGCCGGCCATGGTTGTCGCCGCCACGCCGCCCCCCACGCCTGCACCTGTGCCGGCGGTTTCCGGCGAACCGGAAGTGCGGCGGGCGTTGCCCGTGAGTGCCGCCGGGCCGGCCTCTGGTCCAGAAGTGTCCGCAGCGCCCCGCCCCGAGCCTGCCGCGGTAGTCGGTAACGCCGTTCGCACCCACAAGGTGGTTAGTGGTGACACGCTTGCGGGTCTCGCCCGGAAGTTTTACCAAAACTCCGGGCAGTGGCCGAAGATTCTCGAAGCGAACAAGGGGACACTGGAGGATCCGACAAAGCTCAAGCCGGGCATGATTTTGGTCATTCCCGAATGAGGGGTCAGGCCTTGCCGTGAGCTTTTTGCCCTAATTTCTGCCGCTTCGCCACGTCGGACCGTTCGGCTTTTTGGCCGTAGCTGCTCCCCCGGCTGACGTGCGCCCAGCCTCGCGAGTTGTTCGCCCCGCCAGCGGGTGGAAACTTTCGTGCGCGTGGCGAGTTGCGGGGCGCGGTCAGGACATAGGTAACACTTTAGGCAGGATTGAGGGTGAAATCGGGCAGCAGGCATGGAGGTGGGAGTGGATGAGGGCGGGTGGTGACTGGGTGGAGAGTTGCGAGTGAGCTTGTGGGATTGACCCAGTTTGGCGTTTTCGGAACATTGAAGGTGTTGTCGGCCCCCTTCGATGATTTTGAGTAAGATTCTCCTTCTGCTGGTCCTCTTGGGGCTGGGCTATTTTGGCTATGAGTATTACCAGCGGATGACGCCGCCGGCACCTCCGCCGGTCGAGCCGTCGCCAGTTCCGACCCCCGTGCCGACTCCGACCCTCGAGCCGACGCCGGAGCCGCAAGCCCGTTTCGCTCCTGAGGGGATTCTTTATGTGGTCAAACGCTTCAGCGAGCGGCACGAGGACGGCGTGCGGGGGTTCTCGCCGGGTGTGGAGGTGCGCATGCTGCGGCAGGAGGCTGGCTATTTTGTGGTGACCGATGGCGTGGTTGAGGCGAGGCGTCCGCGCAGCTGGTTTACCCGCGACATCAAGCTGGCCGGGGAGCTTCGCGCCCAAAAAGCGCTGACCGACCAGCAAATTGCCGAGCGCCAAGCGCGCGAGAAAAAAGCCTACGAGACCAATGTGGGTGAACGGGCCGCCCAGTGGGAAGCGGCACTCTCGTCCGTGGAGGCCAACCGCCGTGCCGCGGGGGATTCCGCCGAACAGGCGGCAGTGAACCGTCCGGGCCTCACCGCGTTGCGTCTCGGAGCATGGAATCTCGAATTTTTAGGCAGCCGCAAGGATCCGCCGCGCACCGATGAGGACATGCAAGCCATTGCCGACTACATCCGTGGTCTTGGCGTGCAAGTGCTGGCCGTGAGCGAGATCAACGGCGAGAAGCCCCTTAAAGACCTGACCCAACTCCTCGGTCCGGATTGGAAATTCGTCCTCGGCACGAGTGGCCGACTCGGCCAGGAGGGGCAGGTCGCCCCCGGGATTCTCTGGGACGACTCGCGCGTTGAAATGCTCGGTGCAGGGGAATTGTCCGAGTTGGCCACGCGGGTATCCTCCGGGCTGCTCTTCCACCGCCAACCGGTGGCCGGGGCCTTCCGCGACCGGTCGGGCGGCCCGGACTTCCGGGTTGTTTCCGTGCATTTCAAAGCGGGGCGGACACCGGAGGATTTCGAGCGCCGCGAGGCCGAGGCCAAGGCGTTGAGTGGTTATCTGCAAAAACTCGTTGCCGACTCCGGCGAAGACAACGACATCGTGGTCATGGGTGACTTCAATCACGACCCATCAGCCGCCGAGGCAGGTGCCTGGAAAGAGAAGGCCTTCGCCGAATTCCTTACCGGTCGCGGCCGCAGCATCATCCATTTCGACCGCCAGATCGACCACGCCGTCCCGCTCGGGACGTTCGAGGAGGTGAAGGAGGCCAGCTTCACGATCCACAACAAAGACGGTTTGCGGGACATCAAGAAGTGGCGCGATCGCTACTCCGACCACTTTCCCGTTACCGTCGATTTGGAAGCAGTTCCGGATGACGACCCTGCCGCCCGGTTAGGCGTCCTCGGCCAACGCCTGCGCTAGAGCGGCTTCAAAAAACATGTAGCCACGGATTGGGGAGGATAAGGGAGGATGAGCCGAAGAAAGTTGTGCCGGCTGACACCGGCGCAAAATCATCCTCCTCCATCTTCTTCTATCCGTGGCGACGACTTTTCCGGAACCGTTCCAGGCTAAGAACAGGAAGGGTGGGGGATACGAAAACGGGCGGGGTGATGACACCCCGCCCGTTCTGGAATCGGCCGGTCAGCGCTGGGGCTCGGCGGGCAAGGTGGTCTGCAGGCGCAGGAACTTCTTGCTGTCTTCGCCGCGCGGCGTGCTGAAGGTTTGCACCTGGCAGCCTTCCGGCGCGGTATCCAACTGCGGGGTCATGGTCACGTTGTTCGTGGTCCATGGTCCGACGGCCAGATCGATCAAGGCTTGGCCGGTCACGGTAAGGGTCGGATCGTTGGTCCGGACCACCGCGGTGATGGAGAGCGTGTTGGAGGTCACGGTGGTGACCGAAGGCACGCCATTGGTTGCGGTCGGGCTGGTCGACCCGCCGATGGCATACTCCAGCTGGAGGGCCGGGGTGAGTGCCGCGCCGCCGCTCCAGTTCGAAAAGGTCTCGGCTGTCGCCTCGACGGAGCTGCCGACCCTGAGGTCGGTGAATTGGCTGCCCACGCTGGTCAGAGAGAGCGTGAGGTTTGTTTGGACACCGGGCGAAGCGGTGGAAGCGACCCGGGTGAAGAGAGGCACGCTGCCGAGGGTGCCGTTGGTCGGCACTAGGTTGACGCTGGGAAAATAGTTGGTTCCGTCCAGAGACACCTGGAAACCGGTCGGCGCGGTGGCCAGAACGTTGTTGCTCAGTTGCAGACCACTGATCGCGACAGACTGGGCCGCGGAAGGGGTCCCCTGCGTCGTACTGAAGTTCGTCAAGGAGGAGGCCGGCAGCGGGAAGTTTGCGGTGTCCATGATACCGAACAACTGGTCGGAGAAGAATACCGACCCCAGCGTTTGTGGAGTATCAATCGGCCCCAGCGCATTGGTCCGATTCAGCAACGGGTCCGCCTGGCTGATGATTTCGTAGCCCGTATTGCCCGCATCCGCACCAGCGTAGTAAACGAGCCCAGGGCTGAAGAATTTGTACTGCAGCGACGACCCTTCACTTCCCGAGAGGAAGAAGGTTCCAGTATAAATGCCGTTCGTATCCGGGTCGGTAAGCTGGTAGGTGGTCCCGGCGGTGTCCCAGTTGTTGAAGTTGCCTACGGCTTTGACCAAGGAGTCGGACCCGGAAGTGAAGCGACCCAGCGCTTCCATGGCTGTCATGTCCACGGTGAAGGTCACTTGGCGGCCCCCGGTGGCGTTGTTGAAGTTGGGCGTGGGCACAAGGACTTGGGCCGGTGTGGGGCTTCCGTCTTGATTCAGGGCGAGATTGAAGGACCGGTTGTCGCTAAGCGACTCGTATCCAGGACCGGTAGCCCAGAATTTGTAGGGTGTCGCTTCATTTTCCAGACCGCCGATCGACGGCACCGTGCCACTGTAGATGCCGTCGCCCACGGGAGCCAAGGCGGTGCCGGCCCAATCATTGAAGGGTCCGCGCACTTCGACGATGCCGGTGAGCGGATCGAATGTTGTGGCCGTGATCTCGAGGCTCATATCGACGGAGAAGGTCACGTCGCGGTAACCTTGCAGGTTGTCGAAGTAGACAACGGGCAAGACCGTGTCGGTGGAGGGCATGGCGAAGTTGCGGGTGAGGTCTTCGGGCACGTCAGCATCGGCACCGACAATGCTGAATCGATAAGCCACGGTGCTGCCCAAGGGGGCAGAGGTTGACACGATTGCCGCGTACACGCCGGGCTCCCCGACGACTTCCGCCATGTCGGTTCGGACGAAAGCCGTGTTGCCCACCGGGATGACCTCGATCAGATCAACGAGCGGATCGAAACTCCCCTCTTCCGTTTGGAAGCTCATGTCCACGCGGAAGGTGATGTTTTGCGTGGTGTTAAGGGCGGAGTTGGAAAGGGTGTAGGTGCTGATGACGGGCGATTGCGAGGTGTAGGTTTGCCCCCAACTGGTGACGGAGATGTTTGGGTTGGCCAGCGCGTCGATCGCACTGTCGGGGCTTCCGCCGCCCGACGAATAGGCATCGAACTGAATGGTGTCGCCCGTCGCCACGCCGAGGCTCGCCTTGCTTACGGTGTAGGTGATGCTGCTCTGGGTTCCGGCCGCGAAGGAGAAGCCCGCCAAGGAAGCGGGACCGTCCCAGCTGGCGCCATTGTAGGCAAAAAGTTGAGAGCCGCCGCCACCATCCAACCACGAACCGATCCAATGCGTCATGCCGTTGCCGCCGCCAGCGTTCAGCCTGATCGGGCGGCCCCAACCGTTACTGGTGGTGGAGCCCGCTGTCTTTTGATTGGCAATGCCGATCATAAATTTGCCCCAATCGGTTGTCGTGATGTTTCCGTTGACCGTGAGCCTGAAAATCACGTCATCCACCGTGTCGCTGACTTCCATGCCGACGATGTCCAGCGTGCCTCCACCCGTGGAAATACCCGGGTCAATGTCGCCGATCGCGTCGTCGAAATCGAGCGGTTGAGCGAAGAGCTGGCCGGCGGCAAAAACGCAGGTGAAGGTGAACGCGGCGAAGAGCCGCACGAGGGGGGTGCGTGTGTTCATAGGGGGAGTTTATTTTTGACTAAGTTTTCCAAAAATTAACCTTGGTCCCGGGGTTGTCCAGTATTTTGTTGATAGACGGCGCCCTGCTGCGGACGTCGCTCCTTTGCTGGGAGGGCCTTAGTCACCAGAGTAAGCAATGGGAGGGTCCCGGCTCGGCCCCAAAACCCGTTGCCTTGGGTAGACACAAGGGTATGGCCCTGCGGTGGGAAGAGAAGGCGCTGCTGCACGAAATCTTGTCTTAGCCGTCGGTGGCGCGAAAAAGGGGTTGACTTCTGACGGGGGTGTTTACATTGTGTTTACATGAAGCGCTCGTTACCTCTCGCGCAGTGTTCAGTGTTCAGTTTTCAGTGTTCAGCTCGGAACTGTTCCGGGTCCTCTATGCGCCCCCGGCCGCTCGCTGACCCGCTGGTCGCTAGCTCCATGCACCATGCTCCACGCGCCGCTCGCTCGGTGCGCGGCGCCTTCACCCTCCTTGAGTTGCTCGTGGTAGTCGCGATCATCGCGATTCTCGCTGGGTTGACTTTGTCCACGCTTGGTTATGTCAACAAGAAGGGGGCCGAGTCGCGGGCGCGGGCGGAGGTGGCGGCGTTGTCGGCGGCGATTGACAGCTACAAGCTTGAG
>CAMBUL010000084.1 GCA_945871065.1 Chthoniobacter flavus | reverse complement strand
GCATCCAAAGCCGCAATCATACCCAACTTCTGGTCCGCCGCCCGCAAGGCCATCAACCCTCCATCGCTGGACACATCCCCGCCGGTAAAACTCCCCTCGATTTTCCGGCGATCAAAGCTTGGAAAAATAAAAAGTTCCGGTGCACAATCTGTCCGTAGCGAAGTTCCATCCGTTGTTTGCATAACACCAACAACATTAGCAGGTTACATGCGGAACTTCGCTACTTTTTTGCTCCCTGCGTGAAATATCCGGGCTAGAGAGGAGCGCTGCTGTCGGGATGGTGAAGCGCGCATCCTTCATGTGGTGCGCGTAGGTGGATTGGTCGCCGCCGAGGGTGCGGAGGAAGGGAAAGACGTGTTCGCCGATCAGTGTGAACATTTCCGCCGGGGCGAGATTCTTGAAGCGGGACCAGCGGAAGTCTTCGTAGGAGCGGTCGCGTGGGTCTTTGCCCTCGGGGAAGACGCGGCGGGCGATGGGTTTCTTGAGGCGGGCGGCTTTGTTCTCCTCCAGGGTGTGCAGGTCGTCGAGGCGGCGGAGGAAGAGGAGGTAGGTGATCTGCTCCATGATCTCGAGGGGGTTCGAAATGCCGCCGGACCAGAAGGCGTCCCAGATGCGGTCTACTTGGTTGCGGATGTCACCGGTCAACATGAAAGATGAGAGTAGGCAATCTGCGGCGGCAGGGGAACAGAGAAGATCACTTTCCGGATTGGCCAGGAAAAATCTTCGTTGTGGAGCAAGGCGAGCAGGTGCTCAACCATTGCTCGGAATCTGTGGAGGCAACTTTTAGGAACGGGAGCAACTGATCGCAAAAAAAGAAACAAGGGTGCCCGGCGTAGACGTCGCACTGGCGGCGAGGGCGGAAAACAGATATCTAACTGGAGTGAATTCTTGCCTCCCCCTGAGCCGGCACATGCATTGGCGGTTGGCCGCGGTGATGGTGTCGGTGCAATTGCTTGATGCAGCGGTGACGGAGAAACTTTGCGCCAGCGGGGAGTTGGAGGCGGCTGGAGTCGCGGTGGTGCGGACGTTTCATTACGGGAGCAATTTTTTACTCCTGCTTCTCCTCACTCTCATCGCGCTTTCTTTCATCCGCCCGCACTCCCGGGTCATCCTCCCCGGTTTGGTCGCCT
The DNA here is from genome assembly GCA_945871065.1 of Chthoniobacter flavus. GTDB lineage: Bacteria > Verrucomicrobiota > Verrucomicrobiia > Chthoniobacterales > JACTMZ01 > JACTMZ01. Next base: position 7,085 of record CAMBUL010000084.1, on the reverse strand, counting down.
ACCTCGGATTTGCCGTCCTCCATTTGGTGGTCAATGTCGGTGCGCTGCTCTTCAGTGCCACGGCCAAGGCGACGGGTTTGGCCAGTCTCTGGGATGTCGGCGCGATCGGGGCGATGAGCGTTCTCACCTTCACCGCCTGCTATTGGGTGCTCGACCGCGCCACACTTGGTGGGGCTTTCGTCATGCCCGGCCGCCCGGGACGGGTGGAAGAACCCAGACTCATCGATTACATTTATTTGTCCTTCGCCACCATGACCACGTTTGGTCCCACGCTCGAGGTTCCGGTCAGTCGCTGGGCCAAAGCCCTCATGATGCTGCAGGTAACTCTCTCCATCGTGACTCTCACCGTGCTGCTCTCGCGGGCGATCAATGCGGTGGGTTGAGGCCTTGACGACTCAGGCGTCCGGCCGGAAAATTCCCTCGTAAAGCAAGCGCACGGAAAAATTTTATGTCTACCGAACTCAAATGTCCTTTCAACCACGGGAAATCAACCGGAGCGCCGGTCGCGGCCGGGATGGGGCCAACCAACAGCGATTGGTGGCCGAATCAGCTTAACATCCAAATGCTGAGCCAGCAGTCGGAGAAGACCGACCCGATGGACGAGGATTTCGATTACGCCAAGGAATTCCAGAGTCTGGACCTCGCGGCGGTAAAGCAGGATCTCACCGCGCTCATGACGGATTCTCAAGACTGGTGGCCGGCTGACTTCGGACACTACGGGCCGTTTTTCATCCGCATGGCTTGGCACAGCGCGGGAACTTACCGCACGGGCGACGGCCGTGGCGGCGCCGGCAATGGCAGCCAGCGTTTCGCGCCGCTCAACAGTTGGCCGGACAACGTCAACCTCGACAAAGCGCGCCGCCTGCTCTGGCCGATCAAGCAGAAATACGGGCGGAAACTTTCCTGGGCCGACCTGATGATTCTGGCCGGCAACGTTGGGCTCGAGTCGATGGGCTTCAAAACGTTCGGCTTTGCCGGGGGACGAAAAGACATCTGGGAGCCGGAGGAAGACGTTTACTGGGGTGCCGAGAAAGAGTGGCTAGCCGACCAGCGCTACACCGGCGACCGCGAGTTGGAAAATCCGCTCGCCGCGGTGCAAATGGGGCTGATTTATGTCAATCCCGAGGGCCCGAACGGCAACCCGGATCCCGTGGCTGCGGCGCGTGATATCCGGGAAACCTTTGCCCGGATGGCTATGAATGACGAAGAAACTGTGGCGCTCAACGCGGGCGGCCACACTTTCGGAAAAACCCACGGGGCGGCCGAGGCCAGGTATGTGGGGCCCGAGCCCGAAGCGGCTCCAATCGAAGAACAAGGCCTCGGATGGAAGAGCAGTTACAAGTCGGGCAAAGGCCCCGACACCATTTCGAGCGGTTTGGAAGTCACGTGGAGCCAGACTCCGACCAAGTGGAGCAACTACTACTTCGAGAATCTCTTCAAATACGAGTGGGAGCTGACCAAGAGCCCGGCCGGCGCGCACCAGTGGGTGGCGAAAGATGCTCCGCAAGACATTCCGGACGCCTTCGATGCGAGCAAGCGTCACCGGCCGACCATGCTGACCACCGACCTTTCGATGCGTTTCGATCCGGCCTATGAAAAAATTTCCCGGCGCTTTTACGAGAATCCGGATGAATTTGCCGACGCCTTCGCCCGGGCCTGGTTTAAGCTGACCCATCGCGACATGGGCCCGCGCGTGCGTTACCTCGGCCCCGACGTGCCGGAGGAAATTCTCATCTGGCAGGATCCGATCCCGGCCGTGGATCATCCGTTGATCGACGGACCGGACATCGCCGCACTCAAAGCGAAAGTGCTCGCCTCCGGGTTGTCGGTGTCGGAGCTGGTCTCCACAGCATGGGCTTCCGCCTCGACGTTCCGTGGCTCGGACAAGCGCGGCGGTGCCAACGGCGCGCGGATCCGTCTGGCTCCGCAGAAATTCTGGAAAGCCAACCAGCCCGAGCAGCTGGGCAAAGTGCTCAAGGCGCTGGAAGGAATTCAGGGAGAGTTCAACCAGTCGGCCGCAGGCGGCAAGAGGGTCTCGTTGGCCGACCTCATTGTCCTTGCCGGTTGTGCCGGCGTGGAGAAAGCGGCGCAGGACGCGGGTCAGAAAGTGACCGTCCCGTTCGCGCCCGGCCGCATGGATGCATCGCAGGAGCAGACCGACGTAGCATCCTTTGCCTTGCTTGAACCGGTGGCGGACGGTTTCCGCAACTACCTCAAACCGAAGCTTTCCGTCCCCGCCGAGGAGATGCTGCTCGACAAGGCGCAGTTGCTCACCTTGACCGCGCCGGAACTGACGGTCCTGCTCGGTGGTTTGCGTGTGCTCGGGAACAACTTCGAAAATTCCGAGCATGGCGTCTTCACGGAGCGCCCGGGCCGATTGACCAACGACTTCTTCGTCAACCTGCTCGACATGAGCACGGAGTGGAAAGCGCAGTCCGATGAGCGTGAGGTCTGGGACGGATGCGACCGTAAAACCGGCCAAGTCAAGTGGACGGGCACACGGGCCGATCTGGTCTTCGGTTCAAACTCGATCCTGCGTTCGCTGGCCGAGGTCTACGGCAGCGCCGACGCGCAGGCGAAATTCGTGAAGGATTTCGTGCGGGTCTGGGACAAGGTGATGAATCTGGACCGGTTTGATCTGAGGCAGGGCTGAAGATTGAGTTTGAAACCTGAGTGAAATGTAGCGGCGGCGTTCACGCCGCTGGTCGTTGCCGACAACGGCCGTCGCCGGGGACTGCGACGCTACAGTCAATCCAAGTCACGCTCGGCGAGCGCTTCCTCGTCGAGGCCGAGGTAGTGGCCGAGTTCATGGAGGTAGGTGCGGCGCACTTCTTCGTTGAAGCTCGTGCCGGCTTCCTCGCATTCCAAGAGGATGTTTTCGAGATAGAGAATGATTTGTGGCGGGGGCCCCGGATCGTTGGCGTGTTCGTGGCGTGGTGCGCCGACGAAGAGTCCGAGGATGTCCGGATCCAGTCCGTCTGCGATCAAGGCTTTGTCAGGAAGATCTTCAAAGCAAACCGGCACTTGGCGTGCCGCATCGCGCAACTCGGCAGGGAGATGATGGAGGGTTTGCACCACCATACGGCGCGCGGCAGCGTGGTGTTTCATCTGTGGTCGAGGCGGTGAGCGGCGCGTTCCCGCAGGCGGGCGCCGGCCGCGGTTCCGGCGGGTTGTTTCCAGAGCGCGCCTTCGTAGAACGCGCACCAGCCATCCCATAAGGTGCCGGGGGCCCAGCCTTCGGTGCGGACATAGCGTTTGAAGTTGCCCGCGAGATAGGACCGCAGATGCCCGCAGTGCGGGGAGTGGAAGGCGAGGTAGGAAAGATTCTGCAGGAGGGCGAGGAACTTGAGCCGGTGAGAGGTGCGGATGGCGGCTGTTTTGGCCGGAGGCGGGAGGTGTGGCACTGCGACGGCGGCGGTGAACACGCCGCCGAGGAGCGAGGCCGCGCGCATGGAAAACTCGAGATCCTCACCCAGCATCCAGAAATCCTCGCGAAAAAAGCCCAAGGTCTCGAATGCCTGGCGGGTGTAAAGCATGCAGGCCCCGGTGGCCCAGCAGAATGGGTGGGGGACATCGCCGAAAGCCTGGCGGCATTCTTCTGGGGTGTGGATGCGGCGGATGACTGCGCGCAGGGCAACCTCGCAGGGTTCGGGAAAGGCCCAGAGGCGGTTCTTCTCGTCGAAAAGAAGTGGGGCGGAAACTGCCGCGCCGGTGGTGACGAGCGCTTCGAGCAGTCCGTTCAGGGCATGGGCGGGAAGAACAACGTCATCATCGAGGACAAGGACGTGGGTGACGTCCGGATTTTCCAGTGCTTTGGCTGCGGCGGTATTCCACGCGGGGCCGGGTCCGTTGTTGACCGCCCGGGGCAGCCACGCAACGCCGGACACTGCCTCGCAGACCGTGCGTGTTTCGGGTGACGAGGCATTGTCGGCCACGAAAATGCCACCGGTCAAAGGCGGGTTGCTGTTGCCCAGGGTTGCGAGGAGGCGCTGCAATTCTGCCTCGCGGCGGTGGGTGGCAATAGCCGCCGCCACGCAGGGGGAGGGTGTGGTTGGAGTCATATCGTTCGGCAGCGGAGGTTGCAGGCGGGACGGGGCTCGGTTATGCAAGAAGGATGCTAAGTCGCCTCATTTCGCTGGCAATGATCTTCGCTGCGACCGCTGCCGCCCAGCAGCAGGAACAGCGCATGATGGACCGTATCATGAACCCGGATCGGGATCGCGCCAATCCCATGGGTGTGAAAGCCTTTACGGCCAAGCCGTTCGAAGGTCGCGAGTTCGAAGACTCAGGCGAATACGCCGGGGTCAAAGCAGCCCGCAGCAAAGAATTTACCACGCGCGAATTCCTCGGTATCCGCAATCCGTGGTTCGGGAAGAAGGTTTATGCGACCGAGGCTGCCCGCGAGTTGAACCGCTACGTGCTGGCCGATCGCGACTACTCCTCGCGCTCGTTCGAAACGCGGGCCGCGTCTGACCAAGACCGTGCTGCCCCGCTGCGCGAGACCACAGGCGGGGACAATACCCGCGAATTCCTCGCCCGCGGCAAGGCACAGGGCTCGATTGATGCAGCTTATCCCTCGCGTGGGGGCGCACTGAGCGTCGACGAAGTGCGCGAACTGCTCAACCGTCCCCGTTGAGCGCATGAGTCCCGCCGAATCGACCGAATTCCTCTGCCGCGGATGCGCGGAGGTCATCAGCCGCGAAGAACTGACGAAAAAACTTTCCGCGGGTCGCCCCCTCCGGGTGAAGCTCGGGGTCGATCCGACGGCGCCGGATATTCATTTCGGCCATACGGTGGGATTGCAGAAGTTGCGTCAATTCCAGGATCTCGGTCATGAGGGCATTCTCATCATCGGCGATTTCACGGCGATGATCGGCGATCCGAGCGGCCGTTCCGCCACGCGTCCCCAGTTGACACACGATGAAGTGATGGCCAATGCCAAGACCTACCAAGAGCAGGCTTTCAAGGTGCTGGACCGGGCGAAGACCGAGGTTGTCTTCAATGGCGAGTGGTTCAAAAAAATGACCTTCACCGATGTCATTCGCCTGAACAGCAGGGTCACCCTGCAGCAAATGCTGCAGCGGGAAGATTTCCGCGAGCGGATGGACAAAGCCCAACCAATCCGGGCCCACGAGGTGCAATACCCGATTATGCAGGGGTGGGATTCGGTGGTGATCAAGGCTGATGTCGAACTCGGCGGCACGGACCAGCTTTTCAATATCATGGTCGGGCGCGACTTGCAGAAGGAGGAACGGCAGGAACCGCAGGTGGCGATGATGCTGCCCATTCTCGAGGGGTTGGATGGCCGGCAGAAGATGAGCAAAAGCCTCGGGAACGCGATCGGCGTGAGCGAGGCGCCGGGTGACATCTTCGGCAAAGTGATGAGCATTTCGGACGAACTGATGGCGCGTTGGTACGGCCAGTTGCTCGGGCGGGAACTGTGCAAGGAGGAGCATCCGATGGCGGCCAAGAAGGAATTGGCGCGGGCTCTGGTGGAGCGTTTCCATTCGGTGGCCGAGGCGGGTCATGCCTTGGAGGAATTTGAAAAACGCTTCAGCGGACGTGATCTGGAGAACGCAGAGTTGCCGACGTTCGCCCCGGCGGTGTCTCCGGTCGATGTGATCACCGCGGGTGTGGAGGCTTACGCGCAATGTTTTGGCCAGACCAAGTCGCGCGGCGACGTGCGGCGACTCGTGGTGCAAGGCAGTTTGCAGTGGCGTGGGGAGAAGGTGACGGATCCGAAAGCAGTGCTGGATTTCTCGGGCGCGGGGATTTTGCGTTTGGATAAGACGCGGGCCGTGCGGTTGGGGTAGGGCAAGAGTTGCCAGTGTTCAGTTTTTGGTGAGTCAGAGAACTGAGGTAACCGCGGCGGGGAGGGGGCGGGGGCCGTCGCCGGCGAGTTGTTCGTCGATTTGTTCGAGGCGGCGGATAAGGTCGATCACTTCGCGGCGGGCGTAGGGTCCGCCGGCGGCGGCGCAGAAGTGGGTGCGGCAGCCGAAGGGACGGTCTTCGTAAATGAGGCAACGTGAGGTTTGCGCGTCGAGCAGGGGACAGGCGCCGTCGGGGCGGGAGGGAAGGGTTTTGCGTCCGGTGGCTTTGAGGGCGCGGGCGGCGAGGAGGGCTTCGCCGCGGGTGAGATACGGGGTTTTACCGGTGAGTTTGAAATGGCAACACTCGGTGCGCAGTTGGCAGTCACGCTCGATCGGACGCGCGGCGAGGTCGCGGTAGATGGCGCGGACTTCGTCGAGTGCGGCGGCCGGGGACGGCCGCCCTCCAGCGGGGCGCATGGTCAGTGGCAGCCGCAACCGCCCCCGCCGCAGCAACCTTCGTCGGCCGCGGCGTGGTGGACGTGGCCATGGGCGATTTCTTCGGGGGTGGCGGGGCGGACGTCGCGGATGGTAACATTGAAGGTGAGGGTTTCGCCGGCCAGCGGATGGTTGGCGTCGACCGTGATGGTGTCACCCTCCACTGCGACGACCACCACGTTGTCGGCGCCGTGCTGGCTGGTGGCTTGGAAACGCATGCCGGGCTTGATTTCGGCGCCCTGGGGAAAGATGGACCGTTCGACCTGACCCATCCGCCGTTCGTCGCGCAACCCGTAGGCTTCGACCGGCGGAACGGTCACGTCGAGTTGGTCGCCGGCCATTTTGCCTTCGAGGGCTTTTTCCAGTCCGGGCACAATGCTGGCGTAGCCGTGGACGTAGGACATGGGTTGTCCGGCTTGGGTGGAGCTGTCGAGCAGCTCGGAGCGGCTGTTGCGGACTTCGTAATCGAAGGAAACGGCGTGGTCTTTGGAGACTTTCATGAAAGAGAAGTGTTCAGTGGTTCAGTGTTCAGTGTTTGGTCAGTTCCGAAGGGGCAAAAGTAAACGCCTCAAGGCGCGGTCAGGACATAGGTAACACTTTAGGTTCAAGACATGGGTAACACCTGCCGTGATTTATTGGTGATGTTGTTGTGTTGGTTGTGGTTGGTCAATGGCATGCCGAGAGGTGGAGGAATGCAGCCGCCGCGCCCGAAGCGGAGGGGGCGCTGGGCTGCGAGGCGGAGCCGAGCAGGCCGAGTCCCCGGAGCGCAGGGCGCGGCGG
>CAMBUL010000083.1 GCA_945871065.1 Chthoniobacter flavus | reverse complement strand
ACGTCCCAGACCGTGATCAGTCCGCGCTTGCCCAGATTGGCGGCAGCGGTCGTAAAGCGCATCGTGCGGGCTGCGCCCGAGGCTTTAATGAACGTGCCGATGTATTCACTGCGTTTGGTGCTGTTTTTCATAACCCCCTTGGCCTCTCGTAGGGGGCTCACCAAATCCATCAGTTTTGGCGCACCATATTTTTCACCATTTTTCGGACGCCCTCCATGTTGGCATGGTTTTCGGCACGAAGGCCGCTAGGGGCCGTTTCCTCGTTTATCAGCCGTAGGAACTCACGAGCCATCGGGAGCCATAAGAAGCGTTTGGCTCGGGTGGTATGGGGGTAGCCGCAAATTGGCTCGAAAACTAGCGATCGCCGTCAGCTTCAAGATGGCGGGTAATCAGCCCCTCGGCCACTTCACCCGTAGACATGCCGCGCTCCGCAGCCAACCGGGACAGCTTCTCAGTCAGATCAATGGGCAAATCGTTGAGGATTACGGTGCAGTTCTTGTCCCCTGATAGCGGATTGGTCATATTTGCCATTCACCAGTTTGAACGACGACAAAGCAACGCCGGAACGTGTCATACCAGAAGCGGTCCCCTTAAGGACCTCTCTGGCGATTTCCCTTTCGCCGAGGACTATTGAACTGGCCACCAAGAAGGCGCAGGCCAGAGGAATCTCGCTGGAGGCCTACCTCCTCCTTGTGCTGGAGCAGTCGCTCAAAGCTCAGTAGCCCACCCATTTTGACACCCGCCTCGGGGTCATGAAATCGCTCGTGGCAAAAATCCTCGGGATCACCAATTCAATCTGGCGCTTCTACGGCCCGCTACTCCGCCAGCTCGTAATCAGTGGCACCGGCGCTCTTCTTCCCATCGCCTTGGACATCGTCCGCTCCGTGGCCGACTCCGATCGCACCAGCGGTCAGAAGCGCGAAGAGGCCATCAAGACACTCAAGTCCAGAGCCGTCACCGAGGGCATCTCGGCTACCGAGAGCCTCATCCGCTGGACCATCGAATCAGCCGTGCAGCGCATGCGCTTGGAGGACAAGTAACATGGGCAAGATCAAGCTCAGCCTCATGCGCTTTCTGGTCTCAAAGTCCGGCAGCCTGCTCACGCCGATCATCGCGGGGTTTGTCGCAACTCTTGTGGCCAAAGTCGCCGCCGTCGACGCCTCGCTCGCCGGCCAAGCGGTCGATTTTGGCTCTAACTGGCGCGGAGGATGGCGAGGCAATTGGGCTGTTTTTCGAGGGAGATTTCCATGGCAAAAAAGGACGGATAAATCACGCGCGAACAGGCTCCGCGACAAAAACAATCCCCCGCCGCCTTTTTGGTCGACTTTTCCAATCAGGGTACGCCTTTGTCTTCGACTCATGCCCACCCCCACCGCTAGAGTGCGCTTGCTTTGAACATGGAAAGGATCGGAACTGCCAGCCAAGCAGAAAAAATCAGCCAACTGCTTGATCAGTTGGGAGAGGAATTGGCGTTTACCATTGCGGGCGAAGACACGGGGCTACTCGCCATCAACCGTTGCGTCATGGACATGGAGGACGCATCGCTGCCCGATGATCCGCCTCAGTTGACCGCGGGTTTGGGAGCCGCCCGCCAGTGGATTGATCTCACCTTGGATGGCTCCGCGAAATTCTCCGATGAAACCATCGCCAGCATCAACTCATGGCATCCCTGGATGATGCAGGTCATTGATGCCTGGCAGCACGGAGACGCGATGCCAGCCGTCCCGAGCGAATGGGGCGACGCGGTGACCGCCAGGCAAGCGGCGGCGAGGACGCCAGCCGAGGCCAAAACCGGCCCCGCGGCACCCAGCGGCGAGGAAAAGTCCATCACCTTGAATTTGCAGGATGACGGAGAACTCCTCCGCGAATTCCACGGCGAGTCGGTCGAGTTGCTGCAAAGCATCGAGGAGGGACTCATTGTCCTCGAGGGCAATCCGAGGGACGCAGACACAATCAACTCTATTTTCCGCGCCTTCCACACATTCAAAGGCGGGGCGGGCTTCCTGCACCTCGGTGCGATGCAGGATCTGGCCCATGATTTGGAATCCCTCCTGGCCGCGGCAAGGCGCGAAGAGCTGTCGATCACTTCGGGCATCGTCGATCTCATTCTGGCCGGAGCCGACGCCCTCAAGCAGTTCACCAACGAAATCGGCGCGCAGTTGAACGGCACCGGGGTCGGTTCACCCATCGTCGTTCCCACCAGCGCCCTCATGCTGAGGCTGCAGGCGGCTCTGCGCGGAGAATTGCCTCCCGCCGCGTCCGCTCCATCTGCTGCGCCGGAACCTCCGCCGGCCAACGAACCGGCCAAGGACAATCCGCCGAGCGAGGAGAACAAGCCTTCAAGCACCCTGGCCTCGCGGCCGGCGCAATCCCCGGCGAAAAAAAACGCCGGTGTCCCAGTCGCTCAAAGCGGTCCTGCCGCTGAGTCCTCCACGGGCTATGTCAAATTGGACACCCTCAAGCTCGACCACCTCGTGGACTTGGTCGGCGAGTTGGTCATCGCCCAATCGATGGTGGTGCAAAATCCCGAAGTTCAAAAGCTGACCAGCCGAACCCTCGATCGCTGTCTCCGCCAATTGAGCCGGACCACCGCGGAACTCCAGCGCAACGCCATGTCCCTGCGCATGGTTCCGGTGCGCGGCGCCTTCCAAAAAATGTCGCGTCTCGTGCGCGATCTGGCCGCCCAGCAGCAGAAGCAGATCCAACTTCTCCTCGAGGGAGAGGACACCGAACTCGACCGCAACATCGTCGAGAAGCTCTCCGACCCGCTAGTCCACATGGTGCGGAACTCGGTGGACCACGGACTCGAAGGCCCCGCCGAACGCATGGCGGCAGGCAAGCTTTCCCTCGGCACCATCGTGTTGAGCGCCTCCCACCAGCGGGGCGGCATCTGCATCCGCATCCGAGACGACGGTCGAGGCCTCGACGCCTCCCGCATTCTGGCCAAGGCCCGCGAGCGCGGCCTCATCGGTCCCGACGAAGAGCCCGACACCTCCCGGATTTACGAGATGATCTTCATGCCGGGGTTTTCCACCGCCGAGAAGGTGACCGATCTCTCCGGTCGCGGCGTGGGCATGGACGTGGTGCGCCGCAACATCGAAAACCTGCGCGGCAAAATCGAAATCGACTCGGTTCCCGGTGAGGGCACGACCTTCACCATTATTCTTCCCCTGACTCTCGCCATCATCGACGGGCTTCTGGTCGGCGTCGGCGACGACCGCTACATCATCCCCACCCTCTCGGTGCGCGAATCCTTCCGGGCCAAGCCCGGCATGGTCTCCACCATTCAAGAGCACGGTGAAGTGGTCAGCGTGCGCGGCCGCCAAACTCCCGTGCTGCGGCTCGGCCCTTATCTGGGACGCCCGAGCCGCGCGGTCAAACCGGAGGACGGCATCATGGTCGTCGTCGAGTCCGGCGACTCCTGCCGGGCCCTGCTGGTGGACGAACTGATCGGCAAGCAGGAAGTCGTCATCAAGAGCCTGGGCCAATCATTCCAAAACCAGCACCTGCTCGCCGGGGCAGCGGTGTTGGGGGATGGCTCGGTGGGTCTGATCTTCGACGTGGACAGCCTCGTCCGCTTTTCTGACCGCGGCCATGCAACGCCCGCCAAACTCGCGCGCCAAGCGACATGAGCACCCAACGCGCAACATTCAACCCCACTCAACCCACAGTCCAAAGTATCCCATGATCGAAAGAAACTCACCCTCCAAGCAAACCACGCACGTCGAAAAGATGACTCAAGCAGTTTCCGCGCGTTTCGTCCGCCTGATCGGAATCTTCCTTCTGGTTCTCGCCGCCGCCGGCTTCGTCTCCTTTGAGACCCTTTTCAAGCTCAAGGTGAACGGCCCGATCTATGACGGCATCGTTGAGCAGAAAGATGTGCTGGCCGATATCATGCCCCCGCCTCTTTATGTGCTCGAAGCCTACATGCTTTCCCTGCAGATGATGAGCGAGAGCAATCCCGCCGCACTCCAGGATGAGATCAACAAGATCAAATCGCTCAAGCAGGATTACACGACCCGCAGCGAGTATTGGAGCAAGCCTCTGGCCGGCACGGCCGTCGGGCGCCTGCTGGCGGAAGATTCGCACAAACCGGCGCTAGATTTTTTCGAGACCCTGGAAACTGAAGTCATCCCGGCCATCCAAAGACAGGACCTAGCAGCAGCCAGCGCGATCGCGGGCGGCAAACTCAAGTCCTCCTACCTCGAGCACCGCAAGGCCATCGACCAGGCTGTCATCCTCAGCACCCAGAACAGCCAGCAATACGAGAAGAGTGCGGCCAGCGAAGTTCGCCAGCGCGAGATCATTCTGCTCGCCGTTCTTGTCTTGGGCTTCCTCGGCGTCGGTTTCTATTCTTGGCGCGTCGGGCTCGCCAACAAGCATGCTCTGGAGCAGATCGATCGCGATTGGAAATCCACCATGAACAGCATCTTGGAGGTCATCGTCGAACTCGAGCGCAGCGCCATCCAGACCGCCGCCACCGCTCGCCAGGTCTCCATGTCCAGCAACTCGCTCTCTTCCGGTGCCAGTCAGCAGGCCGCCTCGGTGGAGGAGACGAGCGCGTCGCTCGAGGAGATGACGAGCATGATCCGCGCCACCGCAGACAATGCGCAGAAGGCCAAGGCCCTGGCGCTGGAATCGCGCTCGGTCGTCGACTCCGGGTGCCAAACGATGGTGGAGATGGACCGGACGATGGTCGAGATGAACCAGGCGATGGCCGCGATCGACTCCTCCAGCGCGGAGGTAGCCAAAATCGTGAAGGGCATCGACGAGATCGCTTTCCAGACAAACATTCTGGCGCTCAATGCCGCAGTGGAGGCGGCGCGCGCAGGCGAAGCGGGTGCGGGGTTTGCCGTGGTGGCCGATGAAGTACGTTCGCTGGCGCAGCGCAGCGCGGCCGCCGCCAAGGAGACCGCCACCAAGATTGAAGCTGCCATGGCCAGCAGCCGCAACGGTTCGGCCAGTTGCAACAACGGTTCAGCCAGCTCGACCAAGGTCGGTGAATCTCTCAAGCACATCGCGGAGAAAATTAGCGCCACCGACAGCCTGGTCGGCGATATCGCCAACGCCGCGCGGGAGCAAGCGCAAGGGATCGAGCAGATCAATGGCGCCATCGCGCAGATGGAGAAAGCCACGCAAAACAACGCTTCCGGCGCGGAGGAAAGCGCGAGCGCGGCGGAGGAGCTTTCAGCCCAAGCGGAAACGCTGCAGGAGCTCGTCGGCAGGCTCCAGCTTCTGGTCGGAGAGGAGGGCACGACCGTGAAGGAGGCGCCCACGACGAGAGTTACCCGGACAAGCGGCAGTAAGCCGTCTCTTGCCTCGGCATCACGCGCCATCCCCATGCCCGCCGACGAACACGACGCAAATTTCCGGAACTTCTAACATGAACCACTCACCAACGGTCGTCACCGAGGCCAAGCCCGAACGCTATCTCACCTTCAATCTGGGGTCGGAGTCCTACGGACTGCCCGTGCTCCACGTGCGCGAGATCATCCGCCTCTGCCAGATCACCCCGGTCCCCAACATGCCCCCGCACGTGCGCGGCGTCATCAACCTGCGCGGCACGGTCATTCCCGTCCTCGACCTGCGCGCCAAATTCTCCATGGCCCCGGCCGAATACGGCGACCGCGCCTGCATCATCGTCATGCAACTAGGCTCATCCTCCGGCCGTCCCACCCTCATCGGCGTCATCGTCGATGCGGTGGAGGAAGTGGTCCAACTCGCGGCCTCGCAGATCGAGCCGTGCCCGGACTTCGGCGGCTCCGCCTCCACCCGCTACATCCGTGGCGTCGCCACCATCCAAGGCGGGGTCAAGACCCTGCTCGAGACGGAAAAAATCTTTCAGGAAGAGGGCACCATCACCCTCACCGCAGCCGATATCATGCCCCCAGACGCGCGACAGCGCAGAGGCGGGCAGCCGACCCTCGAAAACCACTGAAGCACCACATTATGAAATCTAACTTCTGGACCATCTCGCGCCGCATCATCGCCGGCTTCGTCATCGGGCTCCTCATCACCGCAGGGCTGGGACTTTTTGCTCTCAAGCAGATGGAGTCCCTCATGACCAACATCACCGACCTCAATGATAACGTCCTTCCGAGCCTCGTTGTCTTGGCGGAAATTTCCGATGCGGCCCGCAACATGATGATCTTGGTCGAACAGACCGAGGGGACAACATCGGCTGATCGAATCAAGGAGCTGCAAAAAGAGGCGAAGGAGCAAAGCCGGCTGATTGAGGAGGGCGCGAAGAAGTATGACCCCATGGTGATCAGCGACGAGGACGGACGACTCTTGGCCGAAGTGAGAAAAAATCACGCGGCCTTCATGGAAGCCGATGACCGGCTGTTCGCGGCGATGGCAACCAATCAGGCGCCGGAGATCGCACGGCGCACGGAAGAATCCCAGTCGGCCTACGGCAAGCTCATCCAGGCCATCGACAACCATGTGGACTTCAATGTGAAGCTGGGGCAAATTCATGCCACCGAAGGAAAAATCACCGCGGACAACGGGCTGCGCGCAGTCCGGTTGACCCTCGCCGCCGCGGTGGTGCTGACCGCTTTGCTCGCGTGGCTCATCTCGAGCACGACCAACCGCTTGCTCCGAGGCTTGGCCAACAGCCTAGACCACGGGGCACTGCAGACTGCGGCTGCCGCCCGCCAGGTCTCGGTGGCCAGCCAAAGTTTGTCGTCCGGGGCCAGCGAACAAGCGTCCTCGGTCGAGGAAACCAGCGCCTCGCTTGAGGAGATGGCTAGCATGATCCGCTCGACGTCAGAGAACGCCCAGAAGGCCAAGTCCCTCGCGGGCGAGTCGCACGCTGCGGCCAGCACGGGCGCCGTCAACATGGGACAGATGAGCGATGCCATGAAATCGATCGACTCCTCAAGCGCGGAGGTGGCGAAGATTGTCAAAGACATCGATGAAATCGCTTTCCAAACCAACATCCTCGCGCTGAACGCCGCGGTCGAAGCCGCGCGGGCCGGGGAAGCGGGTGCGGGTTTCGCCGTGGTGGCCGACGAGGTCCGCTCGCTGGCGCAACGCAGCGCGGCCGCCGCCAAGGAAACCGCCGCCAAGATTGCTACGGCCATCGAAAACAGCCGCAATGGTTCAGCCAATTCGGCGAAGGTCGCCGACTCCCTGCAGAAGATTGCCGGATCGGTCAGTGCGACCGATTCCCTCGTTGGCGATATCGCCAATGCCGCGCGGGAGCAATCGCTGGGAATCGAACAGATCAACAGCGCGATGACCCAGATGGAAAAAGTCACCCAGGGCAATGCGGCCAGCGCCGAGGAAACCGCCAGCGCGGCCGAGGAACTTTCCGCCCAAGCACGCTCCATGCAGGAGATGGTGGCGAGGCTCCGACGCTTCGTCGGAGGCAAGCAGAAGGATCGGGGCACTGACCGGATCGAACCCTCCTCCTCGCTCGGCACTCGCCGTTCTGGCATTCCCATGCCGGAGGACAACAAGGGCCAGGGCCGGGATCAGGATAGGGACTTCCGCAACTTTTAAGCCCCATCCCCCCGGGGCCTCTTTGCCGTGCATATGGAATGGTCTGCTGAGCCTGTCCTTGACGAGGACGCCTATCGCTACGTCGTTGAGTTGGTCTACGAGCAGAGCCGCATCAGCCTGGGAGAAGACAAGCACGCCCTGCTCGCCAACCGCCTGCGCAGCCGCCTTCGCACGCTGCAGTTTGCCTCCTACCGGCAATATTGCGACTTGCTGCGGTCACCGGCCGGCGGAGACGAGGTCGACCACCTCGTCGACCTCATCTCGACCAACCACACGAAATTCTTCCGCGAGCCCGAGCACTTCAACTTTCTCACCAAGCAAGTCCTGCCCCAGCTCGTACGGACCACACCTGCCACGCTCCGCATCTGGTCGGCCGCCTGCTCGTCGGGCGAGGAACCTTACACCCTGGGGATTGTCCTCGCCGAGTTTCTGCGCGCCTTCCCCTCGGTCGATTGGCGGATCCATGCCACGGACATTTCGCGACGCATGCTCACGCGCGGGCGAGAGGGCATTTACCGCGGCGACACCGCCTCTGCCGTCCCACCCGATCTCCTCAAGCGGTATTTTCAGCGAGGCGTCGGTGAGCGCGAAGGATCCTGTCGGGTCAAAGCGGAGTTGCGTGAGCGCATCACCTTCGAGCACTTCAATCTATTCCAACCTCACTGCCCGGTGCCCGCCTCGCAGCACGTTATCTTTTGCCGCAACGTGATGATCTACTTCGACCCGCCCTCGCGCGCCACTCTCGTCCAGCGCCTCAGCCGGCAACTC
>CAMBUL010000082.1 GCA_945871065.1 Chthoniobacter flavus | reverse complement strand
ATCCCCGCCCCCGGACGCCAGTGGCAGACTACACGGTCACCAGGTGCGACGTGCGTCACGTCCTCACCAACCTCGAGGACAATCGCCCCGGCCTCATGGCCCAACAAATGGGGAAGAAACTTGTCCGGGCCTTTAACCCCATCGATCTCGCCGATCTGCGAGCCGCAGACCCGCGTAGCATGGATCTCGACGAGCACCTGCCCGCGCTTGAGCGGCGGCAACTCGACTTCGTCGATGACCAGCGGCTTGCGCTGCTCGACCAAAATGGCGGCGGGTGTTTTCACAGAGTGTTAACCACGGATGGCACCGATTTCACGAATAGGTGCGGATAAAACTGAAGAAACGGCTTTTTGACCACGGATTGCACCGATACCACGGATGGGTTTGATACAGATTAGCCGAATATTCTCAGAAGGACCCAACCAAAGCCGGAGACAAATGGCACCGATGTCAGCAATACGTTCTGCTCAAATCCCTTGTCTGGACATCAGTGTTATCCGTGTAATCCGTGGTTAAACTCTTATTACTTCACCACCCGCTTCCACTCAAGACGAGCGGACTTGAAGTTGAGAAGAATCGCCAGGCGCAAGCCAGTTATAGCCAAGTAACCCGTCATTTGGGCGATGTGTGAGTCATTGAATGCAGACACGACTTTCGGATCGACGATGACTTTTCCATCAACAATCAGGTCAGGGATCAGTCTCCCGATACTCGTCTCCTTGTATTCAACCGGAAAGCTGCGCTGCTGGTCGATTTGGTGTCCGCGCCCACGCAACTCAATAACGAGCGCGTTTTCGTAGAGTTTCTCATCGAGGCCGGGCTTGAGTTCGTTGAGTACCTCCATCGCCGCACCGATGATATGCTTGCTCAGTTCTACGTGAACGAGCGGTTGATCGGGGCAAGTCCAAGGGCACTTTTTTGACCACCGATTACACTGATCTCACGGATTGGTTTAGAAAATTCAAGACACCTTTAGGATCAGTGCCATCGGTGTAATTCGTGGTTAAACTTCTAACTGCATGGGAACATCACAAACTTTAAACGGGCAGCACGCTCATGCCCAAGGTCTGCGCGGCTTTCCTCATACGCTTGTCGTTGGTGACAACTTCCTCCGACCCCAGTTTTTGCGCCGTCACCAGATGGATTCCATCGAGAGTCCGCAACTCCAAAATTGGCGAACACTTGGTGAGGCCTATTGTCATTTGCGCAACATGGTCGAGCATGTCTTCGCCGAGAGGGATCAGGAGAAAACGCCCGGCACCAAGGTCCGCGAGAAACTTGCGCTGAACTTTGGATGCGAAACTGCCCGGGATTTCCTTGCGTGCCACGCGGGCATGGACGGCAAAGAGAAATTCGAATCCGAGGATTTGACTGCTGGTGAGAGGCTCACTCTGCGAACCTGCCAACTCGCTCAGGTCCGCGGATCCGGCTTCGGGGATGTAGAGCGGCAGGACGCATGAAGTGTCCCAGTAGCGCGGTTTCACAAGCGATCAGCGCGGATATCCTCCAAAGCCGTTGAGACCTTCTTGGACGACGGTATTTCGGACCGCAATTTGTGCAATTCATCCATCCATGACCAGTTTTTCGCTTTCGGGAGACGCACCGGGCTAAGCCGCGCCCGTGGCTTGCCCCGGACGGTGATCAGGACTTCCTGCCCGGCACCGGCCATCCGGACAAATTCGCTCAACCGCGCCTTCGACTCTTTAAGGGTAGCAATCATGTGACTATAGTAGTCTCTTTTAAAGCGAAGGTCAAGAAACCTGAGCAAATGAAGCGACCTTTGACCACAGCCGAAGCGCAGCGGAGACAGCCGGAGGCAAATGACACCAATTTCACGGCTTGATCCGAACCAGTCTGGGGTCCTCCCATATCAGTGCCATTCGTGTAATCCGTGGTTAGCCCTCTGATTGCTCAGTTCCTCGGGGGTCATTAACTCTTTTTAGCCAACGGGTTTATCCACCGAAGGTCTGGAAACTTAGCGAAGTCTTGGTCCGCCGAGTAGAGCGTGCATCCATGCTCGATCGCCAAGGCCGCAAGATGCGCATCCGGAATCAAGCTTCCGACGGCACCGGAGTCCCGGATTTGTCTTTGAAACAAGACCCAATGGTTTTCTGAAGGGCCTACCAGCCGAACACAAGGCTGGTCAAACCAACTTTGGACGCAGGCCGTAGCCTCATCAGCGGTGAGAGGTCGTTGGTGAAGTCTCGCGTTCGTCGCAATCCGGATGAAGGCATTCAAGACCGGCCAACACAGATTCACAGGTTCCGACTCGCTGAGCACACCATCCCACCAAGTCCTCGCTTTCTCATGATGAAGCGAGAGGCTATCCTCCGCGTAGAGCAGAAGATTTGCATCCGGAAAAATCATCCGTGCGCTTCTTCCTCCGCGACAGCCAACAACTCCGCGACATTGTCGTAGGAAAGACCTGGTTTGAGTCCCATCGGGTGGGGTTGGGTGCGGTAAGGACGAGCCGCAGGCGGAGACATAACTTCCTCGATGCCAAGCCTGAGGGCTTGGTTAATGACGGATTTAAAGGGCAAGCCGGTGCGGGCTGTAGCTCGCTTGGCTTTGGCCGCCACATCAGGGTCAAGCGTCAAGGTGGTTCTCATGAAGACATCATGATGCTTTTTTTGCGAAAAGCAAGGGCCACGCTCACTCAAAATAAATAAAGCTGTGGTCGCCGGTGTAGCCGGTTTGTTTGAACCACCATTCCCACTCATCGGGCGCGAAGAAGGCCCGGCAGGTTAGTTGCCAGTAGAGCAGGTTGGCTTTCTCCGATTCGTTGCGCCAGCTCTCGACACAAAGATAGCGGTGCTGCTTGCCCACGCGCATCATTTCGCGCAGGGCACGATCGAGATCGTAGCAAGGGAGATTGTGCAGCGTGTTGATCGAAAAAACGAAGTCGAACTCGCTATCCACGAAAGGCAACTCGGACGCTTTGCCCTCCACCATCCTGTCTTTGACCTCTGCTTTGGCATGGTCAATGGCGTAGCGGCTGATTTCCAAGCCGGTTACCTCGAGTCCGGGAACCGCTTGGGTGAGGTCGTAGAGCAGGAAGCCTTTGCCGCAGCCGATGTCGAGAACCTTGTCGCCTGCCTTGAGCCCGTAGTGCTGCGCCATCAAGTCCGCGACCTTGCGCCAGCGGCCATCGTAATTCATTCCACCGTAGCCAGTGCGGCGGTCACCGTCCCAGTATTCGACATCCCACCTGAGGGCCAACTCGGCCGCTTTGGCCTTGGGATACTCAGGGTCGTTTGCCCTCGCGAGGTAATCGCGAGTGGTCGCTTTGTGGATCGGCGCGATGAAATCGATAAAAGCCATGATGTGTTATCCGAGCGCGGAGAGAATGCGCCCAGTGATACCTTCAATGGTCAAGCCAGCCCACTCGCGGGCGGATGGTTGGTGCGTGGTGGCGTGGAGAAACTCATCGGGTGTGCCGAAAGTAAGGAGCCTCGCTTTTGCCGGGCCAGAACTGACTGCGAGCCACTCGGAAACGGCCGTCCCGAGTCCGCCGAGCACGGAGTGCTCTTCTAGCGTCGCCACAACTTTGGCCGATGTGAATACGTCCCCCAGCAGTTTTGTGTCCAGAGGCTTGAGCGATCCCATGCTGGCAACGCCGCAGCTGACACCCCGGCTGCCCAGTTGCGTAGCCGCTTCCACGGCCAGCGGCAAGGTGTTGCCCAGTGCGAGGATCCACACCTCTTTGCCTTCGCGAAGGCGCAAGGCTTTCCCAATGGCAAACTCGGGCTCCGCGTCGTGGACAACCAGCTCGCCCTTCTTGCCAATGCGGATGTAGACGGGGCCGGGATAATCCAAGGCGGCATGCAGCGCCGGGCGCAGTTCTTTTTCGTCCCCTGGTGCAAGGACAGCCAGACCCGGGATCAAGCGCAGCATGCCCATGTCTTCGACGGAGTGGTGGGTCGAGCCGAGTGATGCGTAGGAGAGACCAGCTCCTGTTCCGACAAGAATGACACGTTGATGATGGTAACCGAGATCGAGGCGAATCTGCTCGACGACGCGATACGTGAGGAATGAGGCGATCGTATAACAGACCGGCCGCAAGCCGCTGGTCGCCATTCCGGCGGCAACGCCCACCATGTTCGCCTCGGCCACGCCGCAGTTAAAAAAGCGGCCCGGGGAGACGTTTTTGAATTTGTCGAACAGACGATTTCCGATGTCGCCCGAAAGCAAAACGATGTCCTCGCGCTGCTGCGCGATCTTGGTGATTTCGTCCGCAAATGCGTTCCTCATACCAAACCAAGTTCCTTGCGTGCCGCCGCCAACTCTTCCGCGCTGGGGATCCGGTAGTGCCAGTTGTTGTCGTCCTCCATGAAGGAGACGCCGCGACCTTTGATAGTATGTGCGACAATGGCGAGTGGTTTGGTGCGATCGGGAAGTTCAGCACGGGCGAGCGCGACGCGGAGTTCGGAGAAATCGTGACCGTCGACCTCATAACTTTCCCAGCCGAAGGCCTCCCACTTGTCACGCAGCGGCGCGAGCGCCATGACCTCTTCACTGCGGCCGGTGGCCTGCCATTTGTTGTAATCGACGAGCACAGTGAGCGAACCGAGCTTTTGGGCCGCGGCAAACATGGCAGCTTCCCAGACAGTTCCCTCGTTGCACTCGCCATCGCTGAGCAGGACGACCGTGCGGTAATTCCGTTTCTGGATGCGAGCGGCGAGCGCCATACCGATGCCGACGGGTAGGCCGTGTCCTAGTGAGCCGGTCGCCCACTCCACACCTGCTGCGCAATTCGGTGCAGGCTGCTCGGCAAGCGCAGCTCCATCCTTGCCGTATTCTTCGAGAAACTTCGTCGGGAAGAACCCACGTTCGCACAGAGCGACGTAGAGCGCTGGCGCAGCATGGCCTTTGCTCAAGATAAAGCGGTCGCGATCGGGGGAACCGGGCTTCTTAGGGTCGATCCGCAGGAATTCCCAATAAAGGACGGCCAGCAGATCCAAGCAGGAAAGCGAAGAACCCAGGTGCGGGGTCTTAGCGCGGTGGGACAGGCCAATCACTTCGCCGCGCAATTCGGCGGCGATGCGATCGAGGTTCTCGACGGGCGGGGTCACGCGGGATCGCGGTTGAGCAGGGCCATACCGCTCTTGAGGAGGACAGATTTCGAGATCGGCTCGCGGTTACCGACAATTTTCACAGCCTGCGCGCCGGCGAGCTGTCCGAGGAAAGTCGTGAGATCGACCGGCAGGCCATTCCTTGCGGCTAAGGCCATGACCGAAAAGAACGCGTCCCCTGCCCCGATCGTGTCGGTGATATCGTCGCCCAGCGGAGGGCAGGCGGCATCGCTGCCCTCGGCGTCGACACCGATCGTTTTCACGGCGCCGCGGGTGAGCCATCCGGCGCGGGCGTTGAGGTGTCCGCGGAGTTTGTCCAACTCGGCGGCAAAATCAACGTGGCGATGCCCGCAGGAAAGAAGAATTTCTTGTTCATCCAACGAGAAAACGTCCGCCCGGCGGTATTGGCGGGAAATGATGTTGAAGCCGTGGTTGTTGGAATTCGTCTGGCAGTTCAGCGCGAGAAAAACCCCGCTGTCTTGCAGGAAGTCGCGGACGGCCTGCTGCATAAGGCCATGACCGAAGTCAGCTAGGACAACAAGGTCCGCGCTCTTGATCTCTGCTTCGAGTTTGCCCAACACACGGTCGATCACCGCCTGCTTCGGCGCATCGGCATTGATGAAATTGACCGAGAACAGCTTACTGAGGTCTTTGCCCTCGCTGACCGGTTCGACGTAGCGCTGCTTGATAATGGAGACGAAGTCGGGATCGCGGACCGTCGCATCGTCCTCCGTCGGCATGAACATGCGCAGGGTCGGTTCGAGCCAGCCTTCGGTGCCAAGCAGTGAGACTAGTCGGACGTTCGGTGTGAACTGTTTGATGTGACGGTAGACCGCCAAGGCGCCGCCCGCTTGGGCCTCTTCTTCGAGAAAGCGACCGGAGATGATCCGATTCTTCGAGGTGAGACCCTGAACTTTGACGAATGAATATTTGTCGAAGATGGTGTCGCCGACGACAAGTACGCGGAGTCCCGAAAATCCGGCCACGGCGTCGGCCAGGTTCTGCGGAGAAACGTGTGATGCCAATTGTCCACAAAACTCGGCGACCTCGGCATTGGCGGTTTCGAAATGACGGTTGAGCAGCCGCGTCGAGCTGAAGACCACGCCGCCAAGGTAGCGGACCTCACCCCCGTGCTTCTGCACCGTGGCGACATCGTCGTGAATGTTGCCGGTGACATCATTGGCCGCATCGGCGTATTCCGCACCCTTGCAGTAGATGTACGGCTTGACCGCCTCGATCGCCTCGACCGCGGCGGTGTGCGGAACGAGCACGACGTAATCGACACAGGAAAGTGCGGCGAGCGTGCGGGCGCGGAGCGCATCATTGAAATACGGACGGCCGGGGCCCTTGTTGACGTGTTTTTCTCCCGTGACCGTGACAACAAGAACATCGCCGAGCTTCTTGGCGTCTTCGAGATGAACGATGTGTCCTGGGTGGACGAGATCGAAGGTGCCGTGGCACTGCACCAGGCGCTTGCCCTCGCCGCGCAGTTTGTCGAACAGCGCGGACGCTTCGGCGAACGGAATGATTTTAGTGGAGGACATTATTTAACCACGGATAACACGGATTTCACAGATAGTAGCAGAGGCCATCTTCCCCATTAGTGTCATCCGTGTAATCAGTGATCCTCCTTTTCCGACTCCTAGCGGGCGAGATAATCGAGGCAACCGGCGTCGCGTCCAACCTCCATGAACTTCATGTTGTAGTATTCGGACGCGTCGATGTCGGGGAATTGGCCGGACTCTAACACCTTGCGAAGATGAGCTACCTCCTCCTTGATGCTGCTGACCGGTTTGTATCCGAGATCGCGCAAGATGCGGTCCGAAGAGATGTGGTAGTCCCGGTGATCGGTCGTGTCGGTCACTTGGATCTCAACGCCCAGATCGGATAGCTCGGATTGGATGATTTTGGCGATGTCGATCACCTTGTGGTTTTCGAAACCGAAATTGAAAGTGCGGCCATTGATCTTTTCGACCGGTGCTTCGAGCAGGATGCCGTAGAGATTGATCATGTCGGTCATGCCGACATTCGGACGCCGTTGCAGTCCTCCGTGGACGGTAATGACCATTTTGCGCAGGGCATCGGCGGTAAGCTTGTTAACGGTCAAGTCAAAGCGCTGGCGCGGCGAATAGCCGCAGATCGTGGCCGGGCGGACATTGACCGCGCAGAAATCCGGCCCAGCCGCTGACATGACCAGCCATTCGGAGAGGGCTTTGTATTTCGAATAGTAGGTCAGCGGCTCGGGTTCGAGGCGTTCGTTGATTTCCGACTCGGTCCGTGCACCGAAAACACTGGACGAGGAGGCATTGATGAAACGTTTCACGCCGGCCTCTTTGGCCAAGGCGAGCAGCATGCCGACGGCGTCGAAATTCACCTGCCGCGTGAGGACTTCATCGATGTCGCCAGTCGGATCGTTGGAGATTGCCGCCAGATGGATGACAGCGTCCCGCCCAGCAAGGGCTTCGCGAACTTTCTCCGCATCGCGCAGGTCGCCGCGAACGAGGCTAGAGCGCTTTTCATACTCGGGCCATTTCGGGTCGGCCTTGAGGGCCTCAAGCCCCGCCTCCGTGTAGAGCATGAGATCGAGGACGCGGACATCATGGCCGAGCCCGAGAAGATGCGGGACAAGCCGGCTGCCGACGTAGCCGAATCCGCCTGTGACAAGGATTTTTGACATGATTTTGGAAATTGAGATTTTAGAGTGATGAGTGGCGAATGACGGGGACTTTAGCGGGACCTCGCTGTTTTGATGCTGGCAACAAACAGCGCAATTAGTTCGCTCGTTTCTTGAAGTAGCGGCTGCAAACGGGAGGGCGGAAGAACTTTCTCCTCGAAAAGTAGCTCAAGCCAGTATTCCGATTCCCCAAGTTCCTTGAGACTATCGCCGAGTTTCGAGATGAACTCGGGCTTACTGCGTGCGCGCGAAGCCTCCCGGTAGTTGGCGCCAACGGAAGTTCCGCTGCGGAGGAGTTGATGTCCGAGGACTTGAGCGACCGCAGCCTTTGGAAGCGCGGAATAGAGACGGATCACACGCCGAGCGTAATCTTTGGTTCTTTCGCTAAAATTGGGCGCAGGTTCAGGACATAGGTAACGCCCGTGGTTCAGGACATAGGTAACACATGGGGCGCTCTGGCAGAGTGGGCGGCCTATGCCGTGGCAAGAAATCAAACCTATGGAAAAGAGACTGGAATTTGCGTTGCGAGCGCAGCGTTGCGA
>CAMBUL010000081.1 GCA_945871065.1 Chthoniobacter flavus | reverse complement strand
CCTCCGCTTCGGGCGCGGCGGCTGCATTCCTCCACCTCTCGGCATGCCATTGACCAACCACAACCAACACAACAACATCACCAATAAATCACGGCAGGTGTTACCCATGTCTTGAACCTAAAGTGTTACCTATGTCCTGACCGCGCCCCGCGCCCCTCCCCGCCTCAACCCTCAACCTCAACTCTCAACCCTCAACTTACCCCATGCCCCTCTACACCTTCTTGGCCGGCGCGTGGACCGCCGTCCTCTGGTTTTTCACCCTCGGCGTGGCCCGACACCTTTTCGGGGTCTTCCCCCGCGAGCGCGCCGGCGAAGTCACCACCGCGCTCTTCCCCGCTTATTTCTCGGTGGCCATCGCCCTCGGCCTTCTTGCCACCATCGTCCTCTGGCTCCGTCGCCGCGACCGCCGCGACAGCGCCGCCCTCGCCCTGCAATCCTTCGCCCTCGCCGCCCTCGCCGCGACTCCTCTCCTGGTCCAACCCGCCATCGCCGGCCATGCCCCCGGCACGCCGGACTTCGCCCGCCTGCACGGAATTTCCATGGCGCTCAACCTTTTCTCCTTGCTCGCGGTTCCGGTCGCTTCTTTATTAGTCCTAGCGAGGAGCAAGGAGTGAACGGCATGAATGAAGATTATTCGCGGAGTCCGGACCGGGTCCTGGCTTCGGAGAAAGTTGTCGCGGGGCGGAAGATTTTCTTCCTCGACTACAAAGAGAACAACCGCGGCCGCGTGCTGAAAATCACCGAGGATGTCAATGGCCGCCGGGATACCATCATGATCCCGGACGAAGCCCTCGACGACTTCGCCGATGCCCTCGAGCGCATCCTTGACGCGGACGGCGCCGCGGCGGCCCCGGGCTCGACGGACGACGATCGCTAGCCTTGCCCCGCCGCGGACCGCGCGGCAGACTGTCCTGAGCAGGGGAGCCGCAAGGCTGAGAGTTTCACCGCAGGAGCAGTGGATGACCCTTCGAACCTGATCCGGGTCATGCCGGCGCAGGGAGCGGAGACTATCTTTGCCGTGCGCACCCTCCCCGGCGCGATACCCATGATCTCCGACCCGTCACCATCAGGCTCCGCCCCCGGGCCCTCCCTCCCCAACAGCTCGCGGGTCTACGTCCCCGGGCGCCAGCACCCCGACGTTCGCGTGCCCTTCCGCGAAATCAGCCTTTCGCCGACCAAAAATTTCGACGGCCACCTCGAGCCCAATGACCCGGTGCGGGTTTATGACACAAGCGGCCCGTGGGGTGACGAAGAATTCAGCGGCGACGTGGAGCACGGCCTGCCCGGCCTGCGCTGCGCCTGGATTGTGGCCCGGGGTGATGTCGCCGCATACGACGGACGCCACACCCACCCCGGCGACAACGGCTATCTCTCCGCCGCCCATGCCGACCACGCCGCCAAGCGCCAGGCCAAGGCTGCGCTCCAGGAGTTTCCCGGACTCCGCCGCAAACCCCTGCGCGCGTCGGCCGGACATCCCGTGACCCAGCTCTGGTATGCTCGCCAAGGCATCGTTACCCCCGAGATGGAATTCATCGCCATCCGGGAAAACATGGGCCGCGCCGATCTCGCGGACCGGGCCGGGGACACCAACCGGCAAAGCCTCGACAAACAGCATGCCGGCAGCGCCCAGAACCCGGCCGGCGAATTCACCCCGTCCGTCTTCCGCCGGTTCCCGCAAAGGATTCCCCGCGAAATCACGCCCGAATTCGTGCGCGACGAAGTCGCCGCCGGCCGTGCCATCATCCCGGCCAACATCAACCATCCGGAAAACGAACCGATGATCATCGGGCGCAACTTCCTCGTGAAGATCAACGCCAACATCGGCAACAGTGCCGTGGCCTCGTCCATCGGGGAAGAAGTCGAGAAAATGCGCTGGGCCACCAAATGGGGCGCCGACACCGTGATGGACCTCTCCACCGGGAAAAACATCCACGCCACGCGCGAATGGATCCTGCGCAACTCGCCCGTGCCCATCGGTACGGTACCCATCTACCAGGCTCTCGAAAAAACGGGCGGCAAGGCCGAGGACCTCACGTGGGACATCTTCCGCGACACCCTCATCGAACAAGCGGAACAAGGCGTCGACTACTTCACCATCCACGCCGGCGTGCTCCTCCGCTTCATTCCCCTCACCGCTCAGCGCATGACCGGAATCGTTAGCCGCGGCGGATCCATTATGGCCAAATGGTGCCTCGCGCACCACCGGGAAAACTTCCTCTACACCCACTGGGACGACATCTGCGAAATCATGGCCGCCTACGACGTGAGCTTCTCCATCGGCGACGGCCTGCGTCCGGGTTCCATCGCCGATGCCAATGACAAAGCGCAATTCGGGGAACTTGAAGTGCAAGGTGAACTAACCACGCGCGCGTGGGATCGCGGGGTGCAGGTCATGAACGAAGGGCCCGGCCACGTGCCCATGCACATGATCGAGGAAAACATGGCCAAGCAACTCGAGTGGTGCCACGAGGCGCCTTTTTACACCCTCGGGCCGCTGACCACCGACATCGCGCCCGGTTACGACCACATCACCAGCGGCATCGGCGCGGCCATGATCGGATGGTACGGCTGCGCCATGCTTTGCTATGTCACACCCAAGGAGCATCTCGGGTTGCCCGACAAGAAGGACGTCAAGGACGGGGTCATCACCTACAAGATTGCCGCCCACGCCGCAGACCTGGCCAAAGGCCATCCCGGCGCGCAATACCGGGACAACGCCCTGAGCAAGGCGCGCTTTGAATTCCGTTGGGAGGACCAATTCAACCTCGGCCTCGACCCGGAAACGGCCCGCGAGTTCCATGACGCAACCCTCCCGCAAGAAGGGGCAAAATCCGCCCACTTCTGCTCCATGTGCGGCCCGCATTTTTGCAGCATGAAGATCACGGAGGACGTCCGACGCTATGCCGCCGAGCAAGGATTGGCCGAAAAAGATGCCCTCCGGGCCGGCTTGGCCGAAAAGTCACGCGAGTTCACCGAAAAAGGCGCCGAGCTCTACGCCAAAGCCTGAGTCACCGTGGCGGGACTTGCCCGGACCAGCTCGTAGTGCTTAGATAAATCCAGTTTCCCGGGGGTATAGCTCAGTTGGTAGAGCGTCTCGTTCGCAATGAGAAGGCCAGGGGTTCGAATCCCCTTACCTCCAAACCCGCCGGAGGCGGCCTAAAACCTCCCAGGGGATGAAGAACGCAGTTCGACCGGCCCCCGTTTTGCCCAAGCAAAACAAATCCCCAGCCACACAAAGTCAAACCCCCGGAGATCGCCACAGGCGATCAATCCCCATCGACGTTCTCCACAGAGCGGAAAGATCGCCACAGGCGATCAATCCCCGTCGGTGTCCTCCATCCAGGAAAGATCGCCTCAGGCGATCAATCTCCGTCGGTGTCCCCCCATCCCGGAAAAACCGCCGCACTCGAGCCCTCCCCTCATCACAAGCAGAATCAAGAAACCTTTTTCCGCAACTGCTTCATCTCGCCACGCCGGCGCTTCGATTCGACCAAGCGGCGTTTGGTCGCCCTCGAGCGCTTCGCCTTGCGCCGGCGATCTTTGGAAACCTCGGCAAGATGCGATTGGCGCGCGGTCGCCGCGGCGGCCTCCAGCTTGTCCGCCAACAAACGGATCGCCTCGGCACGGTTACGCGCTTGGGAACGCGAAGTGCTGACCCGCACGGAAAGGCCCGTGGGCAGGTGACGGAGGGTGACCGCCGTGGAGACCTTGTTGACGTGCTGACCACCCGGACCGCTCGACCGGCAGAAGACCTCTTCCACTTCATTCGGCTGCCACGGATGCATCCTGCGACCTTCCCGCCGGACGGGCTGGGAGACAAGTCCGGGGATCGCTGAAAACGAAGACCGGGCGCCGTGCGTTTCGCCCACCCACCAAGAGCACACCCTCCGGATATTTCAGGTCGTCCCGCACAATCAATTCGCCTTCGAAGAAGATAAGCATGGCGCCCATTCCAGATCCCCCCGCCCGGACTGTCCAACCGTATCGGGCTTTATGACAGACAAAACCCGGCCCCCGTGGCCGGGCTTTGCTTTCCGGACGCTCAGGGCAGGCGGAGCTTCTGGTAGATGGTTTCCAAGAGGGAGCGCTCCGCGGTGGTTTCATCCTCGCTCAACTCCCAAAACATGACCCCGCCCAGACCCGTCTGGTTCACGTAGTTCATCTTGATTCCGACCGACTCTGGGTCCTCAAACGTGACCATGCGCCGCGCGGTCGCGGAGTAGAGGTATGGGACCTGCGCGACCGGATCCCAGAATCTGGTGTAACCATTGATGCCCATGGCTCGCCCGTAGGCAAAGGACAAGTAACCGTCGGCATAGAGGCGGTCATAAGGAAACTCCGTCTCCCCGAGGGAAGACAGCGCCTCGTTGCCGCTCTGACCCAATCCGTCATTGCGCGGGCCCGGCGACACGGAATCCCAGCCGCGTCCATAGAACGGAACGCCGACCACCAGCTGGGCAGGGGGCACACCCCTCTTGCCGTTGAGCCCGTTGACATACTGACCCATGGCCCCGGAGACCGACCAATTTTTGCGGGCCGCCGAGGGGTTGGTGCTGACCATGGGCGACTGGTGCCCGGTGTAGTTGTCCCACCCGCCCTGGAAGTCATAGGTCATCACATTGATCCAATCGACAATCCCGGCCACCGCGGCCGGATCGAAGTTGGCGATCTTTTCGTCCCCGCCCGGTCCCGCAATGCTCAAGTAGTAGCCGCGTCCGTCCTTGGCCTCCTGACGGTCCAACTCCTCCCGGAGGGCCCGCAAGAGGGCGAGAAAGTTCGTGCCATCCGATGCCGGGTTGGCCAGGGCCGACTGCTCCAGCCCGCCGCCACCCGGATATTCCCAGTCGATGTCGATGCCATCGAAACCGTAGCGGGCCATGACATGAACCGCCGACTTGGCAAAATCCGTACGCTTCTGCGCGTCCCTCGCGATCGAGAAAAAGGGCGAGGACAAAGTCCATCCGCCGATCGAAATCATGGTGCGCAGCTTGCTGTTTTCACGCTTCAGATTCCGCAACTGGGCGAAGTTCGAGTTTTCGCGGAAGGCCGGGCTCATGGTCAGAGCCTCGGCGGGCGAGTTGGCCCCCACATCGGCATACTCGTCGAAGAGGGCGACTCCCGCAGTCAGGCTGCTGCCCGCGGGTGCCTGAATGAACGGGTCATAATTGCTGTAGCGCCAACCACGGTAGGTGGAGACCACCCGGTCCCAGGCCGACGGCATGGTGCGGTCGAGCGCCATCAAGAAGGCGTAGTTGATCACATTGAGACGGTTGCCCCGGATTTTTGTCACCGGAAACTTCTTCTGGTAAATTCCCCAGTTCGGATAGTAACCGACAATTTTCCGCTGCTCGACGGTCGGCATTTTGTCATAGCCGTCCGTCACGCCGGGGCCCGGGGTCGGTGTAGGCACGGGAACCACCGGGCTCGGAGCAGGGGTCGGTTGCGGCGTGGGTGCGGGCGTTGGTGTCGGCGTTGGCGCGGGCGCTGGTGTCGGCGTAGGCGCCGGGGTGGGAGTCGGGGGCACAGGGACGGGCGTTGGGGTGGGAACCACCGGCGGCACCGATGTTTGCCCTTGCACCGACACGCTGATCCGGCTGGCCGCGAAGCCGCCGGGCTGGGCCGTGAAGCCGAACTCCACGGTCCCACCGGCCGGGATGGTTGCATTCCAAGCCGCCGGTTGGACTACACTGCTGTTCCCGCTGCGCGAGACGGTGGCGGCATTCCAAATCGAGGAAATGGTCGCCGGCATGGTCACCGTAGCCAACCAATTGCTGATCGGCGCGCTGCTGGTGTTGCGCAGAATCACCGCAGCGGTGAGGCCGGATCCCCAATCATTGTCGATCCGCGTGGTGGCGGTGATGGCCGGATTCGTGGTGGACGGCAGCGGCGGCGTCACGACCGGAGGCGGTACGGGGGTCGGGGCGGGCGTTGGGGTCGGCACGGGCGTTGGGCTAGGCGCCGGGCTTTGGCCCGGCACGACCACGCTGATGCGGTTCGCGGCGAAGCCACCGGGTCGGGCCGTGAAGCCAAACTCCACGGTGCCACCGGCCGGGATCTTGGCAGTCCAGGCCACCGGCTTGACCACGCTGCTGTTCCCGCGGCGCGAGACGATGGCAGCATTCCAAATCGAGGAAATGGTCGCCGGCATGGTCAACGTGACCGACCAATTGCTGACCGGTGCAGCGCCCGTGTTGCGCAAGACCACCGCACCGGTCAGCCCGGATCCCCAGTTGTTGTCGATCCGCGTGGTGGCAGTGATGGTGGCCGAGGCATGGTGGCCACAGAGCAGGATGAGGGCAGCGGCGGCCAGGACGAGATTCCGGAGGGGGGTGATGGTCATAGCAGCGCTTTGACACGCCGCAGCCCGGTTCGCACCTATGCCTCGGTAGAGCGGGCGGGAAACTCGGTGAATCGACCGCACGGAGGAAAAAGTCATTGGTCGCCCCGCCCGCAACATGCGAAATAGACGGTTGAAATGACCCACACCCACGCGCTGGCCCGCGGTTGGCACGCCCTCTTCGCGCGCGGCCTGCCCGTCTGGCAGCTCAACCTGCTCTTCTGGGGACTGTTCGGCGCCATAGCCTTTGGTGTTCGGCTTTTCATGGGCGTGCCGCTTTGGCACGCGGTGGTCTCGACCGTGATCGTTGAGGGCATGTGCCTTCTTCTCGCTTTCGCCCTGCGCGGCGTTTACCGGCGGAGCCGGCGCGACTTCGGCTTGTCCTCCGCCTTCCGCATGATTTTTCTCAGCTTAGGGGCCTCTGCTTTGCAAGGCGCCATGACGGTCGCGGTCAGCCTTTGGGTCGGATGGTACAACCCTTGGTTTGCCCTGCCGGTGGCTGCCTTCCTGCGCCTGCTCTTCGTCTGGACCACCTTCATGATGTGGAGTCTTGGCTACTATTGGCTCTGGGCCGATACCGACCGCTCGCGCGAACAAGACCGGCGGCAGGAAGCCCAGCGCGAAGCCCAACGCATGGAGTTGCAAATGCTCCGCGCCCAGCTCGACCCGCACTTCCTCTTCAACTCCCTCAATGGCATCGCCGCGGAGATCCGTCCGCACCCGGACATCGCGGTGGAAATGGTCGGCGAACTCTCCGACTACCTCCGCTACTCTCTCGACCACCGCAAACAACCCATCGCACGCTTGTCCACCGAACTCGGCGCGATGGAGAGCTACCTGCGCATCGAGCGCGCCCGCTTCGGCCACCGCCTGCATTTCCACGTCGAGGCCTCCGAACCGGCGCGCCGGCGGCTCGTGCCGAGCTTTCTCCTCCAACCGCTCGTCGAGAACGCGGTCAAATACGGCCTCGATCGCTCGACCGCCGGACTCGACATCGATTTGCACGCCCGCGTCGAGGGCAACTTGCTCGAAATCACCGTGGCCAACTCCGGCTCCTTGGCCCCGGCCGAAGCTTCGCATCCGGGGATCGGACTCGAAACCCTCCGGCGCCGGCTCGAATTGCACTATCCGCAACGGCACGCTTTCACTCTGGCAGAACACGATGGCCGCGTCATCGCAACCCTGCAACTATGGGATCCGCCATGCTCCGCGTGATGCTCATCGACGACGAGGCCTTGGCCCGCCAAGGCCTGCGGGCCGAGTTGGAGCAACTTCCCGAAGTGCAAGTGTGCGGCGAAGCGGAAAGCATCGGGGAAGCTGTGGAAATCATTCCCCTCGTCCGGCCGCAGGCTCTCTTCCTCGACATCCGCATGCCCCACGGCGACGGATTCGCTCTTTTGTCCCAACTGCCCTCACCATTGCCCGTGGTCTTCGTCACCGCCCACAGCGAATTCGCGGTGCAAGCCTTCGAGGTCGACGCGGTCGACTACCTGCTCAAACCCGTGCGGCCCCACCAGCTGGCCACGGCCGTCGCCCGTTTGCGCCACGCGCTCGGACAAAGTCCGGTCGATCCGGTCTACAGCGACTCCGACCGCATTTGCCTCCGCACCCCCGGGCGCACCGTGGTCGCTCCGGCCGACGATCTCATTCTCCTCGAGGCCGATGGCGACTTCACCCGTATCACCACCGAGGGCGGGCACCCTCTTCTCGTCTGCCGGACCCTCGGCAGTTTCGCCGAAACCCTGCCCTCTCCCCCTCTCCTCCGGCTCGACCGTTCGCTCATGGTCAACTTGGAACGCGTTGAAACCATCGAGGTCAGCCCGACCCGCGGCGCACGCGTCACCTTGCGCGGCCTTTCCGCACCGGTCGAGTTGGGCCGCACGGCCCTGCGCCGCCTGCGCGAAGCGTTTCCCCAAGCCGCCGGTGCCTTGGAGGATTGAATCCGCGGTCAGCGAGAAAAAGCAGGTTCGGGAACCCGGCCAAAAGACACCCTGAAATCCGTCAGAAGACGCTTTGCCGCCCCGTGATCGGCAACCAGGCGCTGCAGGGCAGGCGGCACAGCGCAGTACGTTGCCCACGGAAGGAGCGTTTATGACAGAAAAAGTTCCTCAGGTTGAACCGATTTCGCACGACAAGCTTCACCCAAACCAGAACACTAGAGCCTCTTTGATTTAAGTATATACATTTGCGGTTCCTTCTGTTTCTCTGGTTAGCAGGAGGAACACGATGGAAGCTTATTCACAAGATTTACGCGACCGAGTGCTGCGCGCTTTGGAGCGCGGCGAACGACCGGTCGATATCGCCCGGCGTCT
>CAMBUL010000080.1 GCA_945871065.1 Chthoniobacter flavus | reverse complement strand
CAAGGTCACGCCGCAGCGTCGCCGAGGATGCCCCGGTGGCGGATTGTAATTCGGCCGATCCGGCCCTCTGCCGCTTATCGAGGATGGCCAGAATTTTTTGGTGCCGGGCATGAGCGAGCATGAGCGAACAATATACTATTGCCTAAGTTTGTGCACAAGCTAACAATCGGAGATCTTGTGGAAGCTACCGTCGTGAATCCCGGAGCGATTCCTCAGCCGGGTTTGCAACGATCCGCAGGACACCAAGTTTTATGAAAACATACCGACTGAACCGTCTCTTCAACGCGAAATCCGGCCGCTGCTTCGATGTGGCCATCGACCACGGATTTTTCAACCAGCCCGGATTTCTCACCGGGATCGAGGACATGCAACGCGCCGTCGACACAGTCGTGCAGGCCGGCCCGGATGCCGTGCAATTGACCACGGGGCAGGCGCGGCACTTGCAGAAGATTCCCGGCCGGCAGAAACCGTCATTGGTGCTGCGGACCGATGTGGCCAATGTCTACGGGCGGGAACTGCCGACGGAGCCGATGAGCGCGATGATTGCCGAGCCGGCGCTGCAGGCAGTCCGGCTCGATGCGGCCTGCATGTGTGTGAATCTTTTCCAGATTCCCGATGCCGCCGGAGTGACCAACCAGTGCATCGAGAACATCTGCGGGCTCAAGCTGGAGAGCGACTACTACGGCATGCCCATGATGGTCGAGCCGCTCGTCTTTCGACCGAACAGCGAAGCCGGCGGCTACATGGTCGACGGCGATCTGGTAAAAATACAGCACCTCGTGCGGCAAGCGGTTGAGCTGGGGGCGGACGTGATCAAGGCCGATCCGACCGACGACGTTTCCGTCTACCACAAGGTCGTCGAAGCGGCCGGTGGGATTCCGGTGTTGGTGCGGGGAGGGGGGCGGGCGCCCGACGAGGAAATCCTCGCGCGCACCGAGGAGCTGATCAAACAGGGCGTATCGGGGATCGTTTATGGTCGCAACGTGGTCCAGCACGCCAACCCGGCCGGCATGGTCGCCGCGCTCATGGCGATCGTGCACGACGGCGCTACGGCGAAGCAGGCGGCCAAGCATCTTTCTTCCAAATGAGCACGCTGCGTCTCGGTATCATCGGAGGCGGCCTCATGGGGCGCGAAATGGCTTCGGCAGTCAGCCGCTGGTGCGCGCTGGAGGACGTTGGGGTAGGCTGCGAAATCACCGCAGTTTGCGACCTTGCGCCGGCGGCCCGGGATTGGTTCCAGCGATTACCTTCGCTGCGTTTGTCCACCGCCGACCACCGCGAATTGCTGGCCAGCACGGAAGTTGATGCGGTCTACGTCGCCGTCCCGCACCAATTGCACGAGAAGATCTACCTTGATGTCTTGGAAGCGGGCAAAGACCTGCTGGCCGAAAAACCTTTCGGCATCGATCTCGCCGCCGCGAGGAACATTGCCACCCGCGCCAAAGAACTCGGGCGCTTCGTGCGCTGCAGTTCGGAATTCCCGTTCCTGCCCGGGGCGCAACGCGTCTTCGAATTCGCGCGCGAGGGAAAACTGGGCCGTCCGCTCGAGGTGCGGTCGGCTTTTCTCCACTCGAGCGACCTTGATCCGTCGAAACCGGTCAACTGGAAGCGCCAGATTTCCACCTGCGGTGCGATCGGTGTGATGGGCGATCTCGGCATGCACGTCATGCACTTGCCCCTGCGTCTCGGATGGAAACCGCTTCGCGTTTATGCTCAGTTGCAGAAGGTTTATACGCAACGTCCCGATGGCAAAGGTGGCATGGCGCCGGCCGACACGTGGGACAATGCCATGCTCCACACCGATGTCTCCGTGCTCGGCGACCAGATACCGATGCGGCTTGAGATGAAGCGGCTTTCGCCGGGTGACACCAACAGCTGGATCTTCGAGGTTTTCGGGACCGATGGCGGTGCCCGATTTTCGACCAAGGATCCCAAGGCCCTCTGGCTTTTTCGGCGCGGCAAGGAACAATCTTGGGAGCGCATCGACCTCGGCTTCAGCATGCCTTTTAAAACGGTCACCGGGGGCATCTTCGAGCCGGGCTTCCCTGACATCCTCCAGCAAATGCTCGCCTCGTTCGCCGCCGAGCGTGCCGGCACTCTGGGAACGCGTTTCGGCTGCGTCACACCGGACGAGGCGGTGGGTGCGCATGAGGTGTTTGCCGCCGCCCTGCAGTCGCAGCGTGAGGGGCGCGCTGTTCCGCTGGCGGAGACATGAAACAACGACACAGCCGCAACTCCATTTCCATCTCGTGACGTCCAACCTCAAGCCTTTCTCATCACCGTGACAGCCAATCCCTCAGCGTCGGAATCCTTTCTCCCGCAGCAATTGCGCGGGTCTGTGCCCGGGTTGGAGGTCCACGACTCGCCGGAGCAACGGGCAGCCTACGCATACGACGGCACCGCGACCCTTCGCGCGGAACCTGCGGCGGTTGTTTTCCCGGTCGATACCGCCCAGGTGTCCGGCGTGTTGAAGTTTGCCGCCGCCCGGCGGATTCCCGTGGTGACGCGCGGTTCCGGCACCGGTTTGAGCGGGGGGAGTGTCCCGGTGCATGGATGTCTCGTCCTGTGCCTGACGAAAATGAACCGCATCATGGAGGTCGACGCGGAAAATCTCACGCTGCTGGCTGAAGCCGGCGTCGTCACTGCGGATGTCGCAGCGGCCGCCGCGGGGGTCGGTCTTTTTTATCCGCCGGACCCGGGGTCGATGAAGATATCCACCATCGGCGGCAACGTCGCGGAGAACTCCGGCGGTTTGCGGGGGCTCAAATACGGCGTGACGCGCGACTATGTCATGGGACTCGAGGTCGTGTTGCCGGATGGCGAGGTCATGTGGACCGGCAACAAATGCGTCAAGGA
The DNA here is from genome assembly GCA_945871065.1 of Chthoniobacter flavus. Classification (GTDB taxonomy): domain Bacteria; phylum Verrucomicrobiota; class Verrucomicrobiia; order Chthoniobacterales; family JACTMZ01; genus JACTMZ01. The sequence goes on along the minus strand of CAMBUL010000080.1, from coordinate 5,874 downwards.
TGTGGCGGGTTACACTCTGCGCGATCTCTTCATTGGTTCGGAGGGAACCCTAGGCATCATTACGAAAGTCCTGCTCAAGCTGATCCCGCCGCCCGCCGCGCGCAAAACCATGCTGGCGGTCTATGACAACATGGAAAACGCGGCAAAGACCGTGTCTGCCATCATCAAAGCCAAGATCATTCCCTGCACTCTGGAGTTCCTCGACAAGGTCACGATCAATTGTGTGGAGGATTACGCGGGGATCGGTCTGCCGCGCGAGGCCGAGGCCCTGCTCCTCATCGAAAGCGACGGGCATCCGGCCGCGGTGGAGGAAGAGGCCGCCGCCATGGCCGCCATCGCCAAGGCCAACGGGGCGGGGGAGGTCAAGATAGCCGCGACCGCCGAAGAAGCCGCCTCGCTCGCGGCGGCCCGGCGCACCGCCTTTTCTGCTCTGGCCCGGGTCGGGCCGACCACGATCCTTGAAGACGCCACCGTGCCGCGTAACCGTTTGCCGGAGATGGTCCGTTGCATTCAGGAAACGGCTCGGCGCCACAACCTCAAGATCGGCACCTTCGGCCACATGGGTGACGGCAACCTGCACCCGACCTTTTTGACCAACGAGAAAAACCAAGAGGAAATGCACCGCGTGGAGTTGGCGATGAAGGAGATCTTCGCGCGGGCCATCGAGCTCGGTGGCACCATCACCGGCGAACACGGTGTGGGTTTGGCCAAAAAAGATTTTCTGCCCGTCGCCGTCGGCGAGTTGAACGTCGGGGTCATGCGCAGCATCAAGGCGGCCTTCGATCCGCAGGGGATTTTGAACCCCGGGAAAATTTTCGACCCGCGGCCGTGAGCGAGCTCTCCCTCAAGTCGCTCGATTACTCGGTGCTCCAGCAGTGCATGCACTGCGGGATGTGTCTTCCGACCTGCCCAACCTATGACCTGACGAAGCTCGAAAAGCACAGCCCGCGTGGTCGCATCGCCCTCATGCGCGCCATCGCCGACGACCATCTCGCGCTGGGGCCTGCATTCGGCGAGGAGATGTCCTACTGCCTCGGCTGTCTGGCCTGTGAAACCGCCTGCCCGGCCGGGGTGGACTACGCCCACCTCTTCGAAGTGGCGCGGTCCGACGTGGAGAAATCCGGCGTCATGGCTAACCCCGTGCGATCCGTGGTCCGCACCGCGTTGCTGAAGATCCTCTTCACCAATCCGCGTCTTCTGCGACTCGTCGGGCGGATGCTCTGGCTCTACCAAGCGACGGGAGCGCAATGGCTTTTCCGTCGGCTCGGTCTGACGAGGCTGCTTCCTACCAAACTACGCGAGTTGGAGCCCATGACGCCGGTCGTGCTGCCCAAATTTTCGCACCAGCTCATCCGTCCCTTGGAAAAGCCCGCGGACGGCACCCGTTACCGCGTCGGGCTACTGACCGGATGCGTGCAGGACCTGGTTTTCGCCGACATCAATCGCGACACGGCCGACGTCTTGCTAGCCAACGGTTGCGAAGTGGTGACCCCGCCCGTGCAACCGTGTTGCGGATCGATCCACGGCCACAACGGAGAGCATGCCGTGGCGCAAGAGATGGCGCGGCGCATGATCGACCTTTTCGATCCTTTTACCTTCGACGCCATTATCAGCAACGCCGCCGGCTGCGGTTCCCACTTGAAACATTACGGGAGACTGCTCGCCGACGATCGCGATTACGCGGTGCGGGCGCGCGAGTGGGATCGAAAGTTGAAGGACATCAACGAATGGCTCGTGGAAATCGGGTTCCGCGTCCCTGCGTCCGAGGCTGCGGAGTCGCAGAAGGTCACCTACCACGAGGCCTGCCACCTCTGCCACGGACAGAAGATCACCAAGCAACCGCGGGAAATCCTGCGCGCCATCCCAGGGCTCGAGCTGACCGAACTCCCGGAGTCCAACTGGTGCTGCGGTAGCGCCGGCGTTTACAACATCACCCAGCCCGAAACCGCCGCTATCTTGCAAGAGCGCAAAGTCGGCAAAATCACAACAACCGGCGCCGCGGTCGTGGCGACCTGCAATCCGGGGTGCCATCTCCAGTTGACCAACGGCCTTCGCGCCGCTGGGTCCGCTGTCCGTGTGACGCAACCGGTCAGCCTTCTTGCGCAGGCATATCGCGCTGATAAGCCCACCGGCGGCAATTGAGCAACGGAAACCGCTCCTTCAGCGACACCGAGCTTCACCACCGGAACCGATGGAGGCTATTTCACCATCACCGCCATTCCCGAGCCCTCGACGGTTCTGGCCGCCCTCGGCTTGGCTGGCATTCCGCAGTGTGGCCAAAACAATCCGCCGACCAGCCGACCCATGACTTGCGTCCGAAATGCTTTTTGAAAAACGCCTGCCCGACCTCGAAATGTTTGTGCAGGGTGGCGGTGGCAGGGAGATTCATATCCGGCTGCAGAAACATGCCTCCAACCACATCCCAGCGGCCGGATTTCACATGGCCTTGAATCGCGCGGAACGCCGCCGGATCGTGGCGCTGGATTTCCTCGTAAATCAGAGACTCGCCCCGGATGTAAGTCAGCTCAGGACACTCGGCCATCAGCGTGAGCACCGTGCGCACGGTGCTGATCGCTTCATTTAAGCCCTCGTGCGCATTCCAAAGCCACACCGGGTCGAGATGAGAATTCTCGATGAGGTGAAATGTGGTTTGGGCGGACGGGATGGGATTTCGCATGGGGTGTTCTTTCAGCGTGATGCTTCGGTCGTGGGGAATTCGCCACTGGGAGGATTACTCGAATTTGATCGAATACAGGTCCGCATCCTTCATGACAAAGCGAAGTCTCACCGGCTTGTCGGCCAGTGCGCCGAGGTCGGGGTTGTCTTTCCAAATGGCGTTGCGGGCGACGGTGTCGCCGTAGAGTTCGATGCTGTCCGCAAGCGTGAATCCTGGGACGGGTTTGCCGTCGGCGTCCTGGATTTCCACGCGCAGCGAACCGAACGCGGACGTGGCGAAATTCATCGAGAGCTGCGAGCCTTTGAAGGTCAGCGGCGGGTCACATCAGATCGAGTGCGTCCCATGTAAACCAGCCATCATTCGCCAACTCGAGGGTCAGAGTGTTATCTCCCTGGCGCAGGGCATTGGCGGGAAGTGGGATTTCCACGGTTTTTGACTTGGCGAGGTGCTGCGGGTCGATTTTTTGCAGGCCGAGTCCGGCGGGGATTTCGGCAGTGAATGTTTGCCCGTTGAGGGTGGCCCGGAGGTTGGCTCCGGCGGGTGATTGATCGGCGGTGTGGATGCGGAGGACCGCGGCTCCGGGCGTGCCGGTGACGGGGAATTCGAACTCGACCACGCGGCCTGATTCCATGAGCAGCGGCAGGGATGAGGCGGCGGGAAGGCGGCCGGCGAGACGGACCTTGGTGCCGTTGATGGTGGGCGCACCACCGGCTCCTCCGGCGAACTCGCGGGTCATGCGGTCCTGGCGGCCGATAGCGAGTAGAAGCGTGGGTTCGATGAAGACATCCGGCGCGTTCCACGTCTCGATGCGCCAGCCGGTCTGGCCGAGCGTGAGTCCGTCTTTTGGCTGCAGCGGGGCGCGCAGGGTGACATCGCGCGTTTCGCCGGGCGGAATGCTGAGGTGGTTGTCGCTCAAGTAGAAGTCGTTTCGATAATTGAGCAGCGGATGCATGGAGCTGAACAGCGCGGTCATGGCTCCGGTGTTCTTGAGGCGGAGGGTGAGGGTTTCCGGCAGGGTGGCGGCGAGCGTGAATCCGTCGCTTGCCGGGTTGTAATCTGCGGGGCCGAAAGGCGATATGGCCCAGAAGTTCAGGGGCGGCACAAGGTCGATGGTCTCCTCGACTCCGTCGGCGTATTGGAGGCGCACGGTCGCATTGGCGATGAAGAAATGGGGCTCGGCGGGTATTTCATGCACTCGCGGACCGGATTGCAGACGCCTTACCTCGGACGCGAGTGGTTCGACTGCATCAACGCCTGCACCGACGCCGGAGAAGCCCTCGGCCTGGAACCGTGGCTCTACGACGAAGACCGCTGGCCCAGCGGATCGGCCGGCGGGTTGGCCACCAAGGAACTGTGCCACCGCATGAAATACCTGCGCCTCACCGTTCACCAAGACGGCGGGACGGCTCACTGGCCGGCAGACGATCATTTCGTCGCCGCCTTCAGCGCCAAGGTCCGCGGTCTCGATGTCGGCCCCTACCGCCGCGTGGCCCGCGGGGCCCGCGCCCAACGCCATCGGGTGGAATCACGGCTCTCTGCAGGGCGAACTGCCGCGCACGCGCCCGTTCCATCATGCCGCCGAGTTGGGCTTCGACAGCGCCACGTCCTACGTTTGGGTCCACCACGTCGACGTGCAGGCCGAGGGGCTGAACCGCTACGATGTCATGGCGGACCTTTACTTCTCCATGTATGAGGAAGCGCGCGACACCTGTCCGATTCCGGTCTTCCCCAATGTCACGATGGGATGGGATCCGAGCCCGCGCACCGACCCGGACGGTCCTTGGGCGCCGCTGGTCTATCCTTACAGTCGTGTCCTGCAGGGCAACACGCCGGAAGCTTTCGGTCGGGCGATGCGCCGTGCCATCGATCTGGTGGCCCCGCTGGGTGGCGAGACCATGGTGACGATCAACGCGTGGAATGAGTGGACCGAGGGAAGTTACCTCGAACCCGACACGGTGCACGGCATGGCCTACCTCAAAGCGGTCCGCGAAAGCACCGCGCTTACCGGAGGCGAAACCGCGCTTTGCGACCCGCGATAACGCGCCCGACCATCGTCCTGCGTGGCCGGAATCAGGCTGGCATCTGGCTCAGGAAATCAGCTGGCGAGATCGCTGGCACCGGAGAGTTCGCGAAGTCTTGCGTGTTGCGGGTTATGATGAGTGATGAAGCCGAGGTCTTGGCCACCATGGCAACGGCCGCATCTTCAAAATCCGCCATCGGAAGTCCGCGTGCCTCCTGCCACGCGTTGCGATCGAGGTTGCCGAGTTGGAATGCGGCCAAGACGCGATCCATGGCCGCCTCGGCATCCGGTTTGGAGGCGTGCTTCCGCGCGAGATAATAAAGTGTGGTCAGACCGTGTGCGGGAAAGACTCCCGCCACTTTCCCGGCTGTCACCATGCCGACCACCGCAGCGGATGCCGGATAGTGAGGTTCGCGCGTTTGGAAGACGTCCAACAGGACGTTGATATCCACGGTGATTGTCACCGGTGTTTCTTGTCGAGCTGCTCGCGGTGGGCCTCGCGGGCACCGACCGATGGGGAAACGATGCCGGTGGCGGCCTTGACCGGGTCCTCAGCCGGTAGCTCGAGGTGGCGCCGCAGGTTGTGTGCGTGCCGTGCGAGGAAGGCTTCCGCCGAAGTTCCCTGCGCATCCGAGTAGGCGCGGAGAAAAGCGAGATCCTCCTCAGGCATGGGAATGGTTATCGTGGACACTGGGGAAGCTTACTGCATGGTCACAGATCTGCCAAGTCAGCGGGGGCGGAGGGGCGTCCGACATGCCCTTCCACCGGCCAGGTTATGGCAAGTGTCTCTCCCCAGATCCCGCGTGCTCCCTTGTTTCAACGGCGGTTGCATGGCACGATAATGCTAGCGGTTGGCCCGCGGCTCATGGCGGCGGACGCCGGCCGCAGTCTACAAGTATCCCATGGATTTTCCACCCCCCAGCGGACCGGCCTGCGCCTTCGTATCCGGAGGGCTGCGATGAGAGCCCGCGCCGCCAAGCCTGCGCGGGCGGTCCGGAAGCCGCACCGCAAGGTTTGCCGGCAAGACTCGTCCTTGCCCTTTCCGCTGAAGGTGTCACCGGCCCCGCCCACGGGACCGGCCGACCGTCAGTGCGCGCGCATCATCCTGGTCAGCGGCGGCACCGGTTCATTCGAGGCGGGGCGGCGGACGCAGGAGGTATCGATGGGGCATGTCGTC
>CAMBUL010000079.1 GCA_945871065.1 Chthoniobacter flavus | reverse complement strand
GCGTTGAAAAGGAAATGCGGGTTCATCTGCGAGCGCAGCAACCGCGCCTCGGCATGCCGGAACTCGCGCTCTTTCTCCGCGGACTGCTGCAGCGACTTGAGCCCGAAGTAGAGCAGGAACCACAGAAACAGCACGATGGCCCGCAGCATGACGAAGCCGGTGTTGATCCCGCTTTGTTCCAAGCCCGACGAAGGAATCCCCACCAGCGCACCGATCCCCCGTATGGCGTCCAATTCGACGATGCCGAGAACGAGCGAGGCCGCCACCAGCAGCGGCAAGAGGATGGCAAAGTGGAGCCTTGCTGCGAACAGGCGGCGGCAGAGCGGTCGCAAAGCGGAGGTGATCACGAAGCCCGAAACGCCCCTGGTGAAAGCCAGCCAGACATAGTCCGGGCTTTGGAGACCGCCCGCCAGCCACGCACTCAGGGGGATGATGGTGTAGAGCGTCCAGCCCCCGATTTGCAGCGGCCAGAAGGACAATTTTTGCAGCAAATCGGGCTGCAGGCCCGCCGCCCTCGGCGTGCGCAGCGCAGGTGCTTCCGGTTTCTTTGTTTGCCCGTCGTGCATGGCCAAGGATGCGATCATCTTATGATCTGTTCGCGGTCCGCGAAAAGCCCCGCGGAGGGGGAGCATGACCAATTCGTCGCGCTTTTCGGCCGTTTCGTCGCATTTTCCAGATAACTGCTGGAAATGCCCCCGGCCGGGTAGGGGAGATGGACCAGATTGACGAAGGTTTGAACAAACTCATTGGCGGAGCAGGTTGAACCCCCGCAAGCTGGCTGCGGTTCTCCCAAGACAAACGCGTGAAGGTTGCCTCATCCGCCGCGCGAATTGACACCCCTCCGGCCACGACCAGACCTCAGTCAGCCGAACGGGCTTCGATGATGAGTTCCTCGGCCGCCCGCAAGATGGCACCGGCGTCTTCCACCGGGTCAGCGGGCGCTGGCGGTGGGTTGCAACCACGCGAAGCGGCGGCTTATGGTGCCATCCGCGCGATGGTCAATGATCAGAGGCGGGGCAAACGGGCTCGGCACGTGGTGGGCCGCGGCGGCCTGCGCGCCGGCGGTGCGGTCTTCATGCGCTGGCGCGAACGCGCGCAGGTCTCCCGGTTTTGAAGGCCGAGCAGCCCTGCGAGCAACAGCGCACAGAAAAAACGGTTGCTCCGAGGGCGTTCGGCGCCGAGGGTAATTGCTGTTGTCATTGTTTCTGGTGTGCCGGCCGCGGATCTCCAATTGTGACAGCGTCCCGTAATGTCGGTCTTGGTCGCGGCCGGGGAAAACCCGCTCATGAAACACCCAGTCGCCCTCGGCGCCTTTCTCTACGTCGCGCTAATGTCCATTTCCGCTGCCCGCGCGCAGACAGATCTCTACGTCGGTTCCAATACGCCGTTCAACACCTTGGACTTCACCAACGGGACCAACGCCTACGGGTCTACTTATGTCGGCTTCACCGCTGACGCCTCGAACAACACACTCCACGTGGTCAACCCCGGCACCTTGCTGGACAACAGCCAAAATCTTTTTGTCGGCTATGATGGCAGTGCCAACCGCACGGTCATTTCCAATGGCGGTCGGGTTGCCGCTCAGGCCGGCTACATCGGTGCCGGTCTGGGCTCCTCGAACAACAGCGTGCTGGTCACCGGGACAAACTCGCTCTGGACCAACAGCTTCATGCTCTTTGTCGGCCTCGACGGGAGCAGCAACAGCTTGGTGATCAGCAATGGGGCCACGGTAGCGAACAATTTCGGTTACGTGGGCTACGGTGCGACCTCCTCGAACAACTCCGTGCTGGTCACCGGGGCCGGATCGGTCTGGACCAACAGCGGCGATCTCTACGTCGGTTACTCCGGCACCTCCCACCGCATGGTCGTCGCCGACGGCGGCTCGGTTTACAACGTCAACGGTTTTGATGACGGGGCCAGTCCCCTGGATAGTTCCAACTCCGTGCTGGTCACCGATGCCGGTTCCGCCTGGGTCAACTCCGGCAACCTGACCTTCGGGCTGGCCGGGCATGATAACAGCTTGGTCATCTCCAACGGCGGCTTGGTCACCGCCGGGACCAATGCCTACATCGGCGATCTCGCAACCGCTTCCAACAACAGCGTGCTGGTGACGGGTACGAACTCGCTGTTGACCAACAGCGGCGATCTCTACGTCGGCAACCAGGGCAGCGGCAACAGCCTGGTTATTTCCAATGCCGGCACTGTGGCGAATACCAATGGCTACATCGGCTCCAATGCACTCTCCTTCAACAACACCGTGCTAGTCACGGGCGAGAACTCGCTCTGGAACAGCAGTGGAGTGCTTCGCATCGGAGAAAGCGGCAGCAGCAACAGCCTGGTCATTTCCAATGGCGGCAGGGTGGCGGCAAACATGGTCGGCATCGGTTTCGATAGCGCCGCGTCGAACAACAGCGTGCTGGTCACCGGGTCGAATTCGTTCTGGACCGTCAGCGGCAATATTTGTGTCGGCGCTTCGGGTAGCGGCAACAGCTTGGTTATTTCCGACTCTGGCACGGTGGCGGATAGCATCGGCTTTATGGGCGACGCCCCTGCATCCTCCAACAACACCGTGCTGGTGACGGGCGCCCATTCGCTTTGGACCAACAGCTTCGAACTCGTTGTCGGCTGGTATGGTCACGGCAACACCCTGGTCATTTCGAATGCCGGCACGGTGGCGAATACCACAGGCTACATCGGCTCCAATGCACTCTCCTCGAATAATAGCGCGCTGGTCACCGGGGCGAACTCGCTTTGGACGAACAGCGGGAGTGTGGTTGTCGGCCAATATGGCAGCAACAACACGCTCACCGTAGCCCATGGCGGGACGGTGACGGCCTCGAGTACCATCATCGCCTCTCAGGCTGGTTCCTCCGGCACGTTGAACATCGGTCGCTTCGGCACCAATGATGCGGCCGGCACGATCAATGCCCCGACTGTCGCCTTCGGCGATGGCACCGGCGCGATCAACTTCAACCAGAGCAACAGCACCACCGTATCAGCTGCCATCTCCGGCGCGGGCACGGTGAACCAACTCGGCACCGGCACGACGACCCTCTCGGGAAGCAACAGCTACACGGGAGCCACCACCGTGGCGGCCGGGACCCTCATGGTCGGTGGCCAAATCGGCCTGAGCGATGTCTCCGTCTTGAGCGGTGCGGCCATTGGCGGCAGTGGCACGCTCGGCGGAAGCCTTTCCCTGGCGGCGGGCGCGGAATTTGTTTTCAGTTTGAGCGGCATCCTTGTGGTCAACGGGGCCTCGGTGACCTTCGGCGACTTCGGCATCGACGATCTCGTCGGGCTGGACGGCAGCGTGGCCGAAAGCGCCTACACCCTGATCAACGGCACCGCAGCGATCAACTTTTCCAATGTCGCCAACCTCGGTGTGGGGAATGGCTCTAATATCGGCGGGGGCAAGTATGCTTACTTCAGAGCCGACAGCCCCAATTTGGTCGTCGAAGTCATCCCCGAGCCGAGCACCTACGCGTTGCTGGCCTTGGCCGCGGCGGGATGGGGCGCACACGCGTGGCGCCGGCGCAAGCAAGTTTCCTGAATGACCATCGGGGGGTGGTCATTCATGGCGACACCCGCGCGGTAACGTGCGGGTGTTTTGTTTTCCGGGCTGCATTTGGTGCCTCCGCCCGGTAGGGGCGGTTGCCGCGGCGACGGTCCGCAAGCAACCAGCGGACCCTGCCGTGCGCAAAGAGACGGCAGACTCTGTGCCGCAGGTCGGACGACTTGCGTTGGGGATTGAACCGCTCCAACCCTGCCTCCGATGAAACCCTTGTTGCTTGCGTGAGGCGCGCTTTCGGGGAAGGGTTAGCTTGTGACTGCACCGGCCAATACGGCTTTTCTGGATGAGATTCGTCCCAAGTTTGCGCCCTTCTGCCGCCGGCACCGGTTGCGCCATCTGGCTGTTTTCGGGTCGTTTTCGCGGGGAGAGCAGCAGGCCCATAGCGATATCGACTTGCTGGCGACCCTGGAGAATCCGGCAACCGTTCCCGCAGACGAGCTTTTTGAAATGGCCGGCGAAGCCGAGGAGTTGCTCGGTCGTCCGGTCGATTTTGTGTTGCGCGACCGACTCGAGGCTTCGCCGAATCACTTGGCTCGCGAGCACATCCTGGCCACAGCGGTCACGGTCTATGGAGATTGACCAACTCGGTCGCCTGCGTGATATCCGCGAGGCTTGTTTGCTGATTGAAAGCTACATGGTCGGCGTGTCTCCCGAGAATTTCTTCAAGGATACCGAGAAGCAGGATGCCGTGATCAGACGTATTGAAATCATCGGTGAAGCCACAGCTCACCTGTCCGAAGCGACGCGCGCTGAGTTGCCCGCCCTACCTTTCCGACAAATGCGCGGCATGCGCAATATTGTGGCCCACGACTACGGTCATGTGGATGTTGCTCTCGTCTGGAAAGCGGCCACCGAGAAGATACCGCAGATTCGTCGCCTCCTCGACGATTTCCTTGGCAACACCTGATCTCTTTTCTCCGGCTTCTGGTCGAGAGTCGGAGACCGCCGCGGCGGACGCAGATGGTCCTTGGGCAATCAGTCAGCCGACCTCTTTCCTCCGCGCCTATGGTGTCTCGGTGAGAGCCATCTTCTCCCGCCTGCCGTGTTCCCGCTGCGGCCGCTTTTTCCAACCGCAAACCGCCGCCGTAGCCAGTTCGTCGCATTTTCTGTGATTTTTCTGGCGATGGGCTTGGGCTGGGGGAGTAACAAGTGCGCGCCCCCATGGCGACCGTCCGCAAGCATGCATCGAGGCCGTGCTAACCGAAGAGTTTGTCGAAGTCGTTGTGCGAACCGATCCAGACCCAAACGATTTCATTGCCGCTGCGTTGCCCGACCGCCCGGTATTGAGCGGAAAGGCGGACGGACCACACGTCGGCGTAACCCGACAGTTTTTTGAAGCGAAGTGAAGGGTGCCCGGGATCTTGGGCAAAAAGCGCGTAGGCTCGTCGTGCATCGCGTTTGGCGTTCTCCGCCAGTGGGCCGTAGGCTCGCCAGAAGCTGGGCCTGACGGTCGATATCACAGCCGATTCGGGTCGAGAGGCTCGGCCGGCTCGGAGGCCGCCGCGCGCAGGAATGACTCGAACTTGGCCCGGGGCTCGCCCTCGGCGACGATCGCTTCCCATCTCTCGTCGGCTTCGCGCTCGAGCAAAAATCGCGCGAAGTTGGTGACTTCGGTCTGCTTGGCCTCGGGCAGGGCCTCGCAGAGGCGCACCAGTTCGAGTGTTGCCGTGCTCATGATGAGACTTTATCCGCGACCTTGAGTGCGGTCAACGCACACGGATGAGGCTTGGCGACACGGCCCCAAGGCAAATGGTTTCCAGAGGAATGACGATCGATGACTGGCCTCAGGGGCCACTCACCAAATGGGGAGATGTCTGCCCGTACTCTTTCTGTCTCACATCTGTCTGTGATCAGTGCCATTTGCCCAGAGGCTGTGTCGCCAAGCCTCCGCTGTGCCATCCGTGGTTAAATTCTTCTGCATGGAAACGGTTTAGGCATCGGCCAACTCCGGCTGGATTGCTTCCCAGCGCGCGTGGTCGATGGCGCGTCGCGAGACGACATCCGCGGGGTGGCCGAGGGCGTCTTCGATTTCCGCCGCGAGATCGACAAAACGCAAATCGATGGACGGATCGACTTCGACCAAAACGTCTATATCGCTGCTCTCGCCGGCTTCGTCACGGGCGGTGGAACCGAATAAAGCGAGACGCGACAAGGGATAGCGACCCTGCAGGCGGGGCTTGATGCGTCGCAGCAACGTGCGGCGAGTTTGATTGCAGCGTCCGGCCGGGCGTCTGGCCCGAGGGCTTGTGCGCTCCTATAGGCGGCAGCAAGCCTGCGCACGTGCGGAACATCGCCGCGACTGAGTAACCTGATTTGCCCCGGCTCGAGCGTGAGCAAAGCGATGGTGTGCCCGTCGTAGCCGAGGAACTGCGGCATAACGGACTACAGTTGCCTTTCGTAGCCGTCGTGCGGACCGACGTAAAACCACACGATGTCATCCGCTCGGCGGACGGCGAAGGCGCGAATCTCGCGGTTTACCCGCGCCGACCAATATTGGCCGACGGGCTTGAAATGCACCGAAGGATGCTGTGGATTTGCGAGCTACAAGCGAAATTGCTTCCTCGCTTGCTTGCGAACGGGCGAGGGGAGTTCGGAAATCTGCTTACGAAAGGCGCGGGTCGTGGAGGACTTCATCGAGAGCCATGGTGTTCCCGGCCTCCAGCTCGTGCAGGGCATCGGCCGCCATTTGGTCGAAAGCGCCGGATTTAACGGCAGCTTCGAATTTTTGATCAACCATAGCGGCAGTCCATGCCTCGAGCATTCGTGCCAAGTCGAGCACCTCCATCTCGGGGAGCTGCTTGGCGAGATTCATGACTTCGGCGGCGCTCATCTGGGGAGAAGAAACCACAGAACAGGTGTGATGACAAATATTCCAAGCCAATCCCGATCCATGCAGCAATTTGCCAACCCGCTGGCCCCCGGTGGCTTCTTCGGTCTCGAGCAGGTCGGTAACAGCATCAACACCATCACGGCCATCCCTGAACCCGGCACCTGGGCCGCCGCAGCCCTGCTCGCCGGCGGCGCCGCCTTCATGCGCTGGCGCAAGCGGAAGCAAGTTTCCTGAATTCCAGGCAGCGGGCGGCTAGGCCTCCTGCTCGGAGAGCCATACGGCTCGGAGAGACCAGCGGACCCCTACCGTGCGGGGAAAATGTAGTGCGGTAGCGCGACCCTCAGCCCACACAGATGACAACGAACCGCGGATGCGGCAAGTAAAGGTGGCCGGAGGCTGCGTGAGCATGGCAAGCTGAATTTCTGCCGATGAAAATATTCACGGACTACGATGGCCGTACGGTCCGGCTAACACCCGAGCGCGAAGCTCATATCCTAGATCATCCCGAGATGCCCGGGCTCCTGGATCGAGTCGGGGAGGCTGTGTCCAAACCGGAATGTGCCGTCCTCAGTGCCTCGGATCCGACGGTGGAGCTTCTTTACAATTTCGAGCGGGGGACAAAAGTCGGCGACAAATGGCTATGCGTGGTGGTAAAGTATTCCGTAGATGACGCCTTCGTCGTGACGGCTTACCTGACCGACAAGGTGAAAAAAGGAGAACACCTATGGCCCAAAAAGTGAAAGTTTGGTATGACTCGGAAGGCGACTTTATGGAGGTAGCTTTCTCGGACGAACCCGGTTCGATGCGCGAGACGGACAATGATGCGGTCATGGAGCGAATCAACAAAGATGGTCAAGTGATCGGATTTTCCATCCTGGGGGTCGGCAAATTGTCGAAGGAAAAGCCCCTGCAGGCCGAGTTGGTCGACGCCTAGTTCAAGAGCGACCAAATCACCTTCCGGTTCGGGGTAATACAGCTTAACCAGACAACCCGTGTCTTGGTCGTTGGCTTTCTTCTCCTGCCTTTTATCCGTGTTTAACTTGTCCCGCCGACCACCGGCGCGGATGGCCGCGCGGGGAACCGTAAACTGCTGTGCAGTTGGAGATAGACACGGCGCCAGCCTGTGCCCGCAGGGGTGCCCGTTCTCAGGACGAGCATCAACCCTGCCACAGCCAGCCCGTATGGTGACACGAGCAGCGCGAGGGAGGCAACTAATCCTGCGGAGGCCTCACCGCACCCCGCCTTCCTCCGCGCCTTGGTGCCTCCGTGAGAGTCATCTTCTCCCGCCCGCCGTGTTCCCGCTGCGCCCCGCTTTTTCACCCGCAAACAAGCCCCCGTGACCAGTTCGTCGCGCTTTTTGACCAGTTCGTCGCATTTTTTGTGATTTTTATTGGAAAGGGGCTGGGGGGGGTATTCATGGCGGCGATTCGTTCAAATAAAACCAAACAACATCATTCAACTGATCACCATGAAAACAACTACCATGAAAAAAACCATCCTCGCTCTTGCCCTGGTGGCAGGACTCACCTCATTCGCAGGAAATGCGAAAGCACAATCCCACAACTTCACTACCCTGAATAATCCCGATGCTGGCGGAGGAGGAACACTTATTACAGGCATCTCAGGAAGCACCATTGTCGGTATCTATATTGACAGCAACTATCGCTATAATGGCTTTACCTATAACGGAAGCGCCTTCACTCCCTTGAATAATCCCAATGGCGTAAACGGAACATATATTAGGGGCATCTCAGGAAGCACCATTGTCGGTTACTATTTTGACAGCGACTATATAGCGAGGGGCTTCACCTATAACGAAAGCACCTTCACTACCTTGAATGATCCCAATAGCGCAGGCCCAACATATATTACAGGCATCTCAGGAAGCACCATTGTCGGTTACTCTGAAAACAGTAACTTTCTCCCACAAGGCTTTACCTATAACGGAAGCGCCTTCACTCCCTGGAATAATCCCAATGGCGTAAACGGAACATTTATTGAAGGCATCTCAGGAAGCACCATTTTCGGTTCCTATCTTGACAGCAACTTTACGCCGAGGGGCTTCACCTATAACGGAAGCACCTTCACTACCTTGAACAATGATCCCAACGGTGTAAACGGAACATATATTAAAGGCATCTCAGAAAGCACCATTGTCGGTGAAATGATTGACAGCACATATACGAGGAGTGGCTTTATCTATAACGGCGCCTTCGAAACCTTGAATGATCCCATTGCCGTAAACGGGACATATATTACGGGCATCTCAGGAGGCACCATTGTCGGTTACTCTATAGACAATAACTATCGCTTTAATGGATTCATTGCATCAGCAGTCCCCGAGCCCTCCACCTACGCACTCCTCGGCATCGGAGCCATCGGATTGCTGATGGTTCTTCGTAAGAAAAAAACCGCTTAAGTATCTTTCAGACTGACACCAAAGACCCATCCCCTTCATCGGGGATGGGTTTTTTTGCTCTGTAG
>CAMBUL010000078.1 GCA_945871065.1 Chthoniobacter flavus | reverse complement strand
GATCAAGGCGCTCTTGCGCAAGGCCGCAACTCGAACCCACGAGGATCTCCTGGCTGCTCTGGCCCAAGCACTGGAGGCCGTCACCGCCTCCGATGCCCGCGGTTGGTTTGCCGCATGCGGCTATAGCTTTATTTAAAATGCTCTAGCCGCTTGCGCCCCAAGCCCTTTTCGGAGCAGGATTAGTTTCAATGATCCCAGAACCCCCCCCTGAGACACCACATACCCCCCTAGGTACACCCAATACCACCCCGGGTACACCCGGATCCGGTGCCCCCGGACCCCAACTGCGACCGCCGGATTTTATGCTGCCGAAGTCGGAGCGACACGCCGAGCGCTCCGGCGGAGCCAAGGCCGGCCTCTACGTCTCATCGGGGGGTCAAGCCTACGGCCCGTCCACCCCCCGCGAGGTGGTTGCCAGCGTGCGCACGGGATATTTCAACGAGGATGCCGTGTTTTGGGTCGAAGGCCGCAATGAGTGGAGACCTCTGACCGAATTGGCCCAGCATGTGGAATTGCCTCCGCCCAGCGTGGAACCGGCCCACCTCGAACTTCCCCCGCGCATCCCCCTGCACGCGCCACCAACCCAGCCCGTCACCCCGAAATGGCCCGGGGCGCGCCGGCGATCTTCCACCTCCTCTGCGTCCTCTTCCTCCTCGCCCCGCGGCGAAAGGCGGCGGCGTGACCGCAAGGGACGCCCGGCCAAAGCGCCAAAGGGACGGTTGGCCGGGCGGCTCATCGTGTTCGGGGCCATCTTGCTCGCCATCCTGATCACCGCCGGGGGCCTCCTACTCATCAGCGCAGGCTGACCGGCGGTTTTTCGACCAAAGCCGGGCGCCCGCAGGAACTCATCCCTCTTGGGCGTTCTCGCCTCCGAGCCTCCGCCCGCGATCAGGAAGCTGCCGCATCTCTTGCCGCGGCCACTTTGAGACGCAAAGCATGGAGCCGGATGAATCCCGTGGCGTCCGACTGGTTGTAAGCCTGCGTCGGGTCGGCCTCCATCGTCGCGATGTGTGGATTGTAAAGGCTGCGCGGACTGCGCACTCCGGCGGCGATAACATTCCCCTTGTAAAGTTTTACCCGCACCTCACCGGTCACGTCCTTCTGGGTCTCCTCGACCAGCGCTTGCAGGGCACGGCGCTCGGGGGCGAACCAGAATCCATTGTAAACCAGCGTGCTGTAGTGCGGGATGAGCGAATCTCGCAGGTGCATGGCTTCGCGGTCCATGGTGAGCGATTCCATCTGGCGGTGGGCGAAATGCAAGATGGCCCCGCCCGGCGTCTCGTAAACCCCGCGGCTTTTCATCCCGACGAAACGGTTCTCCACCATGTCGACCCGTCCGATGCCGTGCTTGCCGCCCAGTTTGTTGAGCACCCGCATGACCATGAGCGGACTCAACTTCTTCCCGTCTCCCTTGGGCCCGAGTTCCTGCAGCGCCTTGTTCACACCCGCACCCTCCAAACCGGTGCAGTCGCCCTTGGTGAAATGCAAAATGATCCGCTCTGCCTCGTCCGGCGCGTCTTCCGGCGCCGCGCTCAGACGGAACATGTCCTTGTTCTCCTCGTCGCTCGCGTCGAACCAAGGGTCCTCCAGGATCCCGCTCTCGTAGCTGATATGGAGAAGATTGCGGTCCGTCGAATAAGGCTTCTTTGCCGTGACCGGCACCGGGATGCCGTGTGCCTCGGCGTAGGCGATCATTTCGGTGCGTCCGGGGAATTTTTCCCGGAACCGCTCCTGCCGCCACGGCGCGATGACTTCCAATTCCGGAGCCAAGGCCGCCGCCGCCAACTCGAACCGTACCTGGTCATTCCCCTTGCCCGTCGCCCCGTGGGCCACCGCGGACGCACCCTCGGACCGCGCGATCTCCACCATGCGTTTGGCGATGAGCGGACGGGCAATGCTCGTGCCGAGAAAATACTGACCCTCGTAAATCGCCCCGGCACGGATCATGGGGAAAATGAAATCCCGGGCAAACTCCTCCTGCAGATCATCGACAAAACATTTCGCCGCCCCCGTGCTCAGCGCCTTGGCCTCGAGCCCGTCGAGTTCCTCCTCCTGCCCGATATTGGCGCAGAAGGCAATGACCTCCGCCCCGTAAGTTTCCTTCAGCCACTGCAGCAGCACCGAGGTGTCCAAGCCACCAGAATAAGCACATACGATCTTCATCTGTCTGCTTTCCTACCTCGCCCGCCCCCCTCTGGCAATGCCGCACGGGACTTGCCGGGCGGGCCTCCGCCTTCCAATATGTCTCTCTCGCTATGAAGGTCTCGAAACGCGGTGAATACGCTTTGCGTGCCTTGATCGACCTCGGCATTGCCGCCGAACTTGGTCGTCCCATGCTCCGCGCCCAAGAAATCGTGGCGCGCGAAAATCTCCCCAAAGGATTCCTCGACCAGATCCTCATGCAACTACGCAAAGCCGGCCTCATCGGCACCAAGCGCGGCAAACACGGCGGGTATTACCTCAACAAACCGATGGACAGCATCACCCTCGGCCAAATCGTCCGCCTGGTCGACGGCCCCCTCGCCCCCATCCGCTGCGTCAGCCAGAGCCAATACGAAAAATGCTCCTGCCCGGACGAAAACACCTGCGGCCTCCGCATGGTCATGCTCGACGTCCGCAACTCGATTGCCGACATCCTCGACCGCCACACCTTGGCCGACACGGTCCGCGGCTCCCTCGCCAAAATGCGTGCCTGCGGCGCAAAGCTCCCCTACGCCTCCGACGCGCCGTCCTGAATGCGCTTTGGAGTGCGGCGGCTCGACGCGGCTCTCCCTCGGCAGCAACTCAGCAAAAAGACACCGCCCGTCAATTTCCCGCCCCCTCACTTGTAGCGGCGGTCTGCGACCGCCGGACGCATTGAGTCCCGCCACTTTTTTTACGGTATGGCCCGGATGGTCAACCGTTCAGCGAACTTTGGGGCGAGCAAGGTTTCATCCAGTTCCGAAAGGAGCTCCGCCGACGTGTAAAGTCCGAAGCGGCCTGTGATACCAAGGGCCCATCGCCTTTGGACTTTGTCCTTCCGCCCCGGGGTAGGGTCGGACCTCCGGGCCGACCGCGAACCTTCTCTGGGCTTCGACACGCCCGGTCCAACCGGAACGCGGTGAAGATGGCCCCTAGGCAAAGGCCCAGCCCTACCACTCGATCAATAGTCGAAAAGCAAAAGGACGTTGGGATGAGACCTGCGTCGAGCAGACGGGCGGGGAGTCCGTCCCAGAGAAAGCCGGAGACGAGGGTATTGGTATCAGCGACGACCTTCATCGCCTCGACGACTTTTCCTCACTGCGTCGATCTCGGCTTGGATCTCATCCGCGGTTGGAGCCGCACCGGGTTGCCGCCGGGTCTCGTCGAGGGCGGCGATCAATTCCTGGCCAGAGCGGCGGCGACGCAGTTCGTCCTCGAGCAAGCCCGACAAAGAGGCCATTGGCCTTGGCTTCAGCCGCCAACTTCTCAGGCAAATCGAGCTCGAGGGTGATGCTCATGACTTTATCAAGATAAGCGGGCCTTAGCCCGGATCGGCGATTTTACGGGCAGGCCGGGACATCGTCAGCTCGCCGCCCCAGCCTCGGCCGCGCCGGGAACTTCGTTCAGCTTTCCGGTGCGCACGTCGTAGATGTAGCCGTAGACGGGGATGCTCTTGGGCACCAGCGGGTGGTTGCGGATCTTTTTCACGTCGTCGATGACCGCCTGGTCTTCGTCGGTGAAAGTCAGCCAGTCGATTTTCGTGCCTTCCGGGGAACCGGGGCCGTGACCGACATCGCGCCAGCCGTTTTGATCAACGGTCGCCGTCTCGAGGCTCTTCGACAGCAGGTCCCCCATGATCTGGTTGTTGAACAGGACCATGCCGCAGTCGGTGTGGTGAATGACGAAAAATTCTTTCGTTCCCAGCAGCTTGTAGGAAATGACGAGCGAACGGATGGCATCATCGCTGGCACGTCCGCCGGCATTGCGGATGACATGCGCGTCGCCCTCGGCCAGACCCGCGTATTTGGCAGGGTCGAGGCGGGCGTCCATGCAAGTCAGCACGGTAAAGTGACGCGCGGGCGGGAGCGGTAGTTTCCCCTTCTCGCCGAAATTCTCGGCGTAAGTTTTGTTGGCGGTCAGGACTTCTTGATGTGTTTTGGTTTTGCTCATGATGGTTGGTGTTGGGTTGAAGTGATAATTCCTCAGCAGGCGCTGGCTTTTGTCAATTTTTCCCGCGCCGGTTCAGCCAAGGCGGTGCTCAGGTAACGTTCGCCGGTGCTGCAGCCGATGGTGACGATGGTTTTGCCTTTGTTCTCCTGACGCGCGGCAACTTGCAACGCCTCAACTCGTGACCCACTGCCACAACTGCTGGACCCCCGCGGAGCCCAAGAAAAAGATCAGGCCCACGTAGCAGAGCCCGAGGAGCGCGAAAAAGTAGCCGATCAAGGTGCACACGCCGTCGCGCTCCATGATGCCGAGGGCCATGAAAATGACCGCGAGCCCGGGAATGGTGTTGGTCAGCGGAAAAATGGGCGGAAAAGGCAGGCTGAGCAGAAGGCCCCCCATCATGATCATCAATCCCATCAGGTTGATCATGCCCGGCCAGCGTTGCAGGAAGTGCATGCGCGGCCGGACCAGCTTTTCCACTTTGCGGTAAAACAAGGCGGCGAAACCGACGATTTTCTTCAATACCTCGTAGCTCACCTCGCGCCGCAGGATGAATTGGGGCATCCACAAGCTCTGACCCAACCCGAGCCGCAACCCGCACAGCGCGATGGCCACGCCGAAGGGAATGGAGAGACCCGGCAAGGGCAGCGGAAAAAGAAACGGCACGCAGAGCAGCACGATGAGGGTGGGCAGGCCCCGGAAATGGAGGTGCTCGACCACGGTCCGCAACTGCATCGGCTGCCCCGGACCAATCGCCAAGAGGCTTTCCAGCTCCTCGCTGAGACGCCGGGCCTGCGGCAGAGGGCCGGAGCCGGTGGTCAGAGGTGAAATGCTCATCGCGGCTGCACTCTAACCTGCGCGGAGCCCGCGGCAAATTTTCAATCGCCGCACGTCCCCGGACCCGATAACTTGAAGTTCGCACTATGCATTCGGAATTACTGACGGCGATCGACGAAGGAAAACTGACCAAACAACAGGCGGAAATACTGGACCAACTGGCCCCAGGGGCTTTTGCCCTGCATAAAAGTTGGGGCTGCGCCCGAGTGGCCGGCACGGACTTTCTTATCGGGCAAATCGAGCTCGAATTTCTCGGCGGACGCAAACAGTCCATGCAAATGGCTTTTGCCGCGACGTCCCTGACTCCCATCACCGAATCGCACGTCGAGGCCCAGCGGCTCTCCGACCACGCCTCCGTGCAGAAGGCGGCTTTGGATAGTCCAGTGGAGTTTGTGCATCGCGTGGTCTCCGACTTCCAATCCCGCCTCACCGTCGACGCGCTCTCCGATTACCTGGCCGCCGTCCTCCCCGACAACGCTTTTTCCAAACCGGCCCCGGGAGCTTTCAAACGTTGGTGGACCTCCCTCCGCGGCAAACTCAAAAACGACAGCCGTTTCATTGTGCCCCCAAAGAAGACGGAATTCGTCGTGGTGCGCGAACGTCCCACCTCGCCGCACCTCGACATGGTCGACGCCTTCGAGAAAGCCCGCCAACCCAAGGAACAAGCTGCCGCGGCCGAAGCCCTCCTCAAAGGCTTGGAAACCTTCGAAGGCCAGCCCGACCAACTCCAACGCATCCTTGGTTTGCTCGCCAAGGCGGCCGACGACCACCAACGCCGCAATCCGGCACACTCCATACACCTTCTCTGCGTGCGCGACGAAATCCTCGAGCGCCGCAAGACAGCCTTGCCCGAGGGCGCCCTCACCCTCACCGCCTTCCTCTCTCATCCGCCCGCGCACCTGGCCGGGTTGCTCGCCCCGCTCCCTCCCGCCCGCATCCGCCACGCCCTCGAATCCGGCGTGGCCCTCGGCGGCACGGCCGGCGACCGTCTCCTGCTCGACGTCCTGCAGGAAGGCGACAGCAAAGTGGTGATCGAAGCCACCCGACTGCTCCTCGAACAGGGCCATCTCGAACCCCTGCGCGAGCATCTGCGCCGCAGCATTTCGGAGCGCAACACCAACCCCGAACTGCTCGCCTGGTTCCTCTCCAAGCGCCCCGAAGGACTGGCCGCCCTCGTTACCCCGGAAACCCTCGAGGCCGCCATCACCGTGGTGGAACGCGAGACGATCAAGGACAGCAAGCGTGCCACCAAACTGCACAAGGTTCTTTCCGACGACAAAACCCTCATGGCGGTCGCCCTCGCTTCGGCCGACGGCGAAGCCACCCGCGACCTCGTGCGCAAGATCATGCGTACGGCCATTTTCGAAGAAATGGACAAACGCGCCCTCCTCGCCCGCGCGATCAAGGCCCGCCCCGAATTGCAGGAACTTCTCGAAGTCAGCGAAGACAAGTCTGCCACTTCCACCGCTCCAGCCGCCAAAATGCTCACGGTCTCGTGGGCCAGCCTCGAGCGGCGCAAGAAGGACTACGACGATCTGGTCAACACGCGCATCCCGGCCAACAGCCGCGACATCCAAGTGGCCCGCGAACAAGGTGATTTGCGCGAGAATGCCGGATTCAAATTCGCCAAGGAGCAACAAGGCGTCCTCCTCCGCCAGAAGGCGGAAATCGAGCAGCAATTGGCCAACTGTCGCGGGACCAATTTCGAGAATCCCGAAACCTCGCGGGTCGGCCTCGGCACCACCGTGCACCTGCGCGATCAGGCCGCCGGCACGGAAGAACATCTCCACATTCTCGGTGCGTGGGACGGTGACTCGGCCAAGCAGGTCGTTTCCTACCTCGCCGCCGCGGCCACCGCACTAATCGGCCACCAGGCCGGCGAGACGGTGCGCATGCCCTCGGAACACGGCGAACGCGAGATGACCATCGTCTCGATCGAGCCGTTTAAAAGCCTTGAAATTCTCTGACCGGCGGGACAATTTTTCCCGCTAGCGGCGCACCCGCCGATTCTTTCGTATGTCATCCACGCTCATCAAAAACGTCCGCGGCCGCGAAGTGATCGACTCGCGCGGCAACCCCACCGTCGAAGTCGAAATCACCCTGCAAGGCGGCGCCACCGGCCGCGCCATCGTGCCAAGCGGCGCCAGCACCGGCGAGCATGAGGCTTGGGAACTGCGCGACGGCGAAGCCGCCCGCTACCTGGGCAAAGGTGTGCAAAAAGCCGTGGCCCACGTGAACAAAGCCATCGCGGCCACGATCATCGGCTTCGAAGCCACCGACCAGGTCGGTGTCGATCGCGCCATGCGCAAACTCGACGGCACGGCGAACAAGAAAAAGCTCGGGGCCAATGCCATCCTCGGCGCCTCCATGGCCACCGCCCACGCCGCGGCGGCCCAACTCGGCCAACCGCTCTTCAAATACCTCGGCGGCCCGAACGCCAAAGTTCTCCCCGTGCCGATGATGAATATCGTCAACGGCGGCGCGCACTCCGATGCCCCGATTGACTTCCAGGAATTCATGGTCATGCCGCGCGGGCTCCCCACCTTCCGCGAGGCCCTGCGCTGCGGTTGCGAAATTTTCCACGCCCTCAAGTCCGTGCTCAAGAGCCGCGGTCTCTCCACCAGCGTGGGTGACGAAGGCGGTTTCGCCCCGAATTTCGCCTCGGCCGAGGACGCCCTCGACACCATTGCCGCGGCAGTCAAAAAGGCCGGCTACAAATTCGGCAAAGAGGTCTTCATCGCCCTCGATTGCGCCGCGAGCGAATTCTACGACAAGACCAAGAAAGCTTACGTCTTCAAAAAGTCCGACGGTAAAATCCGCTCGGCTGATGAGATGGTCGCTTACTACCAGAAGCTCTGCGCCAAATACCCGATCATCTCGATCGAGGACGGCTTCGCCGAGAATGACTGGGCCGGCTGGAAAAAACTGACCGACGCGCTCGGAGACAAAGTGCAACTGGTCGGCGACGATCTTTTCGTTACCAATGTCGACTTCCTGCGCAAAGGCATCAAGCAAGGCGTGGGCAATTCGATCCTCGTCAAGGTCAACCAGATTGGCTCGCTCACCGAGACGCTCGACGCCATCGAGTTGGCCCGCGAAAACCGCTACACGGCGGTGATCAGCCACCGGTCGGGCGAGACCGAAGATTCGACCATTGCCGACCTCGCCGTCGCGACCAACGCCGGCCAGATCAAGACCGGATCCCTCTCCCGCACCGACCGCATCGCCAAATACAACCAGCTTCTCCGCATCGAGGAAATGCTCGGTCGGGACGCGGTCTACGGCGGGAAAATGCACGCATGAACCTTTACGAGGAAGACGATTTCGTGGTGAAGCGCCGGCGGCGCAGCGAGCCGGACTTCTGGCACCGTCTCAACCGCGTCCTCCAATTCCTCGTCGTCATCGGCTTCCTCCTCACCGTGGGAGTGATATTCTATCCCGTCTGGCAGAAGCAGAATGGCATGCGTCTGCACCTCCTCACCTTGGAGCGCGAACAATCCGAAAAAACCGCCGTCTTGCAGAAGACCCAGCGCGAACTCGACCTCCTGCGCAACGACCAAGAATACCTCGAAACCATCGCCCGCGACCGCCTCAATCTGATGAAGCCGGGCGAAACCATCTTCCGGATCGAACTGCCCCGCTCGTAAAGGACCGGGACGAGCAACCCGCTCGTCCATCCCGGGCGGATCGCGATGACCCCCTCACGATTTCTTTGAGGACTTAGAGCGTTTTCGGCGAAGCTTTTTACAAGCGCTGCAGCGGTTTGTCAGAAAAGTGGCACGGGTATCTTGCCCGTGATCGCTGGACATCATCGGCAGGATGCCGACGCCACGTAGTCACACCCCGATGGATCAAACGAGACAGCGGAAAGGCTCGTATCGAAAACGCTCTATCGCGCCGAACCGGAGCGAAGTGGAGATGGCCCTTAGTCCCTGAACCCGCGCGTTGGCGGGTGTGGTTGGGGAGTAACTGGGGCCGGCGTCGACTGCAAGCTTGGGCAGGCCAGAGTTCAGAAAGCCACGGATCGAAGAGGATGCCAGAAGATGGTGTTCGCGCCGCTGACACGGCGCAAACACAGTCCTCGGAGAGATGCCATGAGCGGGGCGCGTGTCAGCGCGCCCCGCTTATCCTCTTTCATCTTCTTCCATCCGTGGCCTGTCTTTATTCCCTTTCGA
>CAMBUL010000077.1 GCA_945871065.1 Chthoniobacter flavus | reverse complement strand
AGGCGTCGCGAGAGATTGGTCGCCTTGCGGTAGGTTTCCGCGCTGGGCACGATTAGGCCCCGGCCAACGTGGGGCAAGAGCCACTGGCGAAGGTTGTCGCTGATCGGCACGATACGCCGAGAGGCCGTCTTGGCTTGTCCGGCGCGGATCGTGATGAATCGGCGCTCAAGATCGATGGCGCTCCACTCGATGCGGGTGATTTCGGCGGCACGCAGACCGGCGAAGGCGCCAAGAACAATGAAGGGGATAACTTCTGCCGTCGCCGCTTCCAAAATCTTGCTCATCTGCTCGGGGGTGAAGATTCCCGTCTCGGTGTCCCCCACCCGCACTTTGGGAACGCCCGCGGCCCGGCGGAGACTGGCAAACGCGATACCCCCTCCCACCCCTCCCCCAGGTGGACGAATTCTGCCGCCGCCACAAGGAGCCTGCCGGCACCACATGGCTACCCGAAGCGGAATCTTACGTGAAAATAACCCCCGGAACATGCCGAGGGAGTTCGGGCTGGCGGCACTTCTCAAGGCGATTTCCCCGCGCTAATTCCTCACCTCCCAATGCCCTCTGTTCGCGTTGCGGAGATGTGAATCCGGAGTCGGATTTCAAAAAACTATTCAAGATGGAAAACCTCGCGCAGCGGGGAGCTGACCGGACTGTGGTCCGGGTTGGACGGCATGATTTCAACGTTTTGCTTCCACCACTCCCGGCAGATCTCGGTGGCCCCGATGGATACCCACTGTTCCTCGCTTTCGATTTCGGCGTAGCCGAAGAGTTGGCGCGTTTCCGGGTGCAGGAAGATCGAATAGTTCGAGACGCCGTGGTCTTTGAGGACCTTTTCCAATTCCGGCCAGGTCGGGTTGTGGCGTTCTTCGTATTCTTGCTCAGCGCCGGGGTTGACCGACATAACGAAGGCTTGGCGGATTTTCATGATATGTTGGTGTAGGGAAGCAAGTGATCTTGGTCCGCGCGACCCCCGCAGGGGCACGGCCGGGCGCCTTTGTTGGCCCCGCTCCTCATTGGCTCTCGACCTGGATTCTGATGAAGCCTTGACCGCCATCGAGCGGCAGGCGCGCGCGCCACGCTTCGATGCCATCCTGCGAGCCGAGCATTTGCCGGTCGAAGACTTCCGTCCAGCCCGCTGCCTCCGACAACTGCGCTTTCCAGGCCGGGACAACCCGGATGTCGGTCTTGGCGGGATCCCGGTAGTAGATCAGTTGCAGGTAGTCACCCGAGGTCCCTTCCAGGTAGGGCAAGCCGCGGAATTCGCCGCGATACTGCCCGGTGCCCTCGTGGCGCAGCGGGTCGAGATTGAAGGCATATTTTAGGAGGTTGGCGATGCCATCGCCGGCCGGCGCGGCCGCCGGGTCGGCCGCCGCGCCGCTCAAGCCGTGCTGCTGCGACCACCCGGCAAAGCTTTGCGCGGCGGGAGCCACCACGAAATCGACGACCTCGGCGCCGATCTCGAGCCACGCGCGCCGGCCGCCGCCGAGATCCAGAGCCGAGGCTTCGCCGACGGGCGCAAATTGTTCCGCGTCATCCACCACCCCTTCGATCAGGCGATAACGTCCGTCCGGCGTGGCAGGATCCAAACCTTGCATCTGCGAGAGTTGAAATCCCCCGATGACCAATCCCGAAACGGCGAGACGGGACTGCGGCGCGAAGACCCAGGCCGCACCCACTTCGAAAGCCAGATTGCCGCCGAGCGTGCCGTCACCGCCCAGCGCAGCGCCGGGGCGGACCACCAAATCACCGGCTGCCGAAGCGTGGTCGCCGTTGATGATCAGGCGACCGGACTCGACGATGGTCGGACCGCCGTAGCTGTTGTGGCCGGAGAGGACGAGCGCGCCCCCGCCCGACTTGACCAGTCCGCCGGTGCCGGCCAGCGCATTGGCCACGTCCACCGTTTGCTGCGCCGCGACCGACCAACGGGTGTTGGCCATGGTGACGGTACCTCCGGTAAAACTGAAGCTGGGGCCGGAGAAGTCCAGGTCGGAGACCGTCACTCCCGTTGGCGCCACGGTCACATTGTTCCCCGCCGCACCGTTGAATCGAGCGATGACCGGTTTGCTGTTGCTCCAAACCGCGGCGGCTTCATCCGATTGGTCCACCCACCCTCCGCCGCCGGAGGTCCAGACGCCGCCCACTCCACCGTTCCAGCGGAAAGCGCTCGCGGCATAATCAAGCCGCACCCCGGTGAGACCCATGGCCGGGGTCTTTGCTACGCCCCAAAAAGCGATCTCCAACGGGGTGCCCGGCGCGACCCTCTTGACGGTGTGGGTAAAAGTCCCCGCGTTGGTGAAACTTGCATTGCCCAAATTCGCGCGATCTTGACCGTAGATCGCGACCCCCACCATGGAGGATCCGGACTGCAGATTGGCCAAAGTGAAAGTCAGACGGACATCGGTGGTCGCTTCGACCGTGCCGACATTCTGCGCGATCGGGTTGAAAGGTGCCGCAGAGCTCAACTCCCCGAGATTGGCGTAAGCCGTGCCATTGAGCGACAAGACCGCATAGGCAGCGTTGATTCCGCCCGACCAACCGGGCGGGAAGCCTCCGAACCATTCCGATGATGTGCTTGTCATGCCCGTCCGGTCGCTGAAGTCGCCATTGACCACGGACCCCTGCAAGGCCGGCGGCTGGTATTCCTCTTCGGGCACGGAGGTCGGGTTTTCCACCACGAGCAAGCTCGAGGACGGCGCGATGGTGACGGTACCGGGCAACTTAAGGGCCGTGATGGATCCGTCGAGCGGATTGTAAACGGAGACGTGGCGTGTGCCGTTGTTGGCAAGCGCCAGCGACGAGGTGAGCGCGGTCATGGCATTGTTGACCAGATAGGTGATACGCCGTCCGTCCCTCGTGAAACGCGCGCTGAAGAATTCCTGCTCCGCCCCCTCCACCAGTGCCGGCGGCGCAACCATCAGTTCGAAATCCGGCGGCACGACCGCGCCCAGCGTGCCGGTCAGTTGGGCCGCCGTGACGGTTGGCCGATTGGAGAAGATCGCCGCGACGGACGCATGCTCGGCGGCGTTGTCGCCCAACTCCGGCCGACGCTCGACCAACTCGACCCGGCCGCCGGCCTGCCGGAATTGCTCCAACTTTTCCGCCACCGGCAGGGGGAGAACTTCGACGCACGGCAGCACGATCGTGGAATAGCGGTGCGCCCCCACCACCAGCACACCGCCGTCGAGCACGGCATCGCGCAGCCAGTCGCCGTGGACCCAATTGAAGTCGATGCCCGCGTTCGACAAATTCCGCGCCGTGCTGTCCAGGTTGTCCTGGATCGCGCTCAGGGCTTGCCATTCGGCGGTGAGCAGATCGACCCGGCCCCAGAAATTCGGCGAGGGCACAAAGTTGGCCTGGAAAGTCTCGATGGGATAGTAGAGGCCGACCGTCGAGGCATGGCGCGCCCCGCGCAGGGCCAGCGAGAGGCGACCCACATACTCGTTCATCCCGCGGTAGACGACCGGATCATAAAGCTGCCAGAACAGGTAGGTCTGGAATTGGTTGACCCCGGAAAACGCCCCCATATTGACGATGCGGCGGAAATCCTCGGCCAACGGGGTGAGCTCCATCTGGGGTCGGTAGATGATGGGATCGAGCAGACCGACCACCGCCGGACGGTTTTTGAATTGCGCAACAGAGCTGAGGAATTTCGGCATCCAGAAGTTCCATGCGGCGCCGCGGTCGGGCATGGGCAGATCGACAGCCGGTATTTGCATGGGCTCCACGAAGCGGAACATGTCACCGTGGTTGAGCACATGGTAGATGACGTCCTCTTCCTGCAGCGGATGGCCGGAGAAACGGATGCCGTTTTGATCACCCCAGTCGGCAATGCGCTGCGAAAAATTCTCGGCCAGCAAGGCGCCCACAGTCTCGTGGAAGTGCCGCCGCACGAGTTTGGACGCCGTGTCGGTGCCCCCGTAGAGCGCGGGCAACATGGGCTGCAGATCGTAGCCGTGGCGTTGCTGAAAAACCGACGGCAGTGCCGCGTCCCATGGCAGGAAGCTCCGCCCGCCGGGCCGCGTGGGCGGATCGTTCGTAAACCAAGATGTCATGAGGTTCGGCTCGTTGGAGTAGAAAGCGTCGATTTGCCCGGACAGCGAACCGAAGCGGCGGACGTATTCCTCGTGGGTCAGCGAGACAAAAGCCTCCATCGCCGCCGGATTGAGCAGATTGGGATAGCGTCCGGTGGTTTGGAACTGTGCGGCCGTGCTGGTGGCTTGGTTGCCCTCATTGTTGACCTGCAGCGCGAAGGCCCGCAGCGTCCAATCGCCGGAACGGCCATTGCCCGTCACCAAGTTGTCCTGCACCGTGAGCGCCCGCGGGCGGGTGAAGTCAGGTTGCCCGTTGACGCGGGGATAAAGGTAGGCGTAGACAAATTTCTCCGTGCCGGCCGGCAAGGCCAGAGAGACCGGATCCGTCCCGCGTCCCTCAAACTGCACCTCGATCAAGCAGCGGGCCTCGTGGGCCGGATCGGCCTCGACCACGCGCCCTCCCGCCATGCCGCTGGGATAGCCGTTGTCGTCCGCCATCCAGAGTCGCAAGCCCGCGTCTTTGACCGCCGCGATGTTGTTGCTCACGTTGGCCCAAGCCTGCTCGGACTGCAGGTAGCCGTCGCTCTGCATGAACAACTGGACCCCGCCGATGCCGGCCGCAGCCATTTGCTCCACCGGCACTGGTGCGCCGAGGTGGGCGCTGTAGTGCGATAGACGGAATTCGGCCGGAGGATTGGCGAACCCCGCGTCGATCGCGGACCATTCGGCGGCGGCCGCCTGGCCCGAGACTGCCGCCAGCGTCGCCGCCTGAACCAAAGAACACCCCAGCATCCGCCCATGCCGTCCGTGCCGTCTTTTCCCAACGCTGTTGGGCTTGTCAGTTGTCATCCAGGGAAAAGTATTTCCGCCGCTCGGTCGCGTCCATTTGGGCGATATCCAGTGCTTCGGTGTGCCCGTCGACAAAAAGGCAGAGCGCCTTGCTCCCATGGCGGGGATCCGCTTGGGCCGAGCCCGTGGTGACTGTCCTTCCGTCGAAATACCAACTGCTATCGAACCGGTTTTTCACCGAGCGGTCTATGGCGGAGGCAACGACAACTTTTCGGCTCGGTGCGGGGATAGCGGACAACGGGGTTCCGTTCGGCTTGCGCATGACCGCGCTGTTCCCCCCGAAGCAACCGAAGAGGTGCTGGCGTCCTTTTTTGACTACCGGATCGTAGAAAATTTCCGGCAGCCAGGGGTCTGTATCCGGGTTGCCCCTCACGGGCATCCCGGCATTCATGCGCAGCAGATTCTGCCAGAATTTTGAGTTGGTGGCCGTGGACCACCCTGCCGGTTCGGCCGCCGGCAGACGGTTGTTGTTGTCCCCCACGTAAGAGGACAGGAGACCGCCGATCTGGCGCAGATTCGACGTTGCCTTGGCCGTCTGACCGGAAGCGATCATGCGCTGCCCCGCGGGGAAGACGAGGGCAGCCAGGAGGGCGATGATCGCGATCACCACGAGCAATTCGACGAGGGTGAAGGCCCCGTGCCCGCCGGCCAGCACGGGGGGACGGTGGGAAGCGGACGATGCAATCATGGCGGGGTGAACGAAACTGTAGCGCATCTTAAGGCAATATGCATTGCCCCTGCCCCGCCTGCGCAGACCGCGCTGCCAAAAACGAGCAGAATCGTGCCAAGGGAACCATCGCGGAAGTGCCTCCGTCCGCGTGAGGGGCGGTCCTACTCGTTCAGCCGTAACGTGATCGTAACGTTGTCCAAGCTGGGGAAGCCCTGCACGGTCCAAAAGCCGATTTTGATTGGCGTGCCCGCCGGGACGTTACTGGCCACCACGCTGTGCGTGCCGGAATTGGTGAAGGCACCGGTGGCCAGCGCATAGGTCGTGGCGAGAGAGTCATAGATCGCCGCGCCCAGATAGAAGGGCTGGCCGTGCCATGGCTCCTTGAGTTCGAAAGTCAGAGTCACCTCACCCGGTGCGTCCAACCGCCCCACCTCCTGCTCGAAGGCCACGAACGAAGGTTTCGTTTGGCTCAGGGCGGACACATTGGCGACAAAGTCTCCGGTTTCCCGCCGGACCGAGTAATTGGTTGAACCTTCCACCGCAACCGTGGTGGACCACCCGGCGGGGACGCCAGCATACCACCCGTCGGCCCGCTCCTGCAGTCCGGTCAGATCACTGAAGTCCCCGTTGGTGACGCCCAGTCCGCCCTCGCCAGACTGCGCCGAGGCCAGCGAAAGGCTGACCAGCGAAACAGCAAGCGCGCAATAAAACCTGCCTGAGATCACGGCGCGAGAGATGTTGCTCAGCGCAAACGTCGACGGCGCACGACGTGGGCCGCCAGACCGCCGGCCGCCAGCACAAGCAGCGCGTAGGTGGACGGTTCCGGAACGACCGTCACGTTGTCGATGCCTGGGGAACCCGCCCATTGCCAGAACACGACAGCAATGGGCGTATTGGCGGCAACGTTCGTAGCAACCAATGTCTGGAAACTACCCACGGTTTGATTATAAGATCCATCAACCAAGACGGTCCAACCGCTGGCGGGACTTCCCCCGCTAGGGGCATTATAAATGGCCGCAGCCATGCCGTAGGTGAGGCTGAGCCCAAGAATGTTAAAGCTCAGCGTAACATTGCCTGTCGACGGCAAGAGACCAACGCTCTGATAAAGGGGTGTGAAGGGAGAGGAAGGCCCCAGCGTTTCCAAATTGGCACCTAAGTTGCCCGACGAGTAATCAATGACGTTGTAAGTGAGGCTGGCAGTAGAGCTTGACCATCCGGCGGGGACGCCTGCGTACCAGCCGCCTCCTTGGTTTGTGAGACCGGTGAGGTCTTGGAAGTCGCCATTAGTCAAAGAAAGTGCCGCCGTGGAGCGTTGCGGAACGATAAGACAAAAGAGTGCGGCGATGAGGAGTTGGGGAATGATAATGCTTTTTTTCGTGTTCATGGGGTGATGAGGGTTGTTTGTAAGTTAATTGGTCGCTCGAGGTTTCGCGCGGCGATTGATGCCAAGTATGTGGATTTTCGTGCCAATTGTTCGTTCGTCTCGCGGAGGCAAGGTCAGAGGGAGGCGGTCACGCGGTAGAATTTCTTGCCGGCCGGAGTGACCGAGATCTGCTTCCATTCGTAGCCGACGGGCGGCACGGAGCCGGCTCCCGGTTGGACGGGTGCGGAGGAAGCCGTCCAAGACCCAAGGACGAGATCGCTGGTTTCCTGCACGGTGTAAGCCGACGGGTTGTCGATCCGCTGCAGCCAGGAGACGACAAACTGCCCGCCGACTGTTGCGGCCTGGACCAAGGAGGGGCTACCGGTCGTGGGATTGGTGCCGAAGGCAAACTCGCTGCTGTTGAGGAAGCCGTCGCCGTCCGGATCCGCCCCCGGCGCGCCATTGGTCGCCGGATCGAGCGAATAGCCCGCCGCCCAGCTGTTGTAGGCGCTGGCTGCAACCTCGATGGTCACCTCGGCCGTGGTGCTCCCTCCCGCATTCGACGCTGTCACGGTGTAGACAGCCGAGGCGGACGCGGCGCTCGGGGTGCCGCTGATCACGCCGGTCGAGGCATCGATGGCCAGACCGGGCGGCAACTCGGGACTGATCGCGTAATTTATAACGGTACCCGAGACACTCGGGGGCCCGAGCGGGATGATGGCCACGCCCACCGCCGCGTCGATCGCGGCCGGTGAATAGGACAAAGAAGTGGGTGCACTCGGGGCAAGGACGACGTTGTCAACGCCGGGGGATCCCGCCCAACTCCAGAAGCCGACCGCGATGGGCGTGCCGACCGGGACATCGATAGCTTCCAAGATCTGCCGGCTTTCGCTGGTTTGGTCGTATGTTGCTGTGGCCAGAACGGTCCACGTCGCCGGGCTCCCCCCGGGAGTTGCCTCGTAAATGGCCGCGGCCATGCCGTAGGTGTCGCTGAAGCCGAGAATATTGAAGGTCAGCGTGACGGTTCCGGACGTGTCCGTCGATCCCCCGCTCTGGTAAAGGGGCGCGAAGGGAGACGCCGGCCCGAGAGTTTCCACGTTGGCGGCGAGATTGCCTTCATTCCAGTTGATCACGTTGTAGTTGAGATTCCCGGTGGAACTGGACCAACCCGCCGGAATTCCTTGATACCAGCCGGCGGCGCCAGGCTGAGGCGTGAGACCGGTCAAATCCTGAAAACCCCCGTTGTAAAGCGCCAGCCCTTTGCGCAGCCAGAGGACGTTGCTGGCGCTGACCAATTCGTAGCCCGGCACGGCGGGATCCAACTGAGGCGAACCAGTGATCGAACCGCTGGTCGAAAAGAGAAGTACGGCGGCCCCGGCGGGAGCACTGGTGCCGACCAATTTGACTTTGGACCCGGCGGCGAAGTCGAGACTCACCGCGGAGCTGACCGGGTAGCCGAGGTCGACTTCAAGGATGGAACCGGGGTCGAGGGCGACGGTGTTGGCGGCCATGGAGGTCGAAACGGCCACGTCCGTGATGCCGGGAGTCGTTCCCCCGAAGGTCCAAAACCCGACATAAAGTTCGGTGCCGGCGGGCACACCCTGCGCGGAGCAGGTCACGGTCGCGGCGCCATTGACCAAGGCCGGCGTTTCCACGACGGCCACCGTGCTGTCATCGGCTGCGTTGAAAATGGCCGCAGCCACGTAGAAAGGCATGTTGGGGGTGAGGGAAACGGCTTTGAAAGTAACCGTCACGTCCGAGGTGACATCCACCGTGCCGATGGACTGCCGGAGGGGATGGAAGGTCGCGCCGCCAGCCACGCTCAGGGTGTTGAGGTTGGCGTAATAAATCCCACCGGACTCGATGACCGTGTAGTCGCTCGCCGGGGCGGTCGAGGTCCACCCCGCCGGCACGCCGCCATACCATCCTTCGCCGGTGACCGTGTTGGCACTGAGATCGGCGAAATTGCCATTGGTCAAACCCACGGATGGCGCATCGGGCACGGCTGAGACGGAGACGTTGTCCAGCCAAGCCTGCTGAGCGCCTCCAAACTCGATGAAGATCGGGCCGCCCGAGGGCGCGTAAGCCGCGAGGGTCTGTCCGGTCCCTGTCGCGTAAGTCCCGGAACCGTAAACGACGGTGCCGCCATCCGTGATCCGCACGGTCGCGGTGGGGGCCCCGCCGAAAGAACCCAAGTCGAACTCCACCGTGACCAACGAAGCCACGGCATTGGTTCCGACATTTTGCCGCAACGTGGAAAGCGTATTGAGGTTGGCGGCGGGCGGCGGGTTGCCGAAGCTGTTGGTGATGACGGCATAACCGGGATTCGCTGCTGTGCTGGTCCAGCCGGCCGGAACCCCTTGATACCAGCCCCCCGACTGCTCGGTCAGGCCGGTCAGGTCACTGAAATCGCCGTTCGAGACGGTCAGACCGTCGGC
>CAMBUL010000076.1 GCA_945871065.1 Chthoniobacter flavus | reverse complement strand
GCCTGGTCTCAGCCATCCTCATGGAAATCTCCGAGGCTTGGGAAACTTCCACAGCTTACCTCAGCCCAGAACTGCTCAAATAATCCTCAACCATAACAACCAACCACATCACCCAATTCCACTTTTACAGAAAAACTGTTGCTTAACCGGACATAGCGACCAGAGTTCATAACCGCCGATCCTGTAAGCAGGCTCTTTGAACTTCAAATCCGTCACATCCATTTTGTCGCGCAAATACCTCATCTTGAAGAACTCAAATAAAATGATACCTCATTTAACCGGACAGGCGTGATTTTAAATCTAGCTTTCATTTTGGCGAACGTATAGTATACGACAGTTCGTTAATATTGGGTTTTACGACTGGTCGCATATTACTTGTAAGTGAGGGGCAGTTGTTGAATTATTCCAGCCGCTATGGCCCAATCGAGCTTTCGCGAGCAGTTCGGGGACTTGGTCCGGAAAAAGGGCGTGCAGGAATCATTGATTCCATTTTGGACCAATTAGGTCATGGCTTGGGGGAAGTATCTCTCGCCTCGCAAATTCGTGGATGCTGGGGAATCCGATGTCGAGGCCTTCTGGCAGCATCTGGCCGACCAGGGCAAAGCCGGTTGGCAGATCGAGCAGGCCGAGGCGGCACTCAAACTCCTGCACCAATCCCGCTACCCCGCCCCCTGGTCGGCTGATTGGAAAGTGCGTCAGCCGCTCGCCGCGGCCACCGCCTCCCCGGAACGGCGACCACCACTCGACGAGGAGTTCCTCCGTGCCCGGCATCAAGGCAAGTCCGACCGCGGAGAACTGCCGGCGCGCTTTGCCCCGTTCATCGACGAAATCCGCGCCGCCGTCCGCGCCCGCCACTATTCCTACCGCACCGAGCAAACCTACGTCGGATGGATCCGGTCCGCAGCAGCGCTTTACGGTTGCGCAACATCCATCGCACAGCGGAACCCGACGTGGCTACTGCCGGTGTCCGGCGAAGTTCCACGCCGGGCGGTTGGGCGGTAGCTTTCGCAGTAGGCTGGATGGCAGAGGAAGGATCCGCCTTTGGTCACGCGGCGTTCCGCGCCGGGAACGAGTGGCGGTGAGGGGTCGCCGGAGATCGGAGTTTCGTGCTCCGAGTCGAGCGGTCCACCTGGGTCGCAACACGCAGGTTGGTTGTCGGCCCGCGCGGCGAAGGTATCGGCGCGGTAAAGATCGCGGCACCAATTCCACACGTTACCGCCCATATCATGAAGGCCGTATCCGTTGGGCGGGAAGGATCCGACGGGTGATGTGCCGGCAAAGCCGTCAGTGCGGTCGTTGCGGTAGGGGAATGTGCCGGTCCAGCGGTTGAGCATGAATCGGCCGTCCGGGTTCTCCTCATCGCCCCACGCGTAGCGGGTCTGGTCGAGTCCGCCGCGCGCGGCGAATTCCCATTCCGCCTCGGTCGGCAGGCGCTTGCCGGCCCAGTCGGCATAAGCCTGCGCGTCTTCCCAAGCGACGTGGACCACGGGATGCTTGCCGCGTCCTTCCAGATTGCTCGCCGGACCCTCGGGGTGGCGCCATGACGCGCCGGTGGTCCAAATCCACCATTGCGACATATCGCGAAGATCGACCGGGCCCTCGGTCGGACGGAAGACGAGCGAACCGGGAGCCAGCACTTCGTCGGGTGGTTTCGGTGTATCAGGTGGGACCTGTTTTTCCATTTCCTCCCAATCGATCGGGCGTTCGGCCACCGTGAGGTAGCCGGTCGATTCAATGAAGCGGGCAAAGTCGTCATTGGTCACCGGGTTCACATCGAGAAAAAACGGGGAAATGGTGACACGGTGCGGGGGACTTTCGTTGGGGAAGGCATAGTCGGCCTCGGTCCCCATGGTGAATTCGCCGCCGGGAATGAGAACCATGCCCGGTGGAACGGCGGTCGGCCCGCAGGCGGCGAGGGTCAGAGCGAGGAGGGCGAGGGCTCGTCGTGAGAGCTGCCGCCACGGGGCGGGTGCAGGCGTTATCGCGATAGGCACATCGCGATCCATCTGCGGCTTGACTGCGGGAGCGAACTTCAATCTGCAAAAACTTCCGCCCAGTCGTTATTCATGTCGATGACAATCCATCCGCGTTTTGGCGCCTCTTTCAGCGGGGCTATGAGTTTTTCGGAAATTTTAGCGTCCTTGTCGTAGGCGTACCCGCGCCCGGTATCGGTGTGATCGACAATCAGCCCAAGCGGCCAGCGGGGATTTTCGTTCGTGGTGTGTTCGAGCATCTGCTTATCGCCGCCGCTATTGCCCAAGTAAGCGATGCGCTAGAAGCAGTTTGGTTTAGTCGGGTAGTTTGAAAAGCCAGTAAGCGAGCGGAATCAGAGCGAATTCAAGAACAATATATAAAATGAGGAGTGGCGAGGGCTGACCATCGGCCAAGTAACTAATCAGTCTGCCGGCCAGTAGGCCTCCGGCAAAAACTACACACGTGAGAACTGCCGTGTTTCTATGTCTGCTGCTGAAAGCCGAATAAAGCCAGAATACGGCAAACGCAAGATACAAGCCCATAGTTGCTCTGAGAATGTGGGCAGCATTCACATCAATTTCTGAGAGTCCTAGGAATGTTCGAGCAAACCACTGTGGTGATATGCCGTAAAGCAGCCCGATAATAGTAACGACGAAAAAGGCGAATATTAAAAAGTA
Organism: Chthoniobacter flavus; assembly: GCA_945871065.1. Taxonomy (GTDB): domain Bacteria; phylum Verrucomicrobiota; class Verrucomicrobiia; order Chthoniobacterales; family JACTMZ01; genus JACTMZ01. The sequence continues at coordinate 6,778 of CAMBUL010000076.1, read as the reverse complement.
TTGTTTAAATCTCATGGCGATTTGTTTGATCAAGGAGCAGCCGTGAGCCGGAACCCTTGGCGGGTTTGCCTAGCGGGGTGCTTGCGGCGCCATGCGCTGCTCCGACGGCACGGGTCAGCGGCAGGATCAGCGCAAACAAATCTCTCACCATGTCTGCTTGATTATTGCGAGACGCTTGTGATGTTTTCCATCACGCGGTCGAGATTGAAGCTGCCGGGCTTCTGGCGTGGCGGGAACTCCTTCAAGCTCTGCAGCCACTTGGCCACATAGTCGACAGCCGGGGCGATGACGAACATGTGCTCGATAAACCAGCGGTCGTAATCCATGCCGATGTCCTGAGCCAATTCGAAGGGGTCCATGCGCAGGTTGTTGAGCATGGGGGCACGCAGTTCCTCGAAAGGCTGGAGCCAGACGTGCATGCCGTGGGCGTTTTGCTTGAGGAAGGTGAGCTTCCAGTCGTTGTAGCGCAGCGCGGCCACACTGCCGTCATCGGTCCAGTAAATGAACTCGTGCCTCGGCCAGGCGGCTTCGCCCTTGAAGGCGGGCAGCAGGTTGTAGCCGTCGAGGTGGACCTTGTACGAGCGGTCGCCCACAGTGGCGCCTTTGAGCAGTTGCTCTTTGGCGTCCGGGTTGCCGGCCGCCGCAACGAGGGTGGGCAGCATATCCTCGTGCGAACCGATGTCGTTGATCACAGTGCCGGGCTTGATCACTCCGGGCCATTTGATCGCACAAGGCACGCGGTAGCCGCCCTCCCACTGCGTGTTTTTCTCGCCACGGAACATGGTCGTGCCGCCGTCGGGCCAGGTGAAAGCTTCGGCGCCGTTGTCGGTCGAATACATAACGATGGTGTTTTCATCGATGCCGAGTTCCTTGAGTTTGGCCAGTAGTTCGCCGACTTGGCGGTCGTGCTCGACCATGCCATCAGCGTAGATACCCTGGCCCGTCTTGCCGTTGAGTTCATCTTTGAGGTGGGTGAAGATGTGCATCTTAGTCGAGTTCCACCAGACGAAGAACGGTTTGTCGTCCTTGGCCGCTTTTTCAATGAAGGCGATGGCTTTCTCACTGACTTCCTCGTCGAAGGTTTCCATGCGCTTCTTGGTCAGCGGGCCGGTGTCTTCCGTTTTCCCGCCGGCAAAGCTGTGCATGACTCCACGCGGCCCCCATTTCTTTTTAAACTCCGGATTTTTCGGATAGTCGGGATGCTCGGGTTCCTCCTCGGCGTTGAGGTGGTAGAGGTTGCCGAAAAATTCGTCGAATCCGTGGTTTGTCGGTAGCATGTCGTCGCGGTCGCCGAGATGGTTTTTTCCGAACTGGCCGGTGACATAGCCCTGCGCCTTGAGCAGCGTGGGGATGGTCGGGTCCTCTTTTTTTATTCCTTCGGGCGCACCGGGCAGGCCGACTTTGGTCAGGCCGGTGCGGATCGGCGATTGTCCGGTGATGAACGCGGCGCGTCCCGCCGTGCACGATTGCTGTCCATACCAATCGGTGAAGAGCGCGCCGTCTTTGGCGATGCTGTCGATGTTAGGCGTCTTGTAGCCCATCATGCCCATGTTGATGGCGCTGATATTGAACTGGCCGATGTCATCGCCCCAGATGACGAGGATGTTCGGTTTCTTGGCGGTTGTTTGTGCCACTAGGTGGGGGGGCATTAGTCCAGTGATGGCGGCTAGGGTGGCCCAAAGGAGGCGGTTTTTGGTTGGCATAGTCGGGAGTGGGGAGTGGGTTGGTTGAAAAGTGGATATTTTCGCCGATGGCAGACCAAAAAATAGTCAGGCTGCGGGGGGTCTTGCCATGCAAAATGCGTAAAAAGATGCCCCGGACGCCCCCAGGTCTCCACGGAAAGGAATCCCTGCGGTTGAGGCTTGATCGAGTGGTAAGGCGCCGCAGTCAGTTGCTGCAGTGCTGGCGGAGAATCCTTGCCAACTCCGCGATGCCTTCGGGGTTTTCGTGTGAACCGTGGCCGGAGGGGACGATTTTTTCGGAGCGCGCATCCTTGAGGTGCGAGCTCCAATAGGGCACGACGCCGTCGGAACTGTTCGGTGCGTCGCCCTTGCCGCGGTCGCCGATGATGGAGTGGTAGGGCACGCCGGGCCTCATCGGGAGATTGAGGATGGCGGCCAAGAGTGGTGACCTGGCGCGGAGGAAGACGATGCTGTTGGCGGGGGCGACAAATAGTTCGCGCAGTTCTTGGCGCAGGGCCTGGCGGATGGTGATCATATCGCGCTGGGCTATGGTAAAGGGAAGGCGCACGAGGCGGGCGAAAAATTCAGCGAAGGGATTCACCGCCAAATCACTCCCGCGGTGCGGAGTGGAGAAGAAAACCACCCGGCCCACGTCGTTGCGCGGACCGAAGTTGATGATCCTGAGGAGGCGCTCTCTGGTCTGCGGAGTGAGATCGAGCTTTTCGGGCGGAGTATCCATGAACTGTTTCCAGAGATTCTTGCCCCCAGTGCGGATTTGCAGTCCGGCAATGAGGCCGCCCATGCTGTGTCCGACAATCACCGTGCGGTCGAGGTTCGGGTTGGTCCGTTGCGGATCGAGCGCGGTGCGGAAGCGGTCCATTTCCTCCCGCAACTTCGCCGCCGTGGCCCACACCGGCAGCCCCGTTGGATAGAGGAAAAACCAGAACTGATAGCGCTCGCGGATCTTTTCGTCGGCCAGCAACTCGTTGACGGCCGACACCCAGGTTTCGGGACGCGACATGAGACCGTGGACAAAGACGATGGGGATTTTTGCGGGATCGTAGGGGGAAAATTGGAAGAGGCCGGCCTGGTCCATGGTCAGATAGGGGCGGATGAGCGAGCGGATATCTATGCTGCGGTTGCGGCCCTTGGAGAGCATGTAGGCGAGCGGGGCGGTGAAATCGGCAGCGAGTTTGGTGCGGCGTCCGTCGACCACCGTATCGTCGTCCAGGGCGGTGCGATAAAAAACGAGCTGCGGCTGCCCGCGATCGGAACGCAAGACGGCGGTGACGGCTTCGGTGATTCCGGCCTTCGGGGTGATCCCGGGTTGTCCGCCCAGGCGCGGTGAGGACGGCACATAGCGCACCACATAGGGTGCGCCCACACCATCTTGGGCGGTCCGAACCCGTAGCCTCTCGATACGCAAAGCGGAGGCCGGAATGAGGTCGTCCGTGCCGCGCGGGTCCATGGTGCGGGCCGATTCGCCGGCCACGCTCAGGGTCTTGCCGTCCCGCAAGGTGACCGGCGCGAACTGGCGGGCCTGCATGGCGGATACCAGCGTCTCGATCGCGGTTTGATTAATCTGATGTTGCGTACTGCCGGGACGTGCGGTGCCGGTCAGGCGTATGGCTTCGACCAGGTCGGACACTTTTTCCGTCTCGCCCAAACCGCGTCCGACTGCCTGCTTGAGGAGCGCGGCGGCGCGGTCGTTTCCGTTGTGCGCCGCCAAATTCCGCGCCTCGCCTTGCCGGGCCGATAAATTTTGCACCTGCAAGCCGACTACGGTGCAGCCGGTGGAGAGGGAGACCATGGCGAGGGCAGCCAAGGCGTGGAGAGTGGCGAGAGGGGGGCGGGCAAACATGGAAAGGTGAACCTATCGGGACAGGCAGTGATGGAAAGCATTGCCCTTGCCCTAAGCTTCCGGCGCTTGGGTAAAGAGCGTGCGCCAGTGTGCCAGGCGTTCGGCGATGCGTTTTTCTTCGCCGCGGTCGGAGGGCTCGTAGAAGACGCGGCCCTCAGGCAGGTAGGCTTGGGGGACGTAGGCGTCGGGGAAGTCGTGGGAGTATTGGTAGGAGGGGGCAGGATCGGTCTCACCGGCGGTTTTGGGGTGCTTGTCGCGCAGATGCTCGGGGACGGCGAGGGTGCGGCCTTTTTGCAGGTCGGATTGCGCGGCCCGGAGTCCGGCGTAGGCCGTGTTGCTCTTTGGCGCGGTGGCCAGATAAACGGTGGCGTGGGCCAACGGGATCTGCGCCTCGGGCAAGCCGAGGAATTCGCAGGCCTGCTGGGCGGCGACGGCAAGGAGCAGCCCGCGGGAATCAGCCAGGCCGATGTCCTCGCTGGCGGCAATGACCAGGCGCCGGGCGATGAAGCGGATGTCTTCCCCGGCATGGAGCATTTTGGACAACCAATAGAGCGCGGCATCGGGATCGCTGCCGCGGATGCTTTTGATGAAGGCGCTGATCGTATCGTAGTGCGCATCATCCTTGGCATCGTAGACCACGGCTTTGCGTTGGATGCTTTCCTCGATGACGGCGCGGGTCAGGCGGATGGCGCCATCCGCCGAAGGTTCGGTGGTCAGCGCGGCCAACTCGAGGGCGTTGAGGCAGCGGCGGGCGTCCCCGTCGCAGATCTCGGCCAGATGCGCGGCAGCCTCCTCATCAAGGCCGATCTTCTTGGTACCCAGACCGCGTTCCGCATCGGTCAAAGCACGGTCCAGGAGGGCGCGCAGATTTGCCGACGAGAGCGGACGAAGCTCGAAGACGAGCGAGCGGGAGACAAGCGGGCTGTTGACGTAGAAAAAAGGATTCATCGTCGTCGCCCCGATCAGCCGCACCGTGCCACGCTCCACGTCGGGGAGGAGGACATCCTGTTGGGCTTTGTTGAAGCGGTGGATTTCATCGATGAAGAGGACGGTTCGGGTGCCGTCGCGGGCGAGGCGCAGGGCGGCGGCGGCCATGACCTTGCGCATTTCGGCCACCGTGCTCTCCACACCGCTGAGGCGTTCGAAGCGGGCGTCGGTGGTGCGGGCGATGATCTCGGCCAGGCTGGTCTTGCCCGTGCCGGGCGGACCGTAGAGGACGACGGACGAAAACCGGTCGGCTTCGATGGCGCGACGGAGAAGTTTGCCGGGCCCGAGGATGTGTTCCTGTCCGGCGTATTCGTCCAAGGATCGCGGCCGCATCCGCTCGGCCAGCGGGGCGTGGGCGGCCGCGGTCGAGGTTGCCTCGGCGGCGAAAAGGTCGTCGGAGGCCATAATCAGACTAATTTAGCTTGGACCCGCGGCGGGGCGAGGCGGATATTGCCTGACTATGGCGGACTTGGGGCAACAGATTGAGGAACTCGGTCAAAAGGCGCGTGCGGCGGCGCGGGTCCTGGCCTTGTCTTCGAAGGATCAAAAAAATGCGGCGCTCATGGCCATGGCCGATGCCTTGGAGGCTTCCGGGGAGGATATCCTCGCCGCCAACGGCCGGGATCTCGCGGCGGCGCCGGGCTACGGTCTCAATGCGGCGGCGGTGGATCGTCTCAAGCTGGATGCCGCACGCATCCGTGCCATGGCGGAAGGCGTGCGCCAGGTGGCGTCCTTGCCTGATCCGTGCGGGGAAATCATTCGCGAATGGACGCGTCCGAACGGGATAACAATCACCAAGATCCGGGTGCCGATCGGGGTGGTCGGGATTATTTACGAATCGCGTCCTAATGTGACGGCCGATGCGGCGGTGCTTTGTTTGAAATCCGGCAATGCGTGCATCCTGCGCGGTGGCAAGGAGGCGATTCATTCGAATACGGCGATCGCGCGGGCTCTTTCCGCGGGGGCGGTCAAAGCGGGGTTGCCGGCGGAGGTGATTCAATTGGTGCCTTTCACCGACCGCGATGGGGTGCGGTTATTGGCGCAGATGGACCGCTACCTCGATGTGATCGTGCCGCGGGGCGGTCATGCGCTGATCGAAGCGGTCGTCGAACATGCTCGCATGCCGGTGATCAAGCATTACCACGGGGTGTGTCATGTCTATGTGGATCAGGCGGCGGACCTCGTGATGGCTGAAGAGATCGCGGTCAATGCCAAGTGCCAGCGTCCGGGGGTGTGCAACGCGATGGAGACATTGCTCGTGCACCGGGATGTTGCGGAAAAATTTTTACCGGCGGTGGCCGACGCACTGCGCGCAAAGGGCGTCGAGTTGCGGGGCGACCGGCGCACCTCTGAGGTGCTGGGTTCTGGGGTCAAAGCGGCGATGGAGGAAGATTGGACGACGGAATACCTCGATCTGATCCTGAGCATCCGCGTGGTCGATTCACTCGAGGCGGCGATCGACCACATCGAGCATTACGGCTCGCATCACAGCGATTCCATCGTGACGACCGATGAGGCGGCGGCGCGGAAATTTCTGGCCGCAGTCGATTCGGCAGCGGTCTTCTGGAATGTGTCGACGCGTTTCAGCGACGGCGGGGAATTCGGCTTTGGCGCGGAAATCGGGATTAGCACGGACAAATTGCACGCGCGCGGACCGATGGGGTTGGAGGAATTGACGACCTACAAGTATCTCGTGACCGGCAACGGTCAGGTGCGGGGTTGAGCGATGGGGAAAACGTTGCAGGTTTTTTACGAGGGTCGCGTGCAGGGCGTGGGCTTTCGTTACACGGCGCGGCGGGTCGCGGCGGGGTATGATGTGGCGGGCTATGTGCGGAATCTTCCGGACGGGCGGGTTGAATTGGTCGCCTCGGGGGATGACGAGGAGGTGGACGGATTTTTGCAGGGGGTGCGGGAGAGCGAGTTGGCGGGGCATATGGCCACAGAAGAAGTTGGCGAGATCGGCAAACCGGCGGGCTTGCGCGGATTTGAAATTCGCTTTTAGTCGCTGAACCCGCGCATTGGCGGGTGTGGTTGGGGAGTAATTGGGGCCGGCGTCGACGGCGAGCTTGGGCAGGCCAGAGGTCAGAAAGCCACGGATGGAAGAGGATGCCAGAAGATGGTGTTCGCGCCGCTGACACGGCGCAAACACAGTCCTCGGAGAGATGCCATGAGCGGGGCGCGTGTCAGCGCGCCCCGCTTATCCTCTTTCATCTTCTTCCATCCGTGGCCTGTCTTTATTCCCTTTCGA
>CAMBUL010000075.1 GCA_945871065.1 Chthoniobacter flavus | reverse complement strand
AGTTCTGGCCGGCCCTCCGGAGGAGCCACGAAATCGTCGTCCTCAACGCTTCCGATAAGTTCCCGGTAACCCGCGGGCCAATCATGGGATCCGGTTGCGGCGAGCAACTTTTCCCGCGCCCAGCGGGAGAGAGATACCCGCTCGCGCTTGGCTGCTTGGGTAATAGAACGCCCAGCCTTCTCATCGACGTAGATATTCAAATGAGGCATGGGGCGAATATGCCCCATGCAAGTACACTTGCAAGTATGTTGTTACCCACGCGCAGGCTTATTGGTTTTCCCTCGGAGGAGAACCAGGGCAACTCACTGTTGCTGGCCCAAGGCAGCGGGCCACCGCAACCTCTTGCCCGTTGCGGTTAATCTTTCGGAAAATCCCGGGCCGACAAGGTGTTGGCTTTCAGCCTCTCAACCCTCAACCATAAGCTCTCAACGCCTCCTCTAGGTTTAGTAACCCTTGATCTTCAGCCCCGGCACACGGGAGAACTCGGCGGTGTTGCGCGTGACCAAAGCCATTTCCTGCTCAAGCGCGGTCGCCGCAATCCACAGATCATTCGACCCGATCAGCTTGCCCTTCGAACGTAAAGCACGCGCGAGGTCAGCACAGGCATCGGCCCACCGCGCGGGTCACGGACAGCAACTCAAACGATTCCACGACCGACAAAAAGGTCGCGTCGGTGCGATTGGGAAAACCCTCGGCGAATTCCCCGTAAGCGGTCATCGGCAAATAAGCCACCGCTGCGGCATGGTCTTCCAGAAAAGTATGCGCTCCACCCGGCGAACAGCCGCGTTCCCGCTGGAAATCAATGAGGAACGTGGTGTCGAAGATCAGCGCTTCCATGGGTCGGCAGGAGGCAGGTCTTCGGCTTGCGCGCGATCGAGGGCATCAAGCACTTCGGCGGGCACGTGGCCCGAAGCGCGGGCCAGAAGATCCCCGCAACGCTTCTTGCCCTGGTCCCAATGGGCCCGCTTGATCACCGCGGAAAACGACTCCCGTCGATCCCCTTTGGCCCGAACCAGATGCAGATAAGCCTCCTCATCGACAGAAAGAGTCTTGGTACCCATACGCAGATCAATACACAGATCTTGCCTCGTGGTTAACACCCATTTTTGAGTGCGCAGCTTTCACAATTTGAAGAAAGCTTCTGCCGTGCGCTCGGTGTCGGCCGCCACTTGGTCCAGCGTTACCCCCCGCAACGCGGCAATCTTTTCCGCGATGAGCCGCACGTGGGCCGGTTCGCACGTCTTCCCCCGGAAGGGAACTGGCGCCAAATACGGGCAATCGGTTTCCACCATGTAGCCATCGGGCGCGACCGCTTGGACGGTTTCCTGGACCAAAGCCGCGTTTTTGAAAGTGACGATGCCAGTGAAAGAAACGAGGTGTCCCATGGTGACAAGTTCCTCGGCCGCTTCGGGGGTTCCGCCGAAGCAATGGAAGACGCCGCGCAGCTTGCCGGTATACGGACGCAAGATGTCGAGCGTGTCGTCCCACGCTGCACGTTGATGGATGACCACGTTGCGTCCGAGTTCAACGGCGAGGTCGAGTTGGGCTTTGAAGGCTTCGGCCTGGGCCGCTTTCATCGCGCCGTCGGCGATTTCCGCCTGCATGCCCTCGGGGGTGCCGGCTTGCAGGGCGGTGAAGACGCTTTCCTCTTTGCGTCCGGCCAGTTCACGGCTGGGCAAGTGATGGTAATCCATCCCGGTCTCACCGAGGGCGACAACCTTGGGATGACGGGCCAGCGCGGGGAGTTCCTCGAGGAAGTCCATGGCACCGGGGTCGAGCACATTGCAGGGGTGCAACCCGACCACCGCAAAGACGTGATCGTATTTCTCCGCGATGGCAATGGATTTACGGCAACTCTCGCGACCTATGCCGATGGTGATGATGCGGTGCACACCGGCTTCGCGGGCGCGGGCGATGACGGCGTCGAGTTGCCCCTCAAACTCCGGGAAATCGAGATGAGCGTGGGTGTCGGTAAGCACGGCCACTACCAGCGGACCACGGATGAGGCCCAGGTCAATCCTCCGCCGAAGACGACCATGAGGATGCGGTCGCCGCGTTTGATCCGGCCGCTGCGCTGGGCTTCGTCGAGGGCGATGGCCACGGCGGCGGCGGAGGTGTTGCCGTAGGATTGGAGATTGACGAAGAAACGTTCCATCGGGAGGTCCAATTTGCCGGCGATGGTTTCGATGATGCGGAGGTTGGCTTGGTGCGGGATGAAACACTCGATGTCGTCCAAGGTGAGACCGGCCCGGGCGATCGCTTCTTTCGCGGCGGAAATCATGGTCTGGACCGCATGGCGGTAAACTTCGCGGCCGGACATTTTCATCGTGTTGGCTTTCGACCCGATATTCTCGGCGGTGAGCGGATGACGGGATCCGCCGCCCGGAACATGGAGGATTTCGTCGAGGTTCCCGTTGCTCCCGGAATAGGCGGAAAGGATTTCCCCGGTCCCCTCCCCGGCGGGCATGAGAACGGCGGCGCCGGCCCCGTCACCAAAGAGGACGCAAGTGTTGCGGTCGGTCCAGTCGATGATCGCGCTGAGTTTGTCTGCCCCGATAACCAGCGCTTTCTCGGCCGAACCGGTGGCGATGAATTGGCGGGCCAATTCCAGACCATAAAGGAAGCCGGAGCAGGCGGCCGAAACGTCGAGGCAGGTGGCCTTGGGGGCGCCGAGGGCCTTTTGCACGAAGCAGGCGGTAGCAGGAAAGGCCATGTCCGGGGTGACGGTGGCCACAATGATGAGGTCGAGGTCTTCGGCTTTGATCCCGGCATTTTCCAAGGCGTCGCGGCCGGCCTTGATCGCCAGATCGCTGGTCGCCTCATCTGGGCCGGCAATGCGGCGCTCCTTGATTCCAGTGCGCTCGACGATCCATTCGTCGGTGGTCTCGACCATGCGCTGCAGGTCGGCATTGGTCAGGACCTTTTCCGGCAGGTATTTGCCGGTTCCGGCGATGGCGACGGGGCGGAGAAGTTTGGCACTCATCAGCGGGCGTAGAAGGCGGCGAGTTCCTCGACGATGTGGGGGTTGATGCGGGTCTTGATCGATTCGAGCGCGACGCGGATGGCATTCTTGATCGCCTTCGGGCTGCTCGAACCGTGGGCGATAATGCAAATGCCGTCGACCCCGAGCAGCGGACTGCCGCCGTATTCCTCGTAGTTGGTGCGCTTCTTCAATTTGCGGAAGGCGCCTTGCATGAGGCAGGCACCGGCCATGCGGATCGGGGAGCGCTTGATTTCGTTTTTCAGCCAGAGAAACACGGCCTCGGCGGTGGCTTCGCAGGACTTGAGGACGACATTGCCGGTGAAACCGTCGCAAAGGACGACTTCGACCGGATTTTGGAAGAGGTCGTGACCCTCGATGTTGCCGCGGAAGTTGAGTCCGCTCGCCCGGAGGAGTTTGAAAATTTCTTTGGTGAACTCGCTGCCCTTGGCATCTTCGCCGCCGATCGACATCAATCCGATGGCCGGGTTCTTGTAGCCAAGAACGTAGCGCGAGAAGACGGCGCCCATGATGGCGTATTGTAGCATGTGGTCGGGCCGGGCGTCGGTGTTGGCTCCGGCGTCGATCAGCACGCAAAGGTTCGTTTCGGTCGGCAGAAGGGCGGCAATACCCGGGCGGTCGACGCCCTCGAGATTGCGCAGCTTGATCGTCGTGGCGGCGACGGCGGCCCCGGTATGGCCGGCACTGACCACGGCATCTGCCTGCCCATGTTTGACCAAATCGACCGAACGGGAAATGGAGGAGTCCTTTTTGCGGCGGAAGCCATCGACCGCGCTTTCGCACATCTCGACGACCTGAGTGGTGTGGACAATCTCGACACGAGGATCCCGGCAACCATGCTTGTCGAGTTCGGCGCGGATTTGACCTTCATCCCCGACCAAGAAGAGTCTTTCCAAATGATGAAACTCGCGGAGAGCAAGGACGGCACCCGCCACGCAGGCCTGTGGCGCGTGGTCGCCGCCCATTGCATCGAGCGCAACCTTCATAGGCGCAGGGCCGCGAGATTAAGCCGTCCCGACGGAAAGAACTTGGCGCCCTTTGTAGTAGCCGCAGGAAGGACAAGCGGTGTGGGAAGGCAGTTTTGTCCCGCACTGGGCGCAGGTGCCGAGTTCGCCGGCATGCCAGCGGTTGGCTGCTTTGCGGGTGCGCAGGCGCATTTTGGAGACTTTGCGTTTCGGGACGGGCATAAGAAATCAGCGTTTGGTTTTGAGCTTTTCGAGTTTGTCCCAAGCAGACGGCACTTTTTCCGGCTCACCGCCCCCGGAAGTCTCCGGAGCATGGTAGGGACAGCGATGATCAGGAAGTTGATCACACCGTGGGTGGTTTGGCAAAGCCAATAAAAGCTCCTCCCGAACGGCAGGGGTCAAATCGACCAGTTCCCGGCCATCGATCTGGACTTGGGCGGCGAAGGGGTCGGCCACGGCCTGGTAAACAAAGGGCTGCAGGCAGGCGACACAGGTCATTTCGACCGGCACAGCCACCCGGCCGGTGGCAAAGACCCCGCCACCCGAGAGACCGACCTCCAATTCATAGTGCACCGGACCCGCCGGCTTGGCGCCGATGGCCTCGAGATCGAGAAAACCGGGCGATTCGTCCCCTTCGAGGCGCATTCCCTCGAGCGGGATTTGGTTGAGGTGGACCCCGATCATGGCAACGACGCGGCTCCGGTGAACTTGCCCCGCAGGGCCGCCGCGACCGGTGGGGTGACCACGCCCGAGACGTCGCCGCCGAGACGGGCGACTTCTTTGACGATGCGGCTGCTGATGTAGCTGTAGTCCTCTTTGGGCATGAGAAAGATGGTTTCCACCGCGGGCGCGAGACGGCGGTTCATCAGGGCCATTTGGAACTCGAACTCGAAATCGGAAACGGCGCGCAGTCCGCGCACAATGACCTGCGCTTTTTCGGCGGTGACAAAATCCACGAGCAGTCCGTCCAGTTTCTTGACCTTGACCCGCGGCTCATCAGGCAAGGAGGCCCGGATCAAGGCCAGGCGCTCGTCGATGGAAAAAAGCGGACCCTTCCCCTCGCTCGAGGCGGCCGCAACGATGACTTCATCGAACAAACGCAAGGCACGCTTGATCACGTCGACATGGCCGAGGGTGACCGGGTCGAAACTGCCGGGATAAATGGCGCGGGTCATGATCGGAAAGTATCCGCGTGCCGTGGCGCAGCCTCCTTATTCGTAATACGAGCCGAAGTCGTTGCCCATTTCGTCGGGCGAGACGATCCGTCCGCCGCCCTCGGCCCCCTGCTCGAGATTTTGCAAGGCGCTGCTGCCGGCTCCGCTGAAAGTTCCGCAGCCGCAGACGCCGAAGGTGCCGACCAAACCAAGGAAAAGGAGAAATTTCATGGCGCCAAACCTTAGGTCAAAACAGCACACCGCGTCGATCCCAATCAAGCCATGATGGCGCGGGCGATTTCCTCTTCCTTGGCCTCGCCGAAAAGTCGATCAACGAGGGCCAAGCCGAATTCCAGCGCCGTGCCGGCCCCGCGCGAGGTGATAAGGAGGCCATCCTCTAGGACCCGCTCGCCGGTCTGTGCGCCGGGAAGCTCCCCCGCCACGGAAAAGTGCGCGGTGAAGCGCTTGCCCGCCAGCAGACCGGCATCTTGCAAAACGAGGGGCCCGGCGCAAATGGCCGCCACGGGTTTGCCTGCGGCGACAAAGTCGCGGGCCAGCGCGGCCGGCCGCTCATCCTGGCGCAGCACGGCCACCGCGGCGCCACCGGGAATGAGAAAAAGATCGAAGTCTTCGGTTTGCACGTCGTCGAGTAGAGCGTCGCCACGGAGGACGAATCCGTTGCGCCCGGCGACCTCCAACCCGTCCCCGAGCACCGCCAGCACGACCTCCGCTCCGGCGCGGCGCAAGACGTCCACCGGGGCGACCAATTCAAGTTCCTCCACTCCGTCAGCGAGCAGACAGAGCACGCGCTTTTTCATGGACCGATTTTAAGCCGGCCCCTCGGAGAGGCAACTGGCAAGTCGGTCCAACCGACCAAGAATGGGAACAGCCCGGATGAAGTTTTTGCCAGGGCCCCAAAGCTCAAAGGAGACGCTTCCGGCGCTTCCAGAGATAGATCGCTCCAGCGCCCAATAAGAACAGCACATAGGTTGAGGGTTCCGGGACTGTGGCAAACCCGATCACATCAAACTCTTGGAATCCCGTGCCGCCATTCTCATAGCCGGTGAAAAGAAACCGGAGGCTCCCCACGCCCTCGGCAAGATGACCCGTCGACGGAGCCAATGTCACCAATGTGCTCGACCGACTTGTGTCATAGTAGCTGTACGGTTCTAGCTGGAATGTAATAGGATTAATCCGCCGCCCTTCGACCAGGGGAAAACTTGATTCGGGAACGTTATAAGGCGTCAACGTAGCCAAGGTCAGGAAGGTTTCCGGCGCGCTGGCGAGAGAATATTCCACGGTGTAGGACTGCCCGTCGCGCCCGGAATCCCAACTCGCGTAGGTGGCAATGGAGTTGATGGTGTACCCGTCGGGGTTTGCGGCCAGATCAAGAGCAAAGGTCAGCGTTGTCTGATTCGGCAGAACGCTCAGAGGCTGTTGAGCCCCTCTCGACGCATCCAGCACGCCATCGGTCAACCGGGCCAAATTCACTGCATACCCGCTATCCTCGTGGTAGAAATAAGCATTACCCGAGCCGGGAGCACCCGTGCGCGAGGCGGATGCCAGGCTGGTCTGCAACAAATCCGTGCTGGTCACTACCGTGCTCGGGGTGCCAGTGCGAGATGCCGAAGAGAGGCTGGTTTGGAGCAAATCCGTACCCGACACTGATCCCGGAAAGGTACCATTGATCGAATGGTGGTTTGACTGAACGACAATCGGGCGAAAAGAGGAAGATCCGGAGACCGTTCTGGAGCCAAACACGTCAAACTCCTGAAATCCCGTACCGCTGTTTTCGAAGGCGTTCGCATTTTGCGCAAAATCGCCGAACTTGAACTGGAGACTACCCACGCCCTCGGCGAGTGGACCCGCTGAACTCGTCAGTGTGACCAACGTGCTCGACCGACTTTTGTCATAGTAGCTGTACGGTTCTAGCTGGAGTGTAATAGGATTAATCTGCCGCCCTTCGACCAAGGGAAAACTCGCTTCGGGAACGTCATAAGGCGTCAACGTAGCCAAGGTCAGGAAGGTTTCCGGCGCGCTGGCGAGAGAATATTCCACGGTGTAGGATTGCCCGTCGCGCCCGGAATCCCAACTCGCGTAGGTGGCAATGGAATCGATGGTGTAGCCACCGGGATTCGTGACCAGATCAAGGGCAAAGGTCAGCGTTGTCTGGTTCGGCAGAACGCTCCAAGACCACTTGGGTCCGTTCGACCCATCGAACGCGCCGTCCGTCAAACGGGCCAAGTCCACCGCGCCATAACCGGTATCCTCGCCGTAAAAGTAGCGATTGAACGTGGGGTCAATCACGTAGGTGCCAGGAGAGGTAATACCCGGTGCGGAGGCCGGACTCGGGAACGTGCCATTGTGTGACCAGTAGTTCGACTGGATAACGGTCATGTCCGCCCGAGAACTGGTGGCAAGACCGCAAAACAAACTGGCGAAGAAGAAAATACAAAGCCCGCGGGCTCCCAAGGAATCTGATTTCATGATGATTTTTAAATTTTCCGGATGTGGATTTTGAAGGCTCAACGGGTAACCATTCAACAAAATTGGCCTAATCCGTAATGAGAATCGGAAATTAACACACGATTCTTACCAAGCAGACTGTTACTCCAAACCCACGGAAAGTCAAATGACCGATCGGGCGCAAGGCCCCAAAGATCAAAGGGAACGCTTCCGGCGCTTCCAGAGATAGGCCGCTCCAGCGCCCAATAAGAACAGCACATAGGTTGAGGGTTCCGGGACTGTGGCAAACCCGATCACATCAAACTCTTGGAATCCCGTGCCGCCATTCTCATAGCCGGTGAAAAGAAACCGGAGGCTCCCCACGCCCTCGGCCGGACTAGGATGCGTGGCATGGGATTCCGATGCAACTCTGGCCAAAAGCCCAACGCACCAAATACGCCCCCTCCCTTGACTGTCTGCTGCCAGGGCTTATGTTTTTTAAACCAAAACTTGGGATATTTGCATCCCCAGCGGCGGAATCGTTACCCTGAGCCCAGGCATCCCCAAACTTTGCCGCAAAGCGTTCGCCGGAATCCCGCAAAGCCGCTGCGGGTTATTCCCCTTGATCCTTGCCGCCGCAGCTTTCACCGGCGGCTCGGTGCAGTCCCATGCGGATCTCGGGCTGCCCCGGGAAGCTTATGGCGTGTGGGATCGGGCGGGAGGGCATCCTGTCGACCAGTTTCCCTATGTCCGGGAGCAGGAATATGCGGCGGAGTGGACGCCCCACGTGCGCCAATCGCCGTAAAGCTTGGTCGTCTTGGCGCTATAGAGCACGAAGCGCCCGTCAATGTGCTGCAGCACCGAGTTGTCACGCAGGTGATCGACCAGCAGGGCAATCACCCGACTGTCGCTGAGCGGGCCACCAACCTTGCGCTTCTGCTTGGCCTCCACGAATTCCAACGCGCTCTTGTGCCCCGACCACGTGCCGTTGTGGAAAAGGAGCCGAGCCGCTTTCCCCTCCAGCTTGGTCGAGGACACACGGTCCACGGAGAACGGATGGCAGAGTTGCGGCTGAACACCGCCCACGCTGGCCCACCGGAAGTGGATCACCAGTTCACCGTCGAGTTTACCGATCAGTTGGCTGACTTCCTCCGGACCGAGGTTCTTCTGCCAATGCACTTTGTCGCCCCGGCGCCAGCCCACGCCAGCACCGTGCGGGTTGGCCGCGTGACAGGCACGCAGCACGTCAATATCCGGCCGAACCTTCGGCGGGCATACAAGAATCACACACATATCGCTTCTTTTCCTTTCTTAGTTGTTGGTTGGTTGTGCTACGCGACTTGCGTAGCTTGAGGGCTCAAAGTGGCGCATGGGGGTAGCGGATATCGAACTGGCGGCAGAGGCGCAGGGCTTCCTTGCGGTATTGGCGGAATTCCGTGTGCAGGCAGCCGAAGAGGCCGAGGGCGCAGTCGCGCTTGCTGCCGGTCCACCCGAGGTAGTCCCACAGGAACTTGACCGCATCGGCCGCCGTGCGCGTGCGGGCCTCCTGCACCTTGTTTTTCTTGAACGCTCCGAGGCATTCCACCTCAGCAGCTCGGCGGCAAAGCCCGATCGCCGTGGCCACGTGGTGCTGCACCTTGGCCACGCTGGTCGTGCCGGCAAAGGCGCGGAACTCGACGAGGCCGTGGCTGAAGAGCTTGCGGAAGTTGATCATACCGCGACCACAGGCCATGGCCGCCGATTCCTTGAAGCGCAGGTCGGGGTGGCGCTCCATCGTCTTGACCAAGTTGGCCACGTCGGCGGCGAACGTATGGCTATACGTGTTCGTGTGCCGCCCCGCTCCCGTCTGGCCGTAGATCGAGCGCGCGTGCCACTGGGCAATGTGCGCCAGCTTGCGGGCAAACTCGCCGCGCTTGGCGTGATCGTTTGAGCCGATGATCGAATCCACGTTCACCGTGACGTGGCAGCCGCAGCTGTCGTTCACCGTGGCACCGATCGGGGTCATGAATTCCACGAACTCGCAGAGCGCGGCCACGCCCGCTTCCCCGTGCAAGATCGGGGAGACGAATTCACAGGCCACACCACTGCCGCGGATCGAACCATCGTGCTCGGCCCGCCATGCGTTGCGGTTGAACTTGGGCGCGGTCACTACCGTGCCATCCGACTTACGCAACCCGCCGGTGACTTGAAT
>CAMBUL010000074.1 GCA_945871065.1 Chthoniobacter flavus | reverse complement strand
CGCTTGGTCTCCGCCATCCTCATGGAAATCTCCGAAGCCTGGGAAACTTCCACAGCTTACCTCAGCCCAGAACTGCTCAAATAATCCTCAACCATAACAACCAACCACATCACCCAATTCCACTTTTACAGAAAAACTGTTGCTTAACCTCCGCTTCATCCAATTGGACAGCACGTTTGTCCGCATAGGGCTTGCTGGTGATCTGGCAAAGAATCCAATCACCGCGTTCGGCGTTGGTCCGACACCAGTGCCGGGTGGGTCTTGCTCTGGGAAAGATCCTAAAACGGAAAAGGAACCAGAATGACCGAGCCGGCTGCAGGCGCTTCCACGCGGCACTCTCCGGTGGGTCTCCCTGCGCATGATACGCCGGTGAGGTGGTGCCGACGATCGATTGGGCGCGATTTTAGACGTAAGTTTTGCCCAGCATCTCCGCGACCGGAGCATCCAGCTGCTCGCGGCGCCTCACATCCTCGAACCGCTGCAGCAGGTCCTCGGGCCGGGCCCGCGCTTTTTCCGCTCCCTGAATGTCATGCAGGATGCTCCCGCGGTGCATCATGATGAGACGGTCGCCAAGACGCACGGCTTGTTGCATGGAATGCGTGACCATCAGGGTGGTGAGTTTGTCGCGCTTGATGATCTCGTGGGTCAGACGGATCACTTGGTCCGCGCTCTTCGGATCAAGCGCCGCCGTGTGCTCGTCGAGCAGCAGGAGATCGGGCTTGAGCCACGATGCCATCAACAAGGTGAGGGCCTGCCGCTGTCCGCCGGAAAGCGTGCCGATGTCGTTGTCCAGGCGGTCCTCGAGGCCCATGTTCAAAGTCCTCACGCGGTCGCGCAGTTCCGAGCGCAAGGTGCGCGGTATGGCCCAGGCCAGTCCGCGCGGCAATCCGCGGCGCGCGGCCATGGAGAGATTCTCGGCGATGGTCATGTTCGGCGCGGTGCCGCTGTAGGGATTCTGGAAAACCCGCCCGATGAGTTTCGCGCGCCGGTGTTCCGGCCATTTGGTGATATTATGACCGGACACCCGCACGGTTCCCCGGTCGAGGGAGAAGGTTCCGGCCACGGCATTGAGCAGGGTGGATTTTCCCGAGCCGTTCGTGCCGATGATGATGAGGAACGACCCTTCCAAAAGTTTGAAAGAGACATCACGCAAGGCGAACACCTCGTTGGGCGTTCCCGCATGGAATGTTTTTCCGATGCCGTAGACTTCGAGCATGTCAGCGTGCCCTCCCTGCCCGCGAACGCAGGCCGGCCAGCGCGCCGGGAACGACAAGCGCGAGGAAGACAAAGACCGCGGTGATGAGTTTGAGATCGTTCGGATCCAGCCCCCAGCGCAGGGCGATGGCGACAATCAGACGGAAAAGCAGCGAACCCATGATCGCGCCGGTGATGACGATGCCCGTGCTTTTGCTCCCGACCAGCGCCTCGCCGATGATCACGCTGGCCAATCCCCACACGACCATCCCGATGCCCATCTGCACATCGGCAAAACCCTGGTATTGGGCCAGAAGGGAACCGGAAAGCGCGATCAGGCCGTTGGAAACAGCGAGGCCGAAAATCAGGATGAAGTCCACGCTGCCGCCCAGCGCGCGAATCATCTGCGGATTGTCGCCCGCCGCGCGCATCGCCGTCCCGAATTCGGTGCGGAAGAAAAGGTAAAGGATCATCCCCACGCCGGCCACCATGGCGCCGGCCAAGCAGAGCGCCGCAGCGTCCCGTTGGTTCACCTCCCACCCGAAGACCCCCACATCACCCGGCCCGAAAAGCAGGCCGAAGAAGGATTCGGACTGCGTGACGAGCGTCGTCTCTTCGAGCAACGGCAGATTGCTTTTGCCCATGACGTGCAGGTTGATCGAATAAAGCGCAGTCATGACAAGAATACCGCTGAGCAACCCGTTGATGCGGAATTTCGCGTTGAGCAAGCCCGTCACCGTTCCGGCGAGCATACCGGCGAAAAATCCCGCCAGGGTGGCGAGGGCCGGAGGCCAGTCCAGGATGAGTAGCGAGGCAGTCACCGCGGCCCCCAGCGTGATGGATCCGTCGGCCGTGATGTCGGGAAAATTGAAAATGCGGAAACTCAGGTAAACCCCGAGGGCGAGCAGCGCGAGGATCAACCCGACGGTGGAAGCTCCGAGCAGCAGCGTCATGACGCTTCCTCCCCGCCGGAGAATTCCACCGGCGCCATCCATACCGCACCGCGCATCAACTCCGTTTCGCCAACCCCCTCGATCTCGCGATCGTCGCGCAGCAGATGCAGCACCGTCCTGGCCATGCCGCTCGAGGCGAGGCCTTCCGCGGTGGCCACCAAATCGAGTTTTCCGGAAGGCAGCGGACGGTAGGGAAAGACGGCCGCGTGGAAGTGTCCGGCCAAATCGCCGCGCGGATCAAGCGGCCGCAAAAACGGCGAAAGATCCGCATCGGGTTGCCGCGCGGCGAATCCCGCAATGATGACCACGGTGCGCTGCTCGTCGCGTTCGCTCGTGAAATTGAGCCAATCCCTCACCCCAGGGAAAGAGAACGGGGAACCGCCGGCCGCCGCGGTGGGGGAGCGGAGCAAAGTGGCGCCGATCACCCCCGCGCTCTCTGCGATGACGACAAAGACGCCGGCCGCGTATCCGCCGCGCTTCATCGCCGCCGTGACTAGTGGGGAAAGACCGACCGTGCCACGCACACTCTGCGACGCTTCGAAGCGCAGTTGGCGCGAAAACGCGCCGCGGGCCGACAGACCATAGAGCAGTGAAGCCTCGGGAACCATGCGCGCCTCGGCCAGCTGGAAATCGGGAACACTGCTGCCGTCGGTCGGCATGGCCAAAGATGCACCGCCCGCGGAGAGCAACTCGCCGAAACGTGTGCCCGTGGTCCCGGCGGGGCCGAAGGCGCCGAGCCCGACGACCACATCATCCAATCCCAACCGCACTTTCGTTCCTTCGCCGGCACATGCCCCCGCGGAGAAGTTTTCCGGATCACCGTGGCGCCGTCCCCGCAACACGGCAACGGGCGAAAGAACGTGCTCCTCGAAACTGATGCCTTCCCATTCCCAAGCTTCGGCCGCTGGTTCCGGCGCGGGGACTTCGTCGAGAAGCAGCCCGGCCAAGCCGGAAAGTTCGAGCACGGACATCACGTTCTCGTCCGCCCCGCAAATGCGTAGGTTGCCGCGGGCGTTCCGCAAAGTGCGGTGGTATTTGAGGAGGATGCGCACCCCGGCCGAACTGATGTAGTTGACCCCGGAGAGATCGAGCTCAATCTGCCGGTGACCACCCCGGATCGCTTCCTCGATGGCCGAACCGACATGCGGCGCCCAGTTCCCGTCGAAACGCCCGGCCAGCTTGAGGCCGAGAACATTTTCACCGCGGTTCGAAGTGATCTCCATGCCTAAGGTTTCTCCTGTTTCGCGGCCCGCGCGATGAGTTCCGGCGGAAATACAATGCCGAGTTTACCCGCGGCATCGTCGTTCAGCCAAACAACATTCTCCGCCACGTTGAGCATGGGGATCGAGCCCGGGCTTTCGCCGCACAAAACCCGTGCGGCCATCCCACCGGCCACCACGCCGGGCTGGCGGAAACCGAGACCGACGCAAGCCAGAGCGCCGCGTCGCGCCGCCAGCGGATCGTCGGTGAAAAGCGGGAGTTCCGCGTCGCGCGACACTTGGATCACCGCGTCGAAACCCTGCATGACCGTGTTGTCAGTCTGCGTGTAGATGGCATCCACACCCCGCGCGACAAGGGCCTGCGCGGCCGTGCCCACTTCCGAAGAGTTCGTCACGGTCACTTCCTCGAGCGTGAATCCCGCGGCGCGGAAAATGTCGCGTGCCACGCCGATCACCTTGACCGAATTTGCCTCGGCGGCATTGTAAATCGTCCCGATTTTTTTGGCCCGGGGGAGGATCTGACGGATGGCATCGACCATGTCTTGCACCGGAGGAAAAGATCCGGTTCCGGTCACGCCGGGCAAATGGTCGTCCAACGACTGGCCCGCGCCCGCCGCCACCGGATCGGTCACAGCGCTGAAGACGACGGGCTTGTTTTTGACCAGACTGCAGGCGCCGCCGAGCACCGGTGTGGTCATGACAAAAATCAGATCACGGTCGGAAGATTCCAGATTTTTGAGCATGGAGGGAATATTGGCGATCTCGCCTTGCGCGTGCGTGCGCGTCACATCGAGATTTTTTCCCTCCTCGAAACCGGCGGCGCGCAACCCTTCGAGAAAACCGGCCAGACAATTTTCCTGGTTCTCCTCGGAAGAAAAGTAGGCCGCGCCAATTTTGTAGACGTTGCCGGGCCGCGGTTTGGGCAGGGCAGCAGCGGCGTCGAAGCGGGAAAGATTTGTCTCGGTGGCCGTAATGTATCCGTCGGCTTTGGCGCGGACGGCATCGGGTATGGTCCAGCGGTCGCGCAAGCCCCCCAACACCGTTTCATTGTAGAGGAAAGCCTCGGGCACGTAGTTCTCCACCGGGATCGTCGCGGGATCTTTACCGTCGAGGACATCGGCCGCCAGTTGGCCGACGGCGCGGCCGACCTCCACGTAGTTCGCGCCCAGATCGAACAGCGCGCCTGATTTGATGGTGAGCGGCAGCGAGCTGAACACGGGAATGCGTGATTTCTTGGCCGCCGCGATGATCGGTTCGGACGCCGTGGAAACCGTGATGTCGCCGCTGATCCAGATCGCCTCCGCGCCGCGGGCCAGCACCGAACCTGCCGCCTCGATGGCGCCGGTGGAGTTGTCCGCATTGGCTTCGATTAATTCGATGCCGAGTTCGGAGCAGACCTTGCGCGCGATGGTCGTCTGGGCCACCGAGTTCGCCTCGGCCGGGTTCCAGACCAGTCCCACGCGCCGCAGTCCGGGACGCATCGTGCGGGCCATGCGGAAGATCGACTCGACCGGTTGCAGGCAGCCGTAGCCGGTCAGGTAAGGCGGATGCTCGAGATGGTTCTCGCGGCTGATCCCGACACCCGCACCGTAGGGATCGCTGACCAGGCCGAACACGTGCTTGGTCTTGGCTCCCGTTTTGTTGGCCCCCGCCACGGTCTGCAGCGAGATGGTGCTCATGCTGAGGATGAAATCGTAACTGCCGCTGGTCACCTCCCGCGCGATGGTGTTGGCCGTGGCGATGTCGTTTTCCGCGCAAAAGCGGCTCAATTGTATGTGGTCTCCATTGGCGTAGCCGCGCGCGGCCAAGGCTTCGATCGCACCGTTGGCGCCATCCTCCAGCGCCCGCACGGAGGCGTGCCCCACCAACGCCACTCTGATCGGCCCTCCCGTATCCTTCCTCGATTCGCGCGATCCGACGTCGGTGTAGAGAAGAATCGCGGAAGCCAAGAGGATCAAAATCAATCCGAGGGCGAGTCGCTTGAAAATTTCGAGCATGGCAGCGGGTGCAGCCCTTCATTTAAGGGGCCGAAAATGTTTTGTCGCCACAAATCACGACGGGCGGCGTCGACTTGCGGAGCGCACCTCCCGAAGGGAGAAACTCGGGACACTCGCACACCCTTTCAAACATGTGGCGGATCAGAGTTCCGTTCATGTTTGGGCGATTGGTAAATCTTCTTGCCCACCTTGGCCCGCGGGACGGTTTCGGCCGGTCCGTCCGCTTCAAGACTTCCAGGCCCGCCCCTTGGCGCGCGGGATTGACTCCGTATTCGCGAAATGTTCTCTCCAAGCCATGAAAAAATCTCGCTGCCACTTTCTCGGGCTGATCCTCGCCCTCGCGCCCTTGCACACCGCGCCCGCTGCTGAGTTGCTCTACGTGCCCCTAGTCTTGGATGGTCTCATCCTTACCTATGACATCTCGAGTCTCAACGCCGTTGCTGTCAAGAATTCTGAACGGACCTTCATTGGTTCCAACATCTTCGGGCCGAACGGCGTCGCCTTTGATCCGTCCGGCAATGTTTACGTCTCGAATGGTGCTTCCAACTCGATCAGCAAGTTCGGCTCGACCGGCAACTTCCTTTCGACCATCGGATCATCGGTTACGCTGGCCGACCCCGCCGGTCTGGCCGTCGATTCACAGGGCAATCTCTATGCGGCGAACTTTGGGGTATCGGCCGGAGTGAGCAGCACCATAGCCAAGTTCGACTCCGGCGGAACATTCGTCGGAGCGATTAGCAACAACGTCAACCGCCCCTTTGGAGTTCTGGTCGACGCCGCCGACAACCTCTACGTCGGAAACTGGTTCACCAACAAGATCAGCAAGTTCGATTCGAGCGGAACTTTTCAGACCACCCTCGGCGATTCGAACAACATCAACGGGCCCATGGGCCTCGCCAAAGATTCCGGCGGCAATCTTTTCGTGGCCAATCTCAACGCACCCCTCGGCAGCAACGTGACCAAATTCAATCCGGCCGGCTTCTTTTCCGGCTACATCGGCGATTCGGCCAACCTGACCAATCCCGCGGCCCTCGCCATCGATTCTGCCGGCAACCTGTATGTCTCCAGCGGTATTTCCAACACTGCCATGATCAGCAAGTTCGATTCCCTCGGGGCACTCCAGTTCTCGTGGACCATTCCCTCCGTGGCCAACACCATGGCCATCGCCGTCCCCGAGCCCTCCACCGCCGTCTTGGTTCTTCTCGGCGCCGGCGCCCTCCTCGCCTACCGCCGCAGCCGCCACAAAACGCGCTGACCCGCGGTCTTGGTCAGTCAATGCCGCCCGGTCAACAAACGCGACGTCGCGCACGTCCGCGGGTTGGTCGCGGCCTAGCCGCGCCGTTCAACCTGTCGCGGGCTTGAACACTGGTAACTGCGGTCTGCTCACTCCGGCCATCGGCCGGCTGGCGACCTTCCAGTGTCCGCAGCGAAAAACGGATGCAAAGTCCTCAGCTCGGCGTTATGTTCACAAATATGGATCGCATCACCATCAACTCGGGGCAATGCGGCGGTCGTCCCTGCATCCGTGGCATGCGGATCCGCGTCAAAGACGTCCTCGACATGCTGGCCGGCGGTGCCACGGCCGAGGAAATCCTCGCGGACTATCCGGACTTGGAAGCGGAAGACATCCGTGCCTGCCTGTCCTACGCCTCGCGCTACCTCGACCACTCGGTCCTTGTGGCCGCTTGATCCATGCGCTTCTTGGTCGACGCGCAACTGCCGCCGGCCTTGGCGAAGTGGATCGCCGACAAAGGATACTCCGCGTCTGCCGTTCGAGATCAGGGGCTGCGCAACTCCGACGATGGAAGCATCGTGAATTTCTCGACCGCCAGCGATTGGGTCGTTGTCACCAAAGATGAAGATATCGTCGAGCGTGCACTTGGTCGCAAAGACGGCCCACGTGTTGTGTGGCTTCGCATCGGCAACAGCACTAACCGCGTGCTATTCGCGTGGCTCGAATCGCTCTGGTCCGAAGTTATTCGCCAATTGGAGCAAGGGCAGCGCGTCATCGAAGTCCGCCGCGACTGATGCACCTCGCAGACTTGGTTGCGGCTCGGTCTGTTTTCCTCTTCGACGCTTATTTTTAGCCGATGTCAGTCGGCTAAAAATTTATCCGTGTTCATCCGCGTTAATCCGTGGCCCGGTTTGGTTTGCTTCGCGCAGCGAAATCAACCTTCACGCCGGAACGGCAAGTTCCAGCTCCGCCTTGGTATTCTCGAGGAAAGCGATCACTTGATCACGGCTTACCGTGGGAAAATCCTCGAGGAACTCATCGATCGTGTATCCGCCTTCCAGACAATCGATCAGATTGCGGACCGGAACCCGGGTTCCCGCGAATACCGGCGTCCCCCCGAGAGTCTCCCGGTCTCTGCTCACCACGTTAGTCATAGAGAGTCAATACCCCCGTCGCCCGCCATCCGCAACTCCACAGCCTGTGTTTGGCTGGTCCTTGTCTTACGGCTCCGTTCCAGTCCCCACCTTCTTACCTTCGCACGTTGCCCTCGGCAGTTTAGTCGCCGCGGCGACCCTCACGCTGTCTGCATCCGCCGGGGCGGACTCCGGCTCCCACTTTAAACTTTCGCGTCTTCGCACGTTGCCGCCGACTACACCTCCGGCTACTTAGCTTTCTAAGGGCTTGGCAAGAATACCTCTGCCACTGCTTTAAGAACCACGCGAAATTTATCTGTCCGCAATTGACCGACCCTTTCGATCATCAGGGCTTCGTTTGCGGTGAAAATTTTACCCGGTCGCACGTAGCTCGTGAGTTCCAATCCACCGCCGGTAAAGTCCGCTTCATCCAATTGGACAGCACGTTTGTCCGCATACGGCTTGCTGGTGATCTGGCAAAGAATCCAATCACCGCGTTCCGCGTTGGCCAGCACCAGTGCCGGGCGGATCTTGCTCTGTGAAAGATCCGAAAACGGAAAAGGAATCAGAACTACCGAACCGGCTGCAAGTGATTCCATGCGGCATCCTCTTCAGGGTTATTCCAGTCCTCGGCGAGTGCCGCCTCGCTGAGCAGCGCGCATTCACCGGCCCCGCTCGCCGCCTCGTCAGGCATGATCATGACCAAAGCCCGATGACTGCGATCCAAGTGCACCGGCCTCGCCAGCTTCACAGAACCGTATTCATCGATCTCTGCTTCGAGCGTCTGAATCATCGGCGCGACAATACCCCCGTCGCCCGCCATCCGCAACTCCGCAGCCCGTGTTTGGCTGGGGCTTGCCTTACGGCTCAGGAACTCAGGCCGTCAGTGCTCCAGTTCCCACCATCTTACCTTCGCACGTTGCCCTCGGCAGTTTAGTCGCCGCGGCGACCCTCACGCTGTCTGCGTCCGCCACGGCGGACTCCGACTCCCACCTGTTACTCGCCACCCGCCCGTCGCGCCGCAGCAGCGCGAAGGCGGATCACCCGCCACGCGTCACGGCTTGCCGTAACGAGCCTCCCTTCGCCCGTCTCAAATCAGGTGGTCGTATACCGAATGATGCCCGATCCAGACCCACGAAATCTCGCCATCCTCGACGTGTCCCAAAGCTCGGTAACTTCTGCCGATTCGAACCGACCAGACGCCTCGGCCGACCGGCTTGAAGTTGAGTGAAGGATGACGCGGGTCATCACGCCACAATCCGTAGTTTTTGCGCGCCAGTTCGCGAACAGCTTCCGGCAGCTCCTGATAGCACTCCCAGAATCGCGGGGTGCAGGTCGAATTCACGGAAAAGGACGAAGCGTGCCCGATTTGCGTGCGGCCCGAGCCTCCTTGATGAGGAAATCAAGACGCCCACTCTGCGCGTCACGGGCGATCCTTTCGTCCCAGAGTCGCTCGCGTTGGTCGTCAAACCACTCGCCCAGCTTGAAGAACTCGTCGGCAGGCAGGTGTTCGATCGCCTTTTCGATCTCTTGCACGGTGCTCATGGTCGGAATGTTATCCCGGCGTTGCTTAAGCCGCAACTTCGTCTTCTCTCTGTCAGCCGAGTCTTTGAACCGTAACGGAGTGGAGATAGGTCGCCGTGGCGATCAACTGATACCGAGGCTTGGCGAACCGAAGCGCAGCGGAGATAGGTCGCCCTGGCGATCAACTGATACCGAAGCGCAGCGGAGATAGGTCGCCCTGGCGATCAACTGATACCGAAGCGAAGCGAAGATAGGTCGCTATGGCGACCAAATAGCCCTCAGGCAAATAGGTCGCCCTGTCAGTCCTCCTGCTTCCAACTGAAAACTGAGCCGAGTCCGCGAGACGGCCCCTAGGCAACACTGAACACTCCGGCCCCCGGCCGGTATGACACACCTCAGTCTGGACCCTGTCTACGCACTGTGTTTTTCTCATCGTATGAATGACTTCGTCGCACCCTTCGAAACCCTGGTCGGACACTGCCAAGAGCACGGGATCAAGTGCCACGTCGACTATGGC
>CAMBUL010000073.1 GCA_945871065.1 Chthoniobacter flavus | reverse complement strand
GGGTGGCCAGCGAGGACAACGACTCCCGCAGGCCGGGCAATTTCGGGAAGAGCGGCACGACAACCGCCACGCTGGTGCTCTCGCCGGGAAGAACCGGTGTACCGCCGCTGCTGTTTACTGCCTCCGCCATGGACTTCCATTCGTAGAGCACAATGTTGTATAATTCCAACTTCATTAAATCATGAGCAATCGAACCTTCCCGCCCTTCAGCTTGAGCCGTCTGCTCAAGAAGACATTCGAACCCACCCCGGGCCAGCGCATCTGCGTCCTTATTGACCTGAAAAACCCCCGCGATATCGCGGATTTCAAGTTTCTCGGAGAAGAAGGCCTCGCCGTCCAACGCAAGGCGCACGATGTCTTTTACCAGGGCTTGAAAAACGGGGTCCTGGAGGAACTAGGCCTCAAGGGCGGCGAAATTTATGCTTACGAGCTTACGGGTGGGAGCAACTTGGATCTGCCCGATGAGGCGTTTGCGCCGGACGGTGGCCAGCTCAGTTTCGAAAAAGATATCTACCCGAACTACGATCTTATCCTCTGTGTTTCCACCTATTCGGCCACCGCACCGCTCACCTCTTCAGCGAAGCAGCACGGTTTCCGCGGTGCCACTCTGCACGGGGTCAACGACATCATCCTCGGTTCCGGCCTGTCGGTGGACTACGACGAGGTCAGCGTCGAAGCAGAAAAACTCCGCCAAGGCATGACCCGCGCCGACTCGGTCGAACTCGATTTCCATCTCGATAACGGTGCCAAGCACACGCTCAAGCTCGACCTCGGCCGGCAGGAAGCTCAGAAAAGCCACGGCCTTTGCCGCGGCAGCGAGCCTGATGTGGCCAATTTGCCCGCCGGAGAGATTTATTATGTGCCGATCGGCGCGGAAGGCGAATTCCCCATGAAATATGAGGATGGCACCCTCGGCCTCATGCATGTGACCGGGGGGCGCATCAAGAACGCGACCCTGATCAAAGGTGATGCCGCAACAGTCGAGGCGCACAACCATAAGCTGGCGGGAGATCCGGTCACCGGCGAACTCGGCGAATTGGGTTTCGGAACACAGGTGCTTCCGGTTTCCGGACGGGATATCCAAGACGAAAAAATCCGCGGCACTTTCCACATCGCCACCGGCCGCAGCGACCATCTCGGGGGAAGTCTCACGCCCGACCGCTTCGCCAACAAAATGAACGCGTCCCATGATGACATTCTTTTTTCGCGCGAGAAAACCCCCGAAGTGAGGTCATCCGAGGTCCGGCTTTTCCGCGACAATAAAGTCGAAATCCTCCTCAAGGACTTCCACCCGTCGCCCTACATGGAGAGCCTGCTCGCCTAGCCGGCGCAGCGCCCGCGTGGCCGACAACATTTACGAGAGTGACCGGCAGGTCCGCGAGTACCTGCTCTTCCACTACGGCGAGCCGGATCAGATCTTGCCGTGGAAACATGGCCCGCGCGCAGCCCTCGGATTTGCCGCGCGTTGCGTGCGCGAATTGATCAATTCGTCTTCGGTCGGACGCGATGCCCGTGCCCTCGACATCGGTTGCGCGGTCGGACGCTCTTCGTTCGAATTGGCCGGCCATTGCCGGGAAGTCATCGGGATCGACTTCTCGAACGCTTTCATTGCGGCGGCGGAAAAAATTCGCGCCACCGGATCTCTGGCCTACGCATACGCTGTCGAGGGCGACCGCACGGCGCCGGCCACAGCGAAGATTCCCCCCGGGGTTGATCCGGCCCGTCTCCGCTTCGAGACCGGGGATGCCATGGATTTGCGGGAAGGCCTCGGCACTTTCGACGTCGTGCTGGCCGCCAACCTGCTCTGCCGTCTGCCCGACCCGCGCGTTTTCCTTGAACGCGTCCCCCAATTGGTCAAATCCGGCGGACAACTTTTACTGACCACACCGTTCAGTTGGTTGGAACAATTCACGGCGCAGGCGCAGTGGATCGGGGGGCGCAGCGGGCAGGAGAGTGACGACGAAGTGACGCGTTTGCTCGAGCCGCATTTCGAGCTTAAACTTTCCAAAGATCTACCCTTCCTTATCCGTGAGCATGCGCGCAAATACCAGTGGAGCGTGGCTTGGGGCACGCGGTGGGTGAGACGTTGATGGACTGGAACCAACGCTACGAGGTGGACGACACACCCTGGGACCAGGGCGAAGCGCACCCTGTGCTGCTTGACATGCTGACCCACGGCACCCTCGTCGGACGTGTCCTTGTGCCGGGCTGCGGCACGGGCCACGACGTGCGTGAACTCGCGCGACGCGGGCTGGAGGTCGTCGGCCTCGATGTGGCCCCGCTGGCCCTCGAGCGCGCGCTCTCCCATGCGCCGGTGGGCCGCGAGACCTACCA
Organism: Chthoniobacter flavus; assembly: GCA_945871065.1. Taxonomy (GTDB): domain Bacteria; phylum Verrucomicrobiota; class Verrucomicrobiia; order Chthoniobacterales; family JACTMZ01; genus JACTMZ01. Next base: position 7,463 of record CAMBUL010000073.1, on the reverse strand, counting down.
GCTCGGCGATCTGTTCCATGCCTCGGAACACTGGCGTCACCATTTCGACGGGGTTTTTGAACACACTTGTTTTTGCGCCATCGAGCCGGCGCGCCGCCCCGACTATGTCGCGGCCGTGGCCGAAGTGCTGAAACCCGGCGGGCACCTCCTCGCCGTCTTTTTCGTCAATCCCGACAACAACGGCCAAGGTCCGCCCTTCGGCTGCACCGCGGCGGAACTGGACGTTCTCTTCGGCGGGAAATTTCGCCTGCGCGAGGAGCACGGGGCCATCCCAACCTACCCCGAGCGCGCCGGACGGGAGTTGCTTCGGGTTTACCAGCGCGTTTGAATGGCGGGGTGAAATTCCGAGCTGTCCTCTTCGACCTCGACGACACTCTGGTTTGGGACGAGCGGATTTCGCGCCAAGCGCTGATGGAGACGGCCGCACGCGGGGCCGCCGTGCATGGCCTCGACGCTGGCCGGCTCGCCGCTGCGGCCAAGCGAGCGAGCGATGAACTCTGGCGCGCTCATGCGCCGGTCACACGCTGCGACGAGCTCGGTATCGTGGCTTTCGAGGGGATGTGGGGCCATTTCCACGGCGAGGAGGAGTACGTGAAGCACTTGCACGAGTGGACACCGCAATTCCGCCGGGAGATTTGGCAGCGCGCTCTGGCGGAGCAGGGGGTCGAAGACAAGGAGTTGGCCGATCGATCGGCCGAATTCTTCGTCCGCCGCCGCCGCGAATTGTCGGAGCATCTGCCGGGCGCGGAGCAGGTCCTGCGCGCCCTGCAACGGGCCGATATCCGCATCGGCCTGTTGACCAATGGTGCGGCCAGTTTGCAACGGGAAAAAATCGAGACGTCCGGCCTCGGCCTATTTTTCGACGCCGCCGTGGTCTCGGGTGAAATCGGCACGGGCAAACCGGAGCCAGGCATATTCCACCATCTGCTGGACCGCCTTGGGGTGGCAGCGGGAGAATCGCTCATGGTCGGTAACTCGCTCGCCCGGGATATTGTCGGCGGGAAACGGGCGGGGTTGCACACTTGCTGGCTGGCCCTCGAGGGCGAAGAGGAGCCGGTTGGTCTGGTCGAACCGGATTTTACCATCCGTTCGCTCGCCGAGTTGCCACGCTTGGTCGTGTAGCCGGTGGCTGGATCAAGGCAACGGTATTGGTTGTTCGCCCGGCGGGATTTCCGCTGGATATTGATTGGGGGGAACAAGTCGGGCCTGGGGTAAGGGGCGCGGCGGTTCGCGGAGCGGCCAGGTCGGTGTAACGCGGGTCTGGAAGAGACCGGACAACGATTCCTTTTCCAATTGGTCGGCGAAGTCCTGGAGGGTGCTGTCCGCCCTCCGGACCTTGGCGAAGAACAAGGCGTAGTAAGCGCGCCGCGCGGCACGGTAGTCCTCCGGAGTCGGCGCGGTCTCGGCCAACTGCTCCAACTCGACCAAGCCCGGGTCGCCGGCGAGGCGCGCTTTGATCTTGTCCAAACGGATGCGCATCTTGCGTTCCGTCTCGAGCGGATCCTCAAGGACCGGAACCGCCGAAGGCAAGCGAGGCGCGCGAGGGGAACTGCTGCCGCGCATGCCTCCGGCCGGATCGCCGAAAAGATCGCCACCGAAGATGTTGTCCTCACCGGGAAAGTTTCCATCCATTCTTGGCAATGCCTCTTCACCCGGTTCCAAAGCCGGCTCTTTGATGATCGTTTCCTCGGCTTCGACGATCAATTCGGCGCTGGGCTTCTCAACCTGACTCGTAGTGCCTTCCTGTGCCGGAAGGCTCGCCACAGACAGAATGACGGAGAAAAAGGTCGCGGACCAGCGTAGCATGACTTCTTGCATAGCGCGGGCACCCTTGAAATGGAACCGCTTTCCCGTTCAGATGCCCGATGTGTCCGCTGTTCATCTGCCACCTTCTGCCTCGCCGCATGCGGTTGGCCCCGGCTCGGTGCTCTTTGACGGCGAAGGATTCGGCGGCCTCGCCGCCAATGACCCGGAGGCGATTCTGGAGGGCGGGTGGCAAGATTGGGGAATTCTGGAGGAGGCGCTCGCGGTCGGAGTGGGGGGCGGATTGGCCGGGTGGTTTGATTACGAGGGCAATTTTCGTTTCGGGGATTTTCCCTCTTGGACGGCGTGTCCCGCCCTAGAGACGCCGCACCCCGTCCCGCGCACTGGACAACCCGATTTTTCGCCTGGGCTGGGCAAGGAGGAATGGGTGCGGCTCGTCGGGCGCGCCAAGGACTACATTGCCGCGGGCGATATTTATCAGGTTAACCTCACCCGCACCTTGTCCGCCTCTTGGCCGGAGGACCCGGCGGCATTTTATCCCCGGCTGCGCCGGGCGAGCCCTGCGCCTTACGCCTGCTTTTTGCGTCTGGGTGACACCGCTGTCCTCAGCGCATCACCCGAATGTTTCCTGCAGATCGACGGACGTCGCATTATGACACGCCCGATCAAGGGAACGCGCCCCCGCGGGGCTGATGACGCTTCGGTCATGGAGGAACTGCTCGGGTCTGAAAAGGAGCGTGCCGAGTTGGTCATGATCACCGATCTCGAGCGCAATGACCTCGGGCAAGTCTGTGAGTTCGGCAGCGTACGAGTCACGGCGCTGTGCCAACTGCGCAGTTTTGCCCAAGTGCATCACCTTGTTTCCGAGGTGGAGGGCAAGTTGCGTCCGGACGTCACTCCGGTGCAGGCGTTACGGGCCTGCTATCCTGGCGGATCGATCACCGGCGCACCGAAAAAGCGCGCCCGGGAAATCATCGCCGAATTGGAGTCCACGCCGCGGGGTATTTACACGGGAGCGATCGGCTTTTTCCGCCGCAACGGCTCCGCGGTTTTCAATATTGCGATCCGCACTCTGGTGGTGCGCGACGGTTTGGCCACCTACGGGGTGGGTTCCGGATTGGTGGCTGACTCCGACCCGGGCTCCGAATATGAAGAGACCCTGCACAAAGCAGCGGGACTCTTCGCTGCTCTCTCATGAAAACAACAGCACCCGTAGTCCTCCTCGCGGTGGCCGCGATGGTTCTGAGCCTAACCACACTTGGTGCGCTGCTCGGGGTGCGACTGGTCGCGGCCGACCGCTTGCGACACATGTCGGAGGCCATGAAGGAACTCGGCAACGCCTCGATCGAGACCACCATCACCGTGCGGCAGACCTTGCCGCTGTCCGCGCAGATCAACATTATCAAACCGACGCAGATTGATCTGACCCTCGACGTGGCCGACAAAATACCGATCCGCCTCGAGGTCAAGGTGGACGAGACCCTCACCGTCCCGCTCGACTTGCAGATCGACGAACAAATCCCTTTGGTCACGGCCATGACCATCACGGAAAAGTCGCGGGTCCGGGTCAAGGCCGACATCGACCTCGAACAACCGGTGACATGGCGCCTGATCGAACGTATTGCGCCCTTGCTCAATATCAAGGGAAACGTCCCGCTTGATCACGAGGTGGAAATCCATTTTCCCGAGACCCTGCAGGTCAAGGGGAACATCCCGGTCAAGTTCCGCCTGCGCGAAGAGTTGCGCGTCCCCGTGGCCTTCGAGGTGCCCGTTGATCAAATGCTCGATCTTAAACTGGCCATCCAGCAGCAGGCGCGGGTCGGTTTTCCCGAGCCGCTCCATATCACCGGGGAAATCCCCGTCGTCCTGGAAATCCCCGTCTCGATCCCCCTGGAACCCACTCCCGTCGGCACCTACCTCCGCAAAATGGCCGGGCAGCTGGATAGCCTGCTGGCCTGGTAAAAGCCCGGTCGCGAGTTGCATCCCGGTTGTGACTGGGCTTATTAGTTTCATGATGTCTGCGTCGGATCACCTTTCGCGCCGCCGGTTCCTCCGCACCCTCACCCTCGGGGCGTGCTTTTATCCTGCCGCCCGCACCCTCGCCTCCATGGGCAGCGAGTTCGGTTTACACCCGGCCACCCCGCTGATGGGAATGCCTTCGGGTCCGCTGACCAATCCTCCCGTCATGCTCCCGCCTTTTTATTCGGCCGCCATCGGCACGCCGCATCTGGCCCTGACCTTCGATGACGGCCCCCACGGTTCCCTCACCCCGCGGCTGCTCGACGCGCTGGCCAAAAGGAGGGTCAAAGCAACGTTTTACGTCATCGGCCGCAATGTCGAAACACATCCCGATATCGCCCGTCGGATCGTTGCCGAGGGCCACGAGATCGCTAATCACACGTGGTCGCATCCCTCGCTCTCGGGTCTTTCCGCCGAGCGGGTGGCCGACGAACTTCGCCGCACGCACGAGATCGCGCTCGAGGTGACTGGCGTGCGCATGACCAACCTCCGTCCGCCCTACGGCGCCTTCAATGAGCGCGTGCGGCAGGTGGCTTTCGACGGGTATGGCTATGACACCATCTTGTGGTCGGTCGATCCGCTGGATTGGAAATACCGCAATAGTGCGCGGGTCACCCGCGAGTTGGTCTCCGGCGCCGCGCCGGGTGCCGTTTTGCTCTGTCATGACATCCACAAAACAACCATCACCGCTATCCCGCCGGTGCTCGATCAGTTGTTGGCCCGGGATTTCCAGTTTGTCACCGTGGCCCAATTGATGGCCATGGATAAATCGGGGCGACAGGATTCGAACCTGCGACCTCCTGGTCCCAAACCAGGCGCTCTACCAAGCTAAGCTACGCCCCGTAACTCAAGGTAAAGATAACCCGACCGTGCCGATTGTCACGCGGCATCCCGGGGATAGATTTTTTCCCCCTCCGAGGCCGCGATGACTACGGCCGCCGTGGTGTCCCCGAAGACGTTCACCGTGGTCCGCATCATGTCGAGGATGCGGTCAGTGGCCATAACAATGGCAATGGCCTCGATCGGCAGGCCGAGGGCCTGCAGGATGATGACGATGGCCACCAGGCTGGCTGCGGGGATGCCGGCCACGCCGATCGAAGTAAGCAGGGCGAGCACCACGACGAGGAGTTGCTGGGTCCAATCGAGGCTGACGCCGTAAAGTTGCGCGATGAAGAGGACGACCGCGCACTCGTAGAGCGCGGTGCCGTCCATATTCACCGTCGACCCCAGCGGTAGGGTGAAACCGGCCACCCGGGGCGAAACGCCCGCATTTTTCTCCACGCACTCCATCGTCACCGGCAGCGTGGCGGATGACGAGGCGGTCGAGAAGGCGGTGAGCAGGGCCGGGAGCATGGCCCGGTAGTGGGGCCACGGACGGAACCCGCCGAGGGTGCGCATGAGGACAGCGAGCGTGACGAACATGTGGAAAAGCAATCCGCCGGCCACGCAGGCGAAAAACAAGGCGAGCGGTCCGAGAGCGGCCGATCCGCTTTCCTGCACATTGCGGGCAATGAGCGCGAAAATGCCGAACGGTGCGACGCGCATCACGGCGTGCGTGATGGCCAGCATGACCTCGTTGGCGCTTTCCCAGAAGTTAAGGAAAGCCTCGCGCTTCCCGTCGGGGAGTCGTCCGCTGAAAAAACCGAAAAGCAGGGCGAAGAAAATAACCGCGAGCATTTCCCGGTTGTCGGAGGCCGCGCCGAGGATATTGACCGGCACGGCGCGGCGAATGACGTCGGCCAGGTCCCCGGTCGACTTTCCGTCCAAGCCCTCGCGCACTTCTTCCACGCTGCCGGGAACCCCGGCCCGCAATTGGGCCGAGACCTCGGCATCGACCTTGCCTGGTTGGACGAGGTTGAAAATGACCAGGGCGACGAGCGACGCCAAAATGGTGGTCAGCACATAATAACCCGCGGTCTTTGCCCCGAGGCGGGCAAAGGCGTGGTCGCGTCCCAAGCGCGCCACGCTGGTCACGATCGAGGTGGCGACCAGAGGCACGACCACCATTTGGAGCAAGCGGAGGAAGAGGTCGCCGACGAAAGAAAACACCGCGCCGGTCGTCAGTGTGCCGAGACCCGCCGTGGCGGGGACGAGGGCACCGACGAAGACGCCGAGAACGAGCGCGAGGAAGATGCGGGCGGGGTCGGACCAGGGGTTTTTCATTGGGCGCGGTTGATCCTGTTTTGTCATGGCGGTCGATCACCGCCGGAAACCAAACCAAAAAGTTACCGCCGTTAGCGGACTGCGGGGACAAGTTGAACGAAGTTTGCGGCAGAAGTCTACAACGCGTTCCGGTCCTCAAGCTGCCGGACCATGCGTTTGACATGCGCGTGCTTTTGCCGCGGTTTGAGCATGGCATAGCTGCGGCGCGGGTCGCCCCATTCGAGGATTTCGATCGTCACCCGCCGCACCCCCCATTGATTCATCCGCGCGCGGGTCGGTTTGTAGAGATCGATGGTATTCGTGCCGGCCAGCATCCAGCCGTAATCATCAACTTCGTAGATTTCGCCCGTCTCGACGAGATGGAACACGGTGCCGAGCGGCCAGCGTGACCAATCCGCGGCGGCACTGTTGACCTCGCCGCGGCGCAGGAGGGTGCCGGCCGCGGACTTGCGTCCGTATTTTTTGTGGTCGGCCTCGGTATGGGTGTAAGCCGTGGTGCGCACGTTTTGCACGGCGGCGGGGGCCAGCGGTTTTTCGTAAGGCGGCAATTTGCGGGGGGCGGCACATCCGGCCAGGACAAGGGCGGCGCAGGCGGCGGGGAGAACAAGGCGCATGGCTTGTGATGGCACGGACCCCTGATCCGCGCCAGCCAAATGCGGGCGTCTTGCGCGCCGCGCCGCCCGTAGTTATTCTGTCCATCCGCGCATGAATCTCTTCTCTCTCGGCCTGAGTCATCACACCGCCGCGGTTTCGCTGCGCGAATGCTTCGCGGTGGGTGACGATCAGGCCGACGCTGTGCTGCGCCGTTTGCGCGAGGGCGCCGGGCTCGAGGAAATTGTTCTCCTTTCCACCTGCAATCGCGTCGAGGTTTACGGCGTGGCGCCGGATCCCGCCGCCGCCATGGAAGCCGTGGTGGCCGCCCTGCAACGTCGCGCGGGTCGTGCCGCGGAATTTGCCCGCTTCTCCGGTTCAGGCTCGGTCCATCATCTTTTCCGCGTCGCCGCCGGCCTCGATTCCATGGTGCTGGGCGAAACCGAGATCCTCGGCCAGGTCAAGGATGCCTACGCTGCCGCTTTCGGTGCGGGGCATACTTCCGCGGTGCTCAACCGGCTTTTTCAGCACGCCTTCCGGGCGGCCAAACAGGTGCGCAGCGAGACCGAGATCGGCCGCGGTGCGGTCTCCGTTGGTTCGGCCGCGGCACGGCTCGCTTCCTCGGACCTCGGTGATCTTTCCGCCTGCCGTGCCCTCCTGCTCGGCGCGGGTGAGGCGGGCGAAGACGTCGCGCGGAGCATGCATGCGCGGGGACTGATGGAACTTCTCGTCGCCAACCGCACGTTCAGCCGGGCCGAAGCGCTGGCCGCCGCCTTGGGAGGGCGCGCCGTGGAATTCGAGCGCTGGCGTGATCATCTGGCCACCGCCGACATCGTCATCGCCTGTGCCGACGCCCCGTCACGTTTGTTGCGGGCCGACGAACTGGCCCCTTTCCTCGCGGTGCGCGAGGAACGTCCGCTCTTTCT
>CAMBUL010000072.1 GCA_945871065.1 Chthoniobacter flavus | reverse complement strand
AGAAGCAGTGCGTAGGTGGAGGGTTCGGGGACTAGTTGAGCTGTGCCATCAGATAGTGGATTTCCGCTGGAATCGTAGGTCACGAGATTCATTGTCGTTCCCTCTATATTCCCCCAAAGGCTGCCAAGATAGTCGCCCGTAGGACCCGTATAATTGAACAATATTGCTCCTGTGGGAGTTACTGAACCCAGGAAGTCGAAAGGTTTCGTGTTTTCGCCAAGTCCTGCGCCTGTAAAATATCCATTATTATAAGAATAAGAAGCGATTGTAAACAAACCAACTCCTTGGAGAGCCGGGGCATTGTACCTCCAATCAGTGCCAGCAAGCCATGAATACTCATTCCATATGGAATTCGTAGGGTAAGTAGCTACTGATGATTCTGATTGGAGTGTGATTTGATTTAAAGAGTTGGTTGGAGCCATGTAAGACCAGTGATTGACGTACGATGCCGCAGAGCCAGAGTGCGTCTGCATCAAAAACTGATTTACCCCACCGACATTCACAAATTGACCCACGCCGACATTTGTTTCTGAAGATGAAATGAAGTTGATATAAACATTACCCGAGGAATTAATTGTTCCTGAGATAGAACTGGTCGATCCGTTTGTTGTATTTATATAACCGGTGGCTGTGCCGGTAAAATACGTTGAATTATTTGATGTGTAAGCACTGGTAAAGTTCCAGAGCGTTTGATCGCCCACTGGCAAGGGACCAAAGCTTATGAGTGAAGATTGAAATGCTAGAGTATTGACCTGTGGGACGTAATAATAGGGATTTGCCTGTAAGATGCTGGTGTAATCCGTCGACTGGGCAACGGTTATCTGAGGCCCCGCTAAGATTAGGAGGATTGCGATGATGGCATGCATGGGCGACCGGAGACGCTAACCCTCAAAAGTAGAATGTCAATCAACTCCGTCGCGAACACCCCGCGAACTGAAAAACCTCTGAAACCCCGCAAGCTTTGCGAACATCTTCAGACCGAAGAAGATTTCCCAAGCGTCGGAAAATCGGGCTGCCGGGATTTGCACCCGGGACCTGTTGCCGCGGCGACCGCTCATTCTCCCGATAGCAGCAGTTTCTCGCAGCGGGACGCTGTAGCCTCGGCGTGCTCCGAGGTTGGGAATGGCGTCGCCTTGATCCGGTTGCGGAGTGTTACCAAGTCTATCAGTTCCTCAAGCCGCATTCCATGGATGAATTCCATGTCTTTCTCGCGGCCCGCGGCGAGTTTGCTCACTGCCAAGTCGTGCAAATCCAAGCACCAACCGGTGCAGCCGCGTGTGTTTTCGTTGCGCACCGGAACGAGCCGGCCTTGCCATCCCTCTGGAAGGATCGCCGTTTCGGGCTCTACGCCATGGGCGTAGTAACCGAACGATTCGTGGAAGATGGATTTCTCTCCGATCGCGCCGTCGATCAGGATGGAGCGCTCGGGAAATTTAAGCGGAAAAACATCCGCTTCCATCGAACGGATAAGGACCTCTTGCCTTGGTTGTGGCACCGACCCGAGGAGAGCTTGGCTGCCAACCACCACGATTTCATCCGTGTCGGCATTGGCCGCCGCGGCGCGCACGATATGCTCAAGCTGCTCTCTGGTCATGCCGATATGACATCAAGATGGCCGTGCGCTCGGCCGGGGTGAGGATCCCGCAAAAGGGACTCGATTGGCGCAGGCGCATTGACCTTTCGTCGACACCCTCCAGCACGGCGAATACTCCCGATATCGGGCCGTCCAGAATAGCGCGCCACTCTTCAAAGACCGGGCGCACGCTGGCGTCGCACGATGTCATCCATTTCGCCAAAACACTGCGCGCTTTGTCCAAAACAGCCGGGTTCTCCCTCAGGCGCTGGGCTATGAGCCGGTCCATGTCGAGCGAGCGCGCGTCGATGGCCGAGTGCGGGTTCATGGTTTTTGTCGCTGTTTCGGAAAATCGGGCTGCCGGGATTTGAACCCGGGACCTCTTGAACCCCATTCAAGCGCTCTACCAAGCTGAGCCACAGCCCGTGACTGAGGGGGAAAAATATCACGAAAGTGGCGGGCGTCCCGCAAAAAATCTCCGGTTCGGCTGGACAGAGGTGCGGCGGGCATGACGTGATACCGGAATGACCTGGCGACGTTGCGGAGTAATGGCATGGGTGGGCTTGGCCCTGGCCGGTTGCGGTCCGTCCGCCCCTCCACCGCCGCCTCCGACCCCCACGCCGACCCCCACTCCGATGCCGACCCCGGTGCCGTCGCCCACGCCGACCCCGACGCCCTTTGTGCCGCGCCAGCCGATGGAGACCGGGATGATTTTCAACGGGCTGCAATATCGGTGGAAGGTCGAGACGTCTCCCGGGGATACGGCGGCCCGCGACCGTGAGGTCGACAACTCTTACCGTCTTGAATTGAACCTCAAAATCCGTGTCCCGCGCCCGGCGACCTCGTTGGAAGATGTGCAGGTGGCCAATGCGCGTCTGCCCGGATTATTGCCGTCGCTGCCGATCTTGCTGGAATCCGCGCGGGTTTCGCCGGATTACGGGAAAATTTATGACCTGAAGCTCGATTGGCTGAAAGGGCGTTTGGAAAAAATCGAGCAGATCCTTTCGCGTCATAATTTTTACGATTGCGACACCATTCTGCAGCTCAAGCATGCCGAGACCGGAAGGCGCGCACTCTTCGTGCAGGGTGATATGGACGTGAATGTGGATGGCTCCGATGGCGACCGGAATGTCGAGGTGGATGGCTCGGGGCAGTTCTTCCAGGCGCAGACCAGTTACCGTTGGCCGAAGACGACGGACCGTCCGAATCCTTTCCTCAAAAGGTTCGAGGAGCGCATGGCCGAGGCGGAGGCGGAATTGGCCAAGCCCGAGACGAAGGTGGTGCGGCGGCAGGAGTTGACCGAGCGCATCGCGGCGTCCAAACGCCAGATAGCCGATATGAAAAGTGCGAGTTTTCTGGTCAGCAAAACCGACCCGACCATTGTGCTGCCCGGGTTCATGTTGCGGGGCGAAGGTGCCGACGTGCCCAAGGTCGGTGACTATGCGGTCGTCATCCACGGGGACAAAATGTATCCGTCCATGGTCGGTGATGCCGGTCCCTCTTACAAAATGGGCGAGGCCTCGCTGCGTCTTTGCGATGAGATCCGGAAAACGGGAACGCCGCTGGCGCGTCCGGTCAGCGATCTGGCCGTGACTTATCTGGTCTTCCCCGGTTCGGCGGAGGACAAGAGATCGGTGCCCGATCTCGAAAAGTGGCACCAGCGCTGCACCGATTTGATGGCCGAAATCGGTGTGCCCAATGCACCGCTGCACCGCTGGGAAGACATCGTCCCGCCTTGGCCCACGCCCACGCCGACGCCCACACCCATAGCTGTCCCGACGCCGACGCCTAATCCCGCGGCATCCCCCGCCGGCCAACCATCTCCGGCGGCCCCGGCGGAACCGGAGCCAACCGCCAGCCCGACAACTTGAGGGGCAGGCTCTTCTTTGCGGCAAAAGGTGGGAAAGTGCGCCCCGAGGGAAGGGAGAGCGGGAGCTTCAGTCGGGTCGGAAAGGATCTCTCGGGGGTCCAGAACAACCCATTGTCGTTCTGCAGAATATCCATGAAATAGGTTTGAAAAAACATGGAGCCACGGATTGGGGAGGATAAGGGAGGATGAGCCGAAGAAAGTTGTGCCGGCTGACACCGGCGCAACTTCGTTTGCTTCTCGGGGAAATCAACGAACAGACAGAGGGGGGGGGCTTCAGTAGACTGGCACCCGGATCAACGACCGGAAGTTTTTTGCGCCGGTGTGCCGGTGCAAAATCATCCTCTTCCATCTTCTTCTATCCGTGGCTACGACTTTTCCGAAACCGCTCTAATAGTATGCTAACCATTCGAGCCCAGCGTTTTGTTCTCGATGACTTTGTTTTCCGGGCAGGGGAGATGCGGGGTCTTTAAGCGACGCCAGCGAAGAGTTGTTTTTCCCAAAATCCGAGGCGTGCCCGCAGTGCCGGGTGAGCTGCGAGCTCCGGATCGTGCGCCATGAGTTTTTGTGCGGCGGAGCGGGCTTCTTCGAGCAGGGGGAGGTCGCGGGGCAGCTTGGCCAAGCGGACGGGGGGCAGGCCGGTCTGCGCGGTGCCAAGGAGATCGCCGGGCCCACGCAGCTCAAGGTCGGCCTCGGCGATGGAAAAGCCGTCCGAGGCTTCCTCGAGGATTTTCAAGCGCTCGATTTTGTCCCCGGCATCTTCGCCGGCCAGCAGGATGCACCAGGATTGGTCCGCGCCGCGGCCGACGCGTCCGCGCAACTGGTGCAGTTGGGCCAAGCCGAAGCGTTCGGCATTTTCGACCAGCAGCACGGTGGCGTTGGCCACGTCGATGCCGACTTCGATCACTGTGGTGCTAACCAGTACGCGGGTTTCCCCGGCGCGGAAGCTGGCCATGATGACATCTTTTTCGTCCGCCTTGAGCCGTCCGTGCAGCAGGGCGCAGGAGTGCGGGGCGAGGCGTTCGCTCCATCGCGCGTACTCTGCGGTGGCGGCTTTCAAACCGGTGCGCACGCCCTCTTCGATTACCGGATAGACCAAGTAGGCTTGGCGTCCTTCGTCGAGTTTTTGCCGGAGAAATGCGGCGGCCTCGCCGAGTTTTTCCGGCGCGCGGACCAGCGTGCGGATGGGAAGGCGTCCGGGCGGCATTTCGTCGAGCAGGGACAAATCAAGGTCCCCGTAAAGGGTGAGGGCAAGGGTGCGGGGGATGGGGGTGGCCGACATGACGAGGACGTGCGGGTGCGGTTTTTGTGCGGAAAGTTTGGCCCGCTGGCGCACCCCGAATTTGTGCTGCTCGTCAATCACGACGAGAGCGGGGCGGCCGACGGTTTGCGGGGCGAAGAGCAGGGCGTGCGTGCCGATGACGATGCGCGGACCGGCCGTGCCGGATTTTTCTTGGCGGGCGGCGGTGCGGAGGACGACGGGGACACCGAGCGGTTCGAACAGTTTGCGGAAATTGTCGTAATGCTGGTGGGCCAGCACTTGGGTGGGGGCCATCAGCGCGGCGGAGTGTCCCGCCGCGATGGCGCCGAGCATGGCGGTGGCGGCGACCACGGTTTTTCCGCTGCCCACATCGCCGTGGAGGAGGCGGTTCATCGGATATCCGGTCGCGAGGTCGTCAAAGATGTGGGTGAGCACGCGCTTTTGCGCGGTGGTGAGGTCGAAGGGCAGGGCTTTGAGGAATCGGGCGAGGAGTTTGCTTTTTCGCGGGATGACGGGGGCGCGGCCGCCGGTTTGACGCGCCCGCTGACGGGCGAGCACGCATTGCATTTCGAAGAGTTCTTCGCGGGCGAGGTGGGTACGGGCCGCCTCGAATTCGTCCTCCGACTCGGGAAAGTGGATGGCGCGGAGAGCGGCGGTCGTGGTCAGGTTGCGGTCGGCTGGCCAGAGTTGCGGGACGTCTTCGCCGGAGAGTTGCCCGAGGGTTTCGAAAATAAGGCGGCGCAGGGCGCGGGGACTCCAGATTCCGATCGACGGATGGACCGGAGTGATGCGGTTGAGGTGGATGAGGGCGCTGTCCGGAGCATCGCTCTCAAGGACTTCGAAGTCGGGGTGATCGAAGACTAGTCCGCCTTTTTTCAGGGCGCGCGGTCGGCCGTGGATGACCAGGTCCTGTCCGGCTTGGAGAATTTTGGAAAGGTAACGGAGGTTGAACCATCGGCATTGCACGGTGGCGGCGGGAACGCGTCCGGATTTCTCGGCCAGCACGAGGGTGAATTGGCTGCGCCGTCCGAAATAGGTGGACCGGACCGATTGCACCGTGCCGCGGAGGCACAAGGGTTCGGGCGTGGCGTCGGTGGGAAAGGCGGGAAACTTCCGGCGGTCCTCGTGGCGTCGCGGATAGTGGCGGATGAGATCATGCACGGTTTGCAAACCGGCCCCATGCAACGCGCGGAGGCGGGCCGGGGTCAGACGGGGCAAGGCAGCCAAGGGGGAGTCCCAGGGCAATGGCGCGACCTCGGACGCAGGACCGGAAGTTTTGCTCACGCTCGAAATCCGCCGCGCCGGAGCATCAATCGGCAGGCGACTCCCAAAGCAGGTCGATGGTGTCGAGCAGCGTGGCCGCGCGCCGGGTGGGGTGCAAGTGGACCTTGCGGCCCTCCGCGCGTTTTTTGATCAGGCCCGCCTCATGCAATTTCTTGGCGTGTTCGGAAGCCGTGGCCACGTCGATACGGCATTCATGGGCCACCTCGTTGACGCAGAGCGATCCGCGCGCTTGGAGCAACCGGATCATCTCGATGCGGCGGTGATTGGACAAAGCGCCTGCGATTTGTGCCCTGCCTCGGTCGTTGTTCGCCACAGTGCAATCTGCTTACCAGCCGCAGAGCACCGGCAGAAGGGTAAAATGCCACGGACGGGTATGTTTTATCCGCGATTGCTTCGACTGGCCAGTCGCAGGGCCACCCAGAGAGCAATGCCGCAGCCGAGAAAGCCGGCGGGCAACCAGGGCAGGGCCATGCTGAAGATGGTGTTCTCTCCCGCTCCGGGGTGCGTGGTGCGGAGGTGGGCGGTGAGCTGGGCGAAGAGAATTCCCGCGAGAGCATAGCCGAGGTTGAAGGCCACGCCGCGGAAACTGAGCACGGTGGCACGCACGTGGGATTCGGTCCAGAGGTTGAGATAGTTTGAGGTGAAGAACTGCAAGGCGGACATGGAGAGGCCGAGGGGAATGACGACCCAAGCGCCCCAATACGGCACGGCCAAGGCGGTGCCGGTCAACCCGACAAGCACGAACGCCGCGACAATGGTGTAATTGGCGACCACCCCGAGCCGGGCGGTCATGTGTTTGGCCACCGGGGCGACGGCGAAGCCGAGGAGGGCGAGAGTGGAACCGAGCATGCCATTGACGAACGGAGGCAACTCGATCAGCCGGTAGTAATTGCTGGCGAAGGTCAGAAAGATCCGCACGAAGCTGTCGATGAGGAGGGCGGCCACCATGAGGAAGAGGATGCGGCGGGAAGTGAAGACGTGGACGGCACCTTCGATCACGTTTTGCCAGGCGCGCCCGGTGGCATGACGGCCGATGGGCTGGGCCATGGGCGGTTCGCGGAAATTCAAGGCAACGAGCAGGCAGAGGACCGACGTGACGAGGGTGGCGTAGACCGGCCAGCGCACGGTGGCGCCGGCGTCGGGCGTCCAACCGGTCCAACTGAAGAGCGAGACGACCAGGCCTTGGTCGAAGAGCGCGGCGCCGCTGACCATGGCGAGGAAAAAGCCGCCGGATTTCCAGCGCATGAGCGACTCGAGGACACGCGGCCAGGTGGTTTGGCGATCGCCCTCCGGCAGGGAATCATAAGCCAAAGCTTCGTCGGCACCGCTGGCACAGGCTTCGGCCGCGCCGCTGAGGATGCGATTGAGCACGAGGAAGGAGAAAAGCCATGCGCCGCGCGGCGCAAAGGCGAAGACAGCCATTTCCACGACCATGAGTACGGCGGCGAGTACGATGACGCGCTTGCGTCCGATCACGTCGGCCAGCGCACCGGAAGGAATTTCCAAGACGATGATGACCACGGCCCAGATGACATTGAGCAGGGCGTATTGCTCCAGGGTCAGTCCGAGATCAAGGAAGAGGACGCCGATGACCGGATAATAAAACCGCGCGTGAAAGAGGACGCGGAAGGCAATGAAGAGCGGAAGGTTGCGGCGGAGGGAGGCGGACACGGAGTTTATTTAGCCACAGCCGAGTCTTAGAGACAGCCCTCAGGCAAATGGAAGAAGATAACGGCAGGATTGGAACGGAAATTTTTTGCCGGTGTACCGGCAAAAAATCATCTTCCGCAGACGCTGATGATCGCTTGGCCACGACGAGAAGAAGTGGGTTACCACCCGCGCAGAATGTCGTAGCGATCGAGAACGGGATCGCGCGAGATGATACCGAAGCGTCGCTGCACGGCTTGGGCGACAAGCATGCGGTCGAACGGATCCCGATGATACAAGGGCAGCCTTTCCATGCGCCGGCAGTCGAAGGCCTCGAGATCAAGGCGCAGGACGTCGGACTGCTTGAGGGCGCGGGGCAGGAGGATGTCCCAATCGTCTTCGATGGCGAAGTCGAAGCCTTTGCCGCCGCGTTTCAGGGCGATTTCCCAGAAGCTGACCGTCGAGTAATAGACTGGCAGCTCGCCGTTGATCAACCGCCGCGCGGAAGCGGGCAGGCGTTTGTCGTCGTAGAGCATCCACAGCATAGCGTGCGTATCGAGCAGCCACGCATGGGCCGTCGTGGGCTTCACTGCTTCGGCACGCCGAAGACCTTGGCCAGACGCTCGGTGGCTTGGGTGTCGTCAAAGTCCCGGCCCATCCGGAACGGGCGACCGGCCAACACGCCGATGCGGCTGCGCTTGCGGTGCTTGGTGGCCACGAGGCGGGCCACGGGTTGCTTGCGGCGGGCGATCACCACCTCGCCGCCATTTTCAACAGTCTCGATCAGTTCGGACAGCCGCGCTTTGGCTTCATGGATGGTCGCTTGCACAGAGTCAACTTGGTCAAGATGACCAAGTGTGTCAAGGGGCCGCGAAGGGAGACGGACAAGGCTCGAGACTGTAGTGGCGCCGCCCCGGCGGCGGGGCCGCCGCTTCTACTTTTCCAACCGCCGTTGCAAAGGCTTCACCGAATAGTGGGCCCGCTCCTTCGCGGAAGCTTCCTGATGGCTCAGTTTGCGGCCTGATGGCTTCTGCATCGATCCGGCTGAGGCAAATGCCGCCGCGACATTAATGCTTCGGCGCGCGGACGGTGGCGGCTTCGAGGTCTTCGCGGCGGCCTTCCACGATGCTGCCGGCGATTTCCATGATCATTTCCTCGAGGAGAAGGCGCAGGTGGCTGCCCGGGCGGTAATCGGCGGGGGCGATGTGCTTGACCCGGTCGGCGTGGGCGGTGAGTTGATAGCTCTTCTTGAAGCTAACCCGCGACTTGTCCTCCGGATTGTAAACCGCGATGGCGCGGCCGCCGGTTTGTTTCATCACGGTAAAGCAGGGGACATCGGTCGGTCCGTCGCCGACATAGATCATGTTCTGGAACGGGACAGGACGCAGTTCGGGCGGCATGTGATCGTTGACGTCCTGCGAGAGGTCGAGCATGCCCTTGTTGATACGGAAGAGAAACTGTGTCTTTTGGGTGTGGCTGATGACGCGCTTGGGGAAGGTGATATGTCCTTCGTCATCCTCCGCGTATTCGCAGCCGAAAATTTTCCGCACATAAGGTTCGATGCGGCTGCCCACGATAAGTTCTTTCAGTCCGGAGCTGACAATGTAGTGCTCGACGCCGATGCCGTGAGCTTGATGCTCGGGGCTGAGGAGCCCGGATTTGAATTCCTCGAACATTTGCGGGATGCCGGGAAAGAAGCTGAGCTTGGCCCCGAGTTCGCGGAGTTGGGCGTTGGTCGGGCGGTCCGGCTCGAGGTAGTCGAGAAGTGCCTTCATGTAGGCCAATTCGTGCTCGAAGCCGTGTTTTTGCACGAGATCGCCGCAGCGCTGCCAGAATTGCCGTCCGTCGATCCCGAAGTGCGGAAAAATTGCTTCTTCCTGCATATAATTCGGGCTCAGGGTCTGGTCGTAGTCGTAAACTATGGCGATGGTGCTTTGCGGAACGGACATGATAAGCAGCGCCACTGGGGCGTCGTTGGTCCAGCATACCTGCATGGGGACGAGTTTCCAGCAAGGTTATGGCCACCGGGGAGGATCCCAAAGTGATTGAGGTGGCGTATCGCGGCGGGGTGTTGGTGCCTGCGATCGACTTGTGGATGGATCCGCGGGTGCCGCGGGGGTTAAGCAACAGTTTTTCTGTAAAAGTGGAATTGGGTGATGTGGTTGGTTGTTATGGTTGAGGATTATTTGAGCAGTTCTGGGCTGAGGTAAGCTGTGGAAGTTTCCCAGGCTTCGGAGATTTCCATGAGGATGGCGGAGACCAAG
>CAMBUL010000071.1 GCA_945871065.1 Chthoniobacter flavus | reverse complement strand
ATGACCAAGCCGCTCCAGCCCGAATTTGACGATGCCCAAGTCGCGGTCTGGAACCGCGATCTCGGGGGACAATCCGCCGCGGAGCGGGTGCGCTGGGCGCTCGAGGAGTTCCGTGGTCATGCCGCGCTGAGCACGAGCTTTGGGGTGCAGGCGGCCGTCATGCTCCATCTGGTCACGCGGGTCGACCCGCAGATTCCCATCGTCTTTGTCGATACCGGCTATCTTTTTGCCGAGACTTACCGGTTTGCCGCCGAGTTGACGGAAAAGCTGGGGCTAAATTTGAAGGTCTATTCGCCTTTGCTGACCGCGGCGCGTCAGGAGGCGCTTTACGGAAAACTTTGGGAGCAGGGGGTCGAGGGGCTCGAGAAATACGGTCGCTTGAACAAAGTCGAGCCGATGAACCGTGCGCTGCAGGAACTGGGGGCCAGCGTTTGGATGGCCGGACTGCGCCGCGAGCATGCCTCGACCCGCGAAGATTTGCCCGTGATCAAACGCCAGAACCGGGTGCTCAAAATTCATCCGATCGTCGACTGGACCGACCGGCAAGTGGGCGAATACCTCCGCGAGCACGGTCTGCCTTATCATCCGCTCTGGGAACAGGGTTACATCAGCATCGGCGACACGCACAGCACGGTGCGGTATGCCGACGGGATGAAAGCCGAGGACACGCGTTTTAGCGGACTAAAGCGCGAGTGCGGTCTGCACGAGCTGTCGGGCGGGCCCGAGTATATGATTTGAAGGTTGAGGGAGTTGGTGGATCGCGAGGTTCCATCGCCATTTCGTGAGGTTATCGCGCCGGGACGGCGCGATCCACCGACTGCGGTCAAAGCAGCTCTGACGCGAGTTGGATCGCGGCGAGCATGCTTTGGTGGTTGGCGCGGCCGGTGCCGGCCAGGTCGAAGGCGGTGCCGTGGTCGGGACTGGTGCGGGGGTGGGGCAGACCAAGGGTCACGTTCACGCCGGTGTCGAAGGCGAGGAGTTTGAGCGGGATCAATCCCTGGTCGTGATACATGCAGAGGACGCCGTCGAATTCCCCGGTCATGGCGCGATGGAAAACGGTGTCCGGCGAGTGCGGGCCGGTGAAGTCACCCTCGCGGGCGAGTTGTTCGATGGCGGGGGCGATGAGGAGTTTTTCCTCCTGGCCGAATTGTCCGTTTTCACCGGCGTGGGGATTGAGTCCGGCTACCGCAATGCGGGGCGCGCGTCCGAGGCGCCGTTGCAGAAAACCGTGGAGCAGTTTCCCGGTGCGGATGATTTCCTCCGTGCGGAGCAAGTGCGGCACCTCACGCAGGGGCAGGTGCGCGGTGGCTAGGACCACGGTGAGCGGTCCGCCGGTCAGGCACATGGCGAAATTTTCCACCCCGGCGCGGGTGGCGAAGAATTCGGTTTGCCCCGGGAAAGGAAAACCGAGGGCGTGGAGGGAGGCTTTGTGGACCGGGCCAGTGACGACGCCCTGAATGGTGCCGTCCTGCAGAAGCTGCGCGGCTTCCTCGAGGGCATCCCACGCGGCCTGCGCGGAAGCGGGTGTCGGTTGCCCGTGGGGATGTCCATTGGCGCGACCGATGAGACGGAAGTCGATGCCGCCGGGCAGTCCGGGGTCTGCCAGGCAGCGGGTGATGAGTTCCGGTCCGATCCCGGCCGGATCGCCGGTGGTGATTCCGAGAACGGGACGCGCGGGCACGCTTAGTAGATTTTGACGTAAGCTTTCTCGCGAAGGGTGGCGATCCAGCGGTCCTGCATGCGGATGCGTTCTTCCTCGATCAGCTTCTTGGTGATTTCCTCGCGTACTTCCGAGAGGGGCTGCACCACGGCCGGCTTTTTGGCTTCGACCCGCATGATGTAAAAGGTGTCCCCGACTTGGATGGCCTCGCTCAGCGTTCCCGGTTCGAGGTCGAAGGCGATTTTGTTCAGCGATCCGGTGAGTGTGTTCTCGTCGACCCACCCCCAATCACCGCCGAAGTCGGCCGTGCTGTCATCCGAATACATTTGGGCCATGCCGGCAAAATCGCCGCCGCTGGCCAGTTTTTCGCGTATTTCTTTGGCCATAGCGCGTTTGGCTTCGACCGGGTTGTCCGATCCGTCGAATTCGGGCCGCAGGACGATCATGTTGAGCTTGATTTCCGCTTGGGTGGAATACTGTTTGAGGTTCTTGCGGTAGTAAGCGTCGACTTTGTCGGGCGAGATAATGAAGTCGGACCGCACGGCGCGCTGCCGCATCGCTTGCACCACGATTTTGTCGCGTTCAATTTCGCGGAAGCGTCCGAGGCTGAAGCCCTGGGCTTTGAGGGTGCGGATAAATGCCTGGCGGTCGCCGCCGAATTCCTCGCGGATGATGGTGTTGACGCGGTCTTCGACCACGTAGGCCGGAATTTGGAAACCTTCGGTGTTGAAGTAATCGATGATGAGCTGGCGGTCGATGAGGTCCTTCAGCGCGGCGTCTTGTGACTCCTTCATTTTGGCGCGCAGTTCGTCTCCCTGATACATTTCGGAGAGGGACCGCTGGCGGAACATGAGGAGTTCGCGGACTTGGCCGAAAGTGATGGCGTTCGAATTGACCACCGCGGCAATGCCGTCGACCAGCCGGTCGCGCTGCTGACCCGGGGCGGTGAGCGGGAGTAGAACAAGGGTGAGGGCAAGGGCACCCGGCAGGAAGCGGACAACGGTGATCACAACTGTTGCAAGAGTGTAAGAATCTGGCGCAATTTCAAGGCGGGATCTTCGGAGTCCAGCCGGGGGTGGCGGTGGCCGATCATGATAAAATCCCCCCCCCGGCGGAAGCGGAGGACTTTTCCCTCTGTCTCGATCAGGTCGATGTTCGCCGCGGCGGCGCGCAGACGGACTGCGGCGGTCTTGAGGAGATTGCGGGCGGGGGGCGGGAGGCGCCCATAGCGGTCGCGCCACTGGTTTTTCAGCTGGTCGAGCCCGGCGAGGGTTTCCGTCTCGGCCAGGGCGCGGTGGGCGGCGATGCGTTCCTTCGGCTCGGCAATGTAATCGGGCGGGATCCAGGAGGGAAGTTGTCCGCCGCGGGCCGTCGCGGGGTCTGGCGCGATGAAGTCGAGGTTGACCTTGATGTCCGGCCGGCCGGGAGCCCTTTCGCCTTTGAGCTTGGCCACCGCCGCTTTGAGCAGGCGGCAATAAAATTCGAAACCGATGGCAAGGATGTGCCCGCTTTGTTCGGTGCCGAGGATGTTGCCGGCGCCGCGGATTTCCAGGTCGCGCATGGCGACGCGGAATCCGGCGCCGAGGCTGGAATATTGGCGGATGGCGGCGATGCGCTGGCGCGCTTCGCCCGCGCCCATCATGTCGCGCGGCAGGAGAAGATAAGCGTAGGCCTTGTGATTGGAGCGTCCGACGCGTCCGCGCAATTGGTATAGGTCGGCCAGGCCGAAGCGGTCGGCGCGGTCGATGATGATGGTGTTGGCGTTGGGAATATCGAGACCGCTTTCAATGATCGTGGTGCAGAGCAGGATGTCGGCCTGGCCGGCGACAAAGGTGGCCATGATGTCTTCAAGTTCCTCCTCGGGCATTTGTCCGTGTCCGGTCAGGATGCGTGCGCGGGGCAGGAGTTCCTTGAGGCGCTTTTCGAGGAGGCCGATGGATTTGACCCGGTTGTGCAGGAAATAGACCTGACCGCCGCGGGTCAGCTCGCGTTGGATGGCGTCGCGGATGAGGCGTTCGTCATAGCCGCAGATGACGGTCTCGATCGGAATGCGGTTGGCCGGCGGCGTCTCGATCGTGCTCATGTCGCGCGCCCCGAGGAGCGAAAGATAGAGAGTACGCGGGATGGGGGTGGCCGAGAGGGTGAGAACGTCGACGCCGCGGAAGTTTTCTTTGAGCCGTTCCTTGTGCAATACGCCGAACCGCTGTTCCTCGTCGACCACGACGAGTCCGAGGTTTTTGAACGAGACATCTTTGCCGAGCAGGCGGTGGGTGCCGACCACGATGTCGACACTGCCGTCGCGCAGTCCGGCCAGCGTCTGTTTTTGCTGTTTGACCGTGCGGAAGCGGCTGAGCAATCCTACGGTGATGGGGTAGTCGGACATCCGTTCGCGCAGGGTCTGCCAGTGTTGTTGGGCGAGCACGGTGGTGGGGGCGAGCAGGGCGACTTGCCGGCCGCCCATGACGGCTTTGAAGGCGGCGCGGATGGCGACTTCGGTTTTGCCGAAGCCGACGTCGCCGCAGATGAGGCGGTCCATCGGCTTGGTCGATTCCATGTCGGTTTTGGCGTCGATGATGGCGCGGAGTTGGTCGGGGGTTTCGTCGAAGGGGAAGGAGTCTTCGAATTCGCGTTGCCAAGTGTTGTCCGGGGGAAAGACGACGCCGGTCTCGAGTTCCCGCTCGGCCTGCACGCGGAGGAGTTTCTCGGCGTAAACGAGGACGGACTTTTCCGCTTTGCTCCGCGCGCGTTGCCAGCGGCCGTCCCCGAGTTCGCTCAGCGCGGGATTTTTCCGACCGACCCCGACATAACGGGAAACTTTCCACCCCTGTTCGAGCGGCACGTAGAGCTTCGACCCGCGGGCAAATTCCAGCGTGAGGACTTCACCGGCGTCCTCTTGTCCGGGCAAGACCTGCAGCCCGCGGTATCGCGCGATCCCGTAGTCAAGATGGACCACGAGGTCGTCGGTCTCGAAATCGTCGAAGCGCAAAGTCTGGCGCGCGAGGGCGGCGCGGGCGCGGGCCCATCCGCCCCGGCGTTGTTCGAGGCTGGCGGCGCGGCCAAAGAGTTCGGCATCGGTGAGCAGGGCCAGTTTGGCTTCCGGCAGGGTGAATCCGCGGGTCAGGGTGCCGAAGAGCACGGGCAGTTCGCGCGGGGTGATCTCCCCGGATGCGGCCAACTCGCGCAACCGGGTCGCCTCGCCTTCGTTGGCGCAGACGATGCGTACCGTCCATCCGTCGGCCTGCCATTGCGCGATCTGGCGGAAAAGATCGCGGCGGCGTTGCTCGAGAAGAACGATGTCCCCCGCGGCGAAATCCCCGAGTGGGTGATCGGTGGCGAGGATGTCGAGGTCTTCGTCGTCGGCCAGCACGGGGCCGGAATGCAGCCGGGCCGGCGCTTCGGGGGCCGCGTCTTCGATCGAGAGGAAAAGCGTGTCGGGAGCAAAGTGCGCGCGCAAGGTGGCGTCATCCGCCCCGCCACCGTCCCCGAGGCCAAGTTCGCCGCTTTCGAGTGTTTCGACCGAGCGCTGGGAGTCGGGATCGAAGGAGCGGATAGATTCAATCTCATCGCCGAAAAATTCGAGGCGCAAAGGCAGGATGGTTTGCCAGGGGAAGACGTCGACAATGCCGCCGCGCACGGCGTAGTGGCCGCGTTGCGCGGCCGTGGGCACGCGGGTGAAGCCGGTGCGGTCCAACTGCGCGACCAAGTCCGCCAGCGGCAGCGCTTCTCCCCGCCGGAGGGTGAGGGTGTCGCCGGCCAACTTTTGCCGCGAGGGCGCGGGATGATCGAGTCCGGCGGCGGTGACCACGATGAGCGGCGGCGGGTCGGTGTCGAGTTCGCGCAGTGCGGCGAGGCGGGCGGCGGCCATTTCCGGATCCGGGTTGCCCACGCCAGCGGCGGCCAGTTCGAGGTCCGGCACGAAGAGGGCGCGTTGGTTCCAGAATTGCAGGTCGTGGTGGAATTCTTCCTGACGTTTGACGTCGGCACAGATCACGCAGACCGGCCGCTGCAGATTGGCGGCCAACCATGCGGCAAGGAACGGCTGGGCCGGGGCGGCGGCGCCTCCGGCCACGGCGGGCGCCCCGTGGCGGACGGCCTCGAGCCAGGCCCGCGCGGCGGCACTGGCCTCGCCGGCGGAAAGAAGCTCGTGGTTCACGGCACGATGTTTTCGCGGAGGAGGGTCGCACGCAAGGCGCGGCCGAGGGGGCCGGGGGTGATGCCCTCGTATTGCAGGGGCATGACCCCGAGCCGGCTGTTGGTCAGGAAGAGTTCGCTTGCTTCGGGGAGGCGGTCGGCGGGAAATTCCACTTCGCGCACGGTCTGGATTTGCATGAGGCGGGAACGGATGACCCCGGCGCGGACGTCGAGGGCGAGTGAAGGGGTGCAGAGTTCGCCGCCAAGGACGAAGAAGATGTTGCCGAAGGCGGCGGAAAGGAGGTGCCCTTCGTGGTCGGCGAGGAGGGCATGATCGCCCCCGGCCTTCCGGGCCGCGGTCTGCGCGGCGCAATTTAGCCAGTAGTTTGCCGTTTTTCGTCCGTGCGCAAAAGGGGTGACCGGTTCGGGGTGCAAACGCGCGGTTTGTTCGTCCGGAATGCCGGCGGGATCATGCGGTTCGAAAAGGGCGAAGAGCCGCGGTTCGCCAACCGGTGCGGTGGGAGCTCCGTCACCGGCGGTGAAGTAGAGGCGGAGGATACCGGTGGCGTCGGGGGCCAAGGCAGGCAGTTGAATTTCGAGCAAGGTTGTGCCGAGGAGGTCCGCAGCGCTTGCGGCAAGCAGGGCGAGATGTTCGGCCAGGAGAAGCGGCTGGCCCGCGCGAATGCCGATGGTTTCAAAGACGGACATGCCGTAGCGCGCACCGCGGTCGGTCAGGGGAAGGGTGGCATCCGGCTGCCATGAGCCGTCGCTTCGGAGCCAGGCGCGCGGGGCGCTTTTCACGCGAGGGCGCCGCGCAAATGCTCGAGGCGTTTGCGCAGAGTGGCGCGGGTGATGCCGAGAAGCTTGGCCGCACGCAGCTGGTTGTTCCCCGTGGATTCCATGGCGCGGCGGGTGAATTCCTGCTCGAGCCAAGGGAGAAGTTCGAGCCCGGGCTGCGCAGCGGCCGCTGCGAAAAGGACGCGGGCGGCCTCGTCGAGATTGGCCGGTGCGGGGAGAGCATCCACAGCTTCGCCGGGTGGCGCGGTGGCGGCTTGTCCCAGCGGAAGGTCTTTGGGCAGGAGGACGTCGCTGGTCGAGAGGACGGCGGCCCGCTGGATGGTGTTTTCCAATTCACGGACGTTGCCCGGCCAAGGATGGTTCTCGAGCAACTCGACCGATTCCTTGCTCAGCTGGAGCTGCGGTTTGAGTTTTTGGGTCGCAATGCGCTTGAGGAAATATTCGGCGAGAAGACGGATGTCCTCCTTGCGGCTGCGCAGC
This sequence comes from Chthoniobacter flavus, assembly GCA_945871065.1. GTDB lineage: Bacteria > Verrucomicrobiota > Verrucomicrobiia > Chthoniobacterales > JACTMZ01 > JACTMZ01. The sequence goes on along the minus strand of CAMBUL010000071.1, from coordinate 3,555 downwards.
GGCGGGAGGTGCAGGCGGACGACATTAAGCCGGTAAAAAAGATCCTCACGGAACTTTTTTTCGGCCACCTCGGCCTCGAGGTTCTTGTTCGTCGCGGCGACGATGCGAACGTCGGTCTGGATGGTCTGGTTGCCGCCGACGCGGGAGAACGTCCCGTCCTGCAGGACGCGCAGGAGTTTGCTCTGGATGGAGAGCGGCATGTCGCCGATCTCATCGAGAAAGAGGGTGCCGCCGTCGCACTGCTCGAAGCGGCCGACCCGTTGGGCGCTGGCCCCGGTGAAGGAACCTTTTTCGTGACCGAAGAGTTCGCTTTCGAGGAGGTTTTCCGGGATGGCCGCGCAATTGATGGCAAGGAACGGACGGTCGTGCCGGGCGCTGTATTGGTGGATGGCCCGGGCCACGAGTTCCTTCCCCGAACCGCTTTCGCCGGTGATCATGACGGCGGCATCGCTGTTCGAGATGCGGCCGACCATTTTGAAAACCTCCTGCATGGCGGCGGACTGACCGACGATGCTGTCCTGGTGCTGCTCGAGGCTGAGGGTGGGTTCGAAAGGTTTGGCCAGGCGCATTTCGGTAGCGGCATTGAGCGCGGTATCGACCACGATTTTGAGATTGAAGGGCAACTGCTCCTTGCGCACGAAATCGAAGGCGCCGAGGCGCATCGATTCGATGACGCTTTGCGTGGTGCCGAGGGCGCCGGTGATGACGACCAGCGCGTTGGCATCACGCTTGCGCAGACGGGCGAGCAGTTCCAAGCCGCTGTGGGTGCCGAGCCTCATCTCGGTGATGACAACGAGGGGATTCTCCGCGCAGAAAATTTTGAAGGCCTCTTCGGAGCTTTCCGCGGTAAGGACGCGGACATCCTCGGCGGCCAGCTGGCTGCGGGCCCAATCGAGAAAATCGGGATCGGGATCGACGACCAGAACTGTCTGCTTCGCGGTCATGGGCAAACCTGTCAGATGCCTCCGTAACGCCGGTGCCGTCCAGCATATTCCCGGATCGCGGCGAAAAGATCCTCTTGGCCGAATTCCGGCCAAAGTTTCGGCGTGACCACGATTTCGGCGTAGCTGATCTGCCAGAGGAGGAAGTTCGAAACCCGCATTTCGCCGGAGGTGCGGATGAGGAGATCGGGGTCGGGGAGGCCCGCGGTGTAAAGGCGGGAGGCGATGGTTTCTTCGGTGATGGTATCTGGATCGAGGCTCCCGGCACGTACCTCGCGGGCCATAGTGCGCGCCGCGTCGGTTATCTCGGTGCGCGCGCTATAGCTCAGGGCGAGGGTAAGAGTCATCGCGGTATTCCCGGCCGACTTCTCCATCGCGGTATCGAGCCGGCGCCGCGTGTTTTCGGGCAAATCATCGAGGTGGCCGATGGCCCGCAGGCGGATATTGCGTTCCATGATTTCAGCCGTGCGTTCGGCGAGGAAGCGGCCGAGCAGGTTCATCAGGGCTTTGACCTCGTCGGGCGGACGTTGCCAGTTCTCCTTGCTGAAAGCGTAGAGAGTGAGGTGCGAAACGCCGGCCTCGATGCATGCGGCGGTGCAGGTGCGCACCGCTTCGGACCCGCGGCGGTGCCCTTCGATGCGGGGCAACCCACGTTCGCGGGCCCAGCGGCCGTTGCCGTCCATGATGACGGCGATATGGCGCGGGATTTTTTCGGCAGGAACTCCGGCGAGGTTACTCACAGCCGGATGGTCTCGTCATGTGCGGCGCCTATACTGACAATGGAAAGTTTTGCTCCGGTCAATTCCGCGAGGGCCTTGGCGTAGACACGGGCGGCGGCGGGCAACTGGCCGAAGCGGCGCGCCTTGGAAGTGTCCTTCATCCAACCGCGGAAGGTGCGATAGACCGGACGGCAAAGGGCCCAGTCGGCCGCGCTGGTCGGCGGGTGTTTGAGCGTTTTGCCGCCGAGTCGGTAAGCGGTGCAAACTTTGATCACCGGGACGTGGTCGAGTCCGTCGAGATTGGTGATGGCCAGTTCATCGATGCCGTTGATCATCGCGGCATAACGGGTGGCCACGGCGTCGAACCATCCGCAGCGTCGCGCGCGCCCGGTGGTCGCCCCGTATTCGCGGCCCATGCCATGGAGGAGATCGGAGATGTCTTCGTTCTCGGTCGGAAACGGTCCTTCGCCGACGCGTGTGGTGTAGGCCTTCATCACCCCGATGACCTTGTCCATCCGGTGCGGCGGCACGCCGGAACCGGTGCAGGCGCCGCCGGCCGTGGTGTTCGAACTGGTGACGAAGGGATACGTGCCGTGGTCGAGGTCGAGGTAAGTGCCCTGGGCTCCTTCGAAGAGGAGGCCGCGTCCGCGGGCCATGACGCCATGGAGCCAGACAACCGTATTGGTGACGAATGGACGCAGTGTTTTGGCCGCGGCGAGGTAATGGCGGAGCGAAGGTTGCAACGGGACGGGTTTCGCGCCGAGTGAGCGCAGGACGGCATTGTTCTCGCGCAGACGTGCTTTGAATTTTTCGGTGAACTCCTTGGGGTCCAGCAGATCGCCGACCCGCAGTCCGGTGCGCGCCGCTTTGTCGCCGTAGGCGGGACCGATGCCCCGCTTGGTCGTGCCGATTTTGTTTTTCCCTTTGCGCTGTTCGCGGGCTTCGTCCAAGGCGCGGTGCCAGGGCATGACGAGGTGGGCGCCATCGCTGAGCAGGAGGTTTTTTCCCACGGGGATTCCTTGTTTGCGCAGGCCGGTGATTTCGGTGACGAGGGCGAGCGGGTCGACCACGACGCCGTTGGCAATGACGCACGTTTTGCCGCGCCGCAGGATGCCGCTGGGGATGAGGTGGAGGACGAACTTCCTTTTGCCGTGCACGATAGTGTGGCCGGCGTTGTTGCCGCCTTGGGTGCGGACGACGGCATCGGCCCCGTCGGTGAGGTAATCGATGATCTTGCCTTTGCCTTCGTCGCCCCACTGGGCGCCGACAAGGATTGTATTAGCCATGATGATTGGTCGGGACGAAGGCTCCTGACCCGCGCCGCAAACGGATATCATTGTCACCAAGCAGCGGCGGGCGGCAAGAATAACCTCTTCGCTTCACCCGGTAACCTGCGGTGCGACGGTGCGTCGGATGCGCTTCATTACCTCAGTGGCGCGGCGGCGCGAGACGGACAATTCGGTGCCGTCATGCATCATGAGCCGGAGCCCGCGTTGCCCGCTGCCGCTCCAGGCTTGCACCGCGGACGGGTGTACGGCTTGGTGGCGGTTGAGCCGGATCAACCCGTCGTTCGGCCACTCGGCGAGTAGACCCTCGAGGGTGCGGCGCACCAGGCCGCGGCCTCGCTCATGGACGACTTCAATGTAGTTGCCGTCGGCCTTGAGCAGACGGATGGAATCCACAGCCACGTGCACGTGGCGTCCGCGTTCCTCGATTTCCAGCGTGCCGTTTTGCCTCTCGCCATGCTGCCGCCGGAGGATTTCCCGCGCCCGCTCGATGGCCCGCCGGCAGCGGTCTTCCTCGACCGGCTTGAGCAGGTAGTCCACGGCACCCACTTCGAAAGCACGGATGGCAAATTGCGCATAGGCGGTGGTGAAGATAACGCAGCTCTGCAT